>DASTYI010000139.1:0-69610 GCA_035765045.1 Iamia sp. | reverse complement strand
GCCCTCACCCACTTGACGATCCATAGGAGCGTCCCCCTCACCCACCCCGCCCCACCCCACCCCAACCCCCCCGAACTGGCGATCGGATCCGACGGGAGACCGTCGGATCTGATCGCCAGTTCCGGGGGGCGGTGGGGCGGTGGGGTGAACGTTGGTCGCTCGTTCACCGGGCCGTCACCTGGCTCACCGGGGGCGGCCACCTCTCCTCCGTACCTTGCGCGGCGTGCCCCCTCCGAGGGGGCGTCCCTGGACCCCTCTGAGGAGACCACATCACATGCACACCCGACTCCGCCGGGCCGGCATCGCCACCCTCGCCGCCGCCCTCCTGCTGACGGCCAGCGCCTGCGGCAACGACAACACCGACGAGGCCGGTGACACCGACGCCACGGTCCCCGAGGAGGCCAGCTCGCTGGAGGGCAGCGTCTCGGTGTCCGGTTCGTCGACCGTCGCCCCCATCTCCACGGCCGTCGCCGAGGCCTTCCGGTCGCAGGCCAGCGGGGTCGACGTCACCGTCGACGGCCCCGGCACGGGCGACGGCTTCGAGCTGTTCTGCTCGGGCGAGACCGACATCTCCGACGCCTCCCGCCCGATCAAGGAGGAGGAGGCCGCGGCCTGCGAGGCGGCGGGCATCGAGTTCGTCGAGCTCGAGGTGGGCATCGACGGCATCTCCGTCATCACCTCGCCCGACAACCCCCTCGAGTGCCTGAGCTTCGCCGACCTCTACGCCCTGATCGGCCCGGAGGCCGAGGGCGTCGACAGCTGGACCGGCGCCGCCGAGGTGGCCTCGGCCCTGGGCTCGGACACCGAGTTCCCCGACGAGTCGCTCGTGATCACGGCTCCCGGTGAGGAGTCGGGCACCTACGACAGCTTCATCGAGATCGTCCTGGAGACGGCGGCCGAGCCCCGCGTCGAGGACGGCAGCATCACCGAGGACGAGGCCGCCACCACCCGCACCGACTACGCCGCCCAGTCCGACGACAACGCCATCATCGAGGGCGTCGGCGGCGAGCCCGGCGGCCTCGGGTGGGTCGGCTTCGCCTTCGCCGACCTGGCCGACGGCGTGAAGAAGATGCCGGTGTCGGCCGAGCCCGGCGGCGACTGCGTCGAGCCCACCGCCGAGACGATCCAGGACGGCAGCTACCCGATCTCGCGGAGCCTCTACATCTACGTCAACGTGGCCAAGGCCGAGGAGAACCCGGCCGTCGAGGCCTACGTCGACTTCTACCTCGACGGCCTCAGCGGCTTCGTCGAGGGCGCCGACTACATCGCCCTGGCCGACGACTCGGCCACCCAGGCGGCGTGGGAGGACCGGACCACCGGCACCCAGGTCGAGGCCGCCGGCTGAGACCCGGCCAGCCCTGTGACCAGGGGCTGAGACCGTCCGACAGCGAGGCCCCGGCGCCCGGCGCCGGGGCCTCCTCCGTCCCCCGCAGCGGGCCCTGCCACCCAAGGTTGGGCCCCTGTTCACCCCCCGTTCACCCTCGTCGTCCCGCCCCGCCACCTGCCCTCCGTAGGTTGCGCGCGGAACCGACGAGCCCACCCCAGGACCGCGATGAGCAACGTCACCGGCCAGACCCCCGGCCCCGTCACCTTGGCCGACCTCTCCCGCAGCGACGGCCGCACCGCCGTCGACGCCGCCGTCGGCAAGACGTTGGCCGCCGCCGGCGTGCTGGCCATCGTCATCAGCCTGCTGATCGTCTTCTCGCTGCTGCGGGACTCGATCGGCTTCATCACCGCCATCGACCTCGGTGACCTGACCGGCGACGTGTGGCGGCCCCGGAGCCAGAGCTACGGGATGCTCGCCCCGTTGAGCGGCACCCTGTGGGTGACCCTGGTGGCCACGCTGCTGGCGGCGCCGGTCGGCCTCGGCGCGGCGATCTACCTCTCGGAGTACGCCAAGCCCCGGGTCCGGCGCATCCTGAAGCCGATCATCGAGGTCCTGGCCAGCATCCCCTCGGTGGTCGTCGGCTACTTCGCCTTCCGGTTCATCGCCCCCGAGATCACCCAGCGGATCTTCGAGGACAGCCCCCGGTTCAACCTGCTGGTCGCCGGCCTCGGCGTCGGCCTGCTCTGCATCCCGCTGATGACCTCGGTCTCCGAGGACGCCCTCCGGGCCGTGCCCCAGGCCATGCGGGAGGCCTCCTACGGGATCGGCGCCCGGAAGGTCACCACCGTGGTCCGGGTGGTCGTGCCGGCCGCCATCTCCGGCCTGGTGGCCGGGATCATCCTGACCGTGTCCCGGGCCGTCGGCGAGACGATGGTCGTGTTCCTCGCCGGGGGCGGGACGCCGACGGTGGCGTCGAAGCCGACCGACGGCGGCATCACGATCACCTCGGCCATGACCGGCGTGCTGACCGGCAGCGACCAGCAGGCCGGCGGCCCCGAGTACCAGTCGGTGTTCTTCCTCGGCCTCGTGCTGTTCCTGATGACCCTCGCCCTGAACCTGGTCGCCGCCCGCTTCGTGCGCCGCGTGCGGATCACCTACTGAGGACCCGCCGATGAGCATCGTCCCCACCGAGATCACCGCCGACGTCGTGGCCGCCCGCCTCCGGGGCGAGAAGGCCGACATCAGCGGGAAGGTCTTCCGCTACCTGCTCCTGTCCTGCCTCGGCCTGGTGCTGGCCACCCTGATCGCCCTGCTGTGGAACGTCGGCAGCGTCGGGATCCCGTACCTGAGCGAGCGGGGCGTGGGCGACTTCCTCAGCCGCTACACGTCGCAGCGGGCCGAGATCGCCGGCGTGTACCAGGCGCTGATGGGCACCATCCAGATGGGCGTCATCATCATCGTGGTCGCCTTCCCGCTGGGGGTGGCCACGGCGCTGTACCTCGAGGAGTACGCCAGCGACAACCTCTTCACCCGGGCCATCGAGGTCGTGATCCGCAACCTCGCCGGCGTCCCCGCCATCGTCTACGGACTGCTCGGCGCCGCCCTGTTCGCCCGGGGCGGCCTCGAGCCCCTCACCGGGCGGGAGTCGCTCCTCTCGGCCGGCCTGACGCTGTCGATCCTGGTGCTGCCGATCGTGGTGATCACCTCGGCCGAGGCCATCCGGGCCGTCCCCAAGTCCCTGCGGGAGGGCGGCTTCGGCGCCGGCGCCACCCGCTGGGAGGTCATCCGCACCCTCGTGCTGCCCAACGCCCTCCCCGGCATCCTCACCGGCACGATCCTCGGCCTGGCCCGCGGCCTGGGCGAGGCCGCCCCGCTGCTGCTGATCGGGGCCAAGCGCTACTTCGGCGGCGGCGAGCTGGGCGACCTCCGCGGTGACTTCACCTCGCTCCCCCACATCATCTCGGTGTGGACGAAGCTCCCGTCGGCGCAGGGCTGGCCCGACAACACCGCCGCCGCCATCGTCGTGACCCTCGTCGTGATCCTGGGGATCAACGCCGTGGGCATCGTCCTCCGCAACAAGTTCGAGAAGACCAGGTGACCCCCATGTCCTCGTCCGTGCCGCCCCTCTCCACCGAGGCCCATCCCATGACCGATCGCACCGACCTCGACAAGGCGGCGCCGACGCCCGAGCCCTCCGCCACCCCGGCGGCGACGGCCGACGGCGCCACCGTCTTCGACGTCGACGACCTGTCCGTCTACTACGGCGACTTCCGCGCCGTGCGCGACGTGAAGCTCGACATCAAGGAGCACGAGGTCACCGCCTTCATCGGCCCGTCGGGCTGTGGCAAGACGACGGTGCTGCGCTGCTTCAACCGGATGAACGACCTGATCGAGATCGCCCGGGTCGAGGGCGACCTGCGGTACCACGGCGTCGACCTCTACGACCCCAAGGTCAACCCGGTCGAGGTCCGCCGGCGGATCGGCATGGTGTTCCAGAAGCCCAACCCGTTCCCCAAGTCGATCTACGACAACGTCGCCTACGGCCCCCGCACCGCCGGCATCGCCAAGAAGGGCGCCGCCCTCGACGAGATCGTCGAGCGCAGCCTGCGCCAGGCCGCCCTGTGGGACGAGGTCAAGGACCGCCTCAAGGCCTCGGGCCTCGGCCTCTCCGGCGGGCAGCAGCAGCGGCTCTGCATCGCCCGGGCCCTGGCCACCAACCCCGAGGTCATCCTGATGGACGAGCCCTGCTCGGCCCTGGACCCGATCGCCACCGGGCGCATCGAGGACCTGATGGAGGAGATCAAGGCGCAGTACACGATCGTGATCGTGACCCACAACATGCAGCAGGCCGCCCGGGTGAGCGACCGCTGCGCCTTCTTCACCACCGAGGTCAACGAGACCAGCGACACCCGCACGGGCCTGCTGGTCGAGTTCGACGCCACCGAGACCATGTTCTCCAACCCCTCCGACGAGCGGACCGAGAGCTACGTCACGGGCCGGTTCGGCTGAGGCCTCCGATGGCGACTCCCTCCTCGGAGAAGCCGGTGCGCCAGGCGTTCACGGCCGAGCTCGAGCAGCTGCGGATCCAGGTCGAGCTGATGGGGGTCAGGGTCGACGAGAACCTGGAGCGGACCCGCGAGGTCCTGCGCTCGGGCGACGCCGACCTGGCCCTGGTCACCCTCCAGGCCGACGACCTGATCGACGCCATGAACGTGTCGCTCACCGAGCGCTGCTACGACCTGCTCTCCCGCGAGAGCCCGGTGGCCGGCGACCTCCGCTTCGTCGTCTCGGTGCTGCGCGTGCTCTCCGAGCTGGAGCGGATCGGCGACCTCGCCCTGCGGGTCGTCAAGCTGGCGCCCGACTGGGAGCTGCTCCGCGCCCACCCCGCCACCTTCGACCTGCTGCTCTCGATGGCCGACACCGCCGTCGAGCAGTACCGCACCGCCCTGCGGGCGTGGTCGGCCCAGGACCTCGGGCTGGCGTCCGAGCTGGCCGACCAGCGGCCGATGGAGGCCTTCACCGAGCGCTTCAGCCGCGACCTGCTCGGCATCGAGGGACCCGACGCCGTGCTGGCCGCCGTGCGTACGCTGGTGGCGGGCCGATCGCTCGACCGCATCGCCGACCACGCCGCCATCATCGGGGCGCGCATCCGGTACCTGATCACTGGCGATCCCGCCCACCTCACCGCCGAGATCCGGTGATGAGCGAGACCCAGGGGAGCGGTGTGCAGACCCGCCGGACGTACCACCAGCAGCTCGACTCCATCAAGGGCGACATCGTCCGCATGGCGGCGATGGTCACCGAGGGGATCCCGCGGGCGACGCAGGTCCTGCTCGACCACGACCTCGGCGGCGCCCAGGCGATCATCGACGGCGACGACCCGCTCGACGCCCTCGCCCTCGAGACCGAGGAGCAGTGCTACGCCGTCTTCGCCCTCCAGCAGCCGATGGCCAGCGACCTGCGGGGCCTGATCACCGGCGTGCGGATGGTCAGCGAGATCGAGCGCAGCGGCGACCTCGTCGTCAACATCGCCAAGGGCGCCCGGCGCATCTACGGCACCGAGTACACCCCCCGCCTGCGTGGCCTCATCAGCCGGATGGGCGACGAGGCGGCCCGGCTCTTCCGGCTGTCGATCGACGCCTACGCCGACGGCGACGCGGCCATGGCCGCCGCCCTCGACGACCTCGACGACCGGCTCGACGACCTCCACCAGGACTACATCGCCGAGATCTTCGAGGCGTCCAACGAGGGTGCCTTCGAGGTCCAGGCCGCCGTCCAGCTGGCCCTGATCGGCCGGTACTACGAGCGGATCGGCGATCACGCCGTCAACATCGGCGAGCGGGTGCGGTACATGGTCACCGGCTGGCTCCCCGAGCAGACCGGGGCGGCGCGCGAGGCGGTCCGCCAGGCCCGCGCCGCGGCCGACGGGCCGACCGGGGGCGACGAGGGCGGGACGCCGGGGGACGGCGGGTAGATGCGGATCCTGGTCACCAACGACGACGGCATCGAGGCGCCGGGCCTCCACGCCCTGGCCACCGCCCTCGACGACGACGGCCACGACGTCCTCGTCGTCGCCCCCGACCGGGACCACAGCGGCTACGGCGCCGCCATCGGCGACCTCGGGCGCCGCTCGGACCTCCACACCACCCCGGCGACCATCCCCGGCGCCGAGCACATCGCCGCCTTCGCCCTCGCCGGCCCGCCCGCCCTGTGCGTGATGGCGGCCCGGCTGGGCGGCTTCGGCGACCCGCCCGACATCGTCGCCTCGGGCATCAACCCGGGGAACAACACCGGTCGGGCCGTCCTCCACTCGGGCACCGTCGGCGCCGCCCTCACCGGCGCCAACCTCGGGGTCTCGGCGGTGGCCGTGTCGGTCGGCATCGACGACGACGGCACCGCCACCTACCGGGCCGCCGCCGAGGTCGGCGCCGCCGCCGTCGAGTGGCTGCGCACGGCCCCGGCCAAGACGGTGCTCAACGTCAACGTCCCCACCGGGCCGATCGAGGACGTGCGGGGCTCGCGCTGGGCCTCGCTGGCGCCCTTCGGCACCGTCCGGGCCGCCCTCAAGGCCCACGACGACGGCGTGCTGGAGCTCACGCTGGTCGAGGCCGGGGTCGAGCTCCCGCCCGACTCCGACACCGCCCTGGTCACCGCCGGCTACGTCGCCGTCACCTGCCTGGCCGGCATCCGGGCCGACGACTGGCAGCCGGCCGCCGCCGAGATCGACCGGCGCCTGGTCGCCCGGGCCGCCGACCGGCGCCTCCGCCCGGCCCCCCCGGGGGAGACGGCCTGACGTGGCCGGCGCCCTGGGCCTGCTGGCCGCCGCCCTCCTGGTCGCCGTCGTGGTCCTCGCCGTCCGCCTGCGGGCGGCCCGGGCCGAGGCCGCCCGCGTCCCCGACCTGGTCCGCGGCCGGGACGACGCCTCGCGCCGGCTGGCCGCCTCCGAGGACGTGGTCCGCCAGCTGCGCGCCGGCCTCGACGCCGTGCCCCAGGGCGTCGTCGTCGTCGACGCCGCCGGCTCGGTCGTGGCCCGCAACCGCGCCGCCCGCGACGTCGCCGCCGCCCGCCACGGCGAGGCCCTGGTCAGCGGGGCGGTCGACGAGCTCGCCGCCGCCGCCATCGCCGGCACCGGGGGGACGCGCACCATCGAGCTCTTCGGCCCGCCGCCCCGGGTGGTCGAGGTGATCGCCCGGCCGCTGCCCCGCGGCGCCCTCGTCGTCATCGACGACATCACCGAGGCCCGCCGGCTGGAGGCGGTGCGGCGGGACTTCGTCGCCAACCTGAGCCACGAGCTCAAGACCCCGGTCGGCGCCATCGGCCTCCTCGCCGAGACGCTGCTGGCCGAGCCCGACCCCGACGTCGCCCACCGGCTCACCGAGCGCGTCGTCAACGAGTCGTTCCGGGTCAGCCGGACCATCGACGACCTGCTCGAGCTGAGCCGGATCGAGGCCGGGGCCGAGAACGTGCGCCAGCCCGTCGCCGTCCACCTCGTGCTCGAGGAGGCCGCCGACCGCATCCGCCCGGCCGCCGAGCTGTCCGAGATCGCCATCCGGGTGCGCGAGGTGTCGACCCGGGTCTCGGCCTGGGGCGACCGCCGCCAGCTGGTCTCGGCCGTGGCCAACCTGCTCGACAACGCCGTCAAGTACTCCAGCCCGGGCTCGACGGTCGAGGTCCGGGCCGCCTCCGACGGCACCACAGTGGCCATCGAGGTCGAGGACCACGGCCTCGGCATCCCCGCCCGCGACATCGAGCGGATCTTCGAGCGCTTCTACCGCGTCGACCGGGCCCGCAGCCGCGACACCGGCGGCACCGGCCTCGGCCTGGCCATCGTGCGCCACGTCGTCGCCAACCACGAGGGCGAGGTCACCGTGCGCTCGATCGAGGGCCAGGGCTCGACCTTCACCGTCCACGTCCCGGCCGGCCCGGGACCCGTCGCCGTCGGCGGCGCCACCGGGGGCGACGCCGACGATCCCACCGCTCCCAGGAGGAGTGCATGACCAGCGCCCCCACCACGATCCTCGTCGTCGAGGACGAGGACAGCTTCGTCGACGCCCTGACCGTGGGCCTGGCCCGCGAGGGCTTCCGGGTCCAGGTGGCCCGGGACGGGGCCCAGGCCCTCGACCTCTTCGACGTCGTTCGCCCCGACCTCGTGCTGCTCGACGTGATGCTGCCCAAGGTCTCGGGCATCGACGTCTGCCGCGAGCTGCGGAGCCGGTCGAAGGTCCCGATCATCATGGTGACGGCCAAGGGGGCCGAGATCGACACCGTCGTGGGCCTGGAGGTCGGTGCCGACGACTACGTCACCAAGCCGTACCGCCTGCGCGAGCTGGTGGCCCGGATGCGGGCCGTGCTGCGCCGGTCTCCCGGGGTCGCCGACGCCCTGCCCGAGCCCAGCGCCGAGGCCCTCGTGGTCGGCGACGTCCAGCTCGACCCGGCCCGCCACGAGGTCGTCATCCGGGGCGAGGCGGTCAACCTCCCGCTCAAGGAGTTCGAGCTGCTGGCCCTGCTCCTCGAGCACGCCGGTCGGGTCCTCACCCGCGACACCCTGATCGACCGGATCTGGGGCCACGACTACGTGGGCGACACCAAGACCCTCGACGTCCACATCAAGCGCCTCCGGGCCAAGGTCGAGCCCGACCCCGCCAACCCGGTCCACATCACCACCATCCGCGGCCTCGGCTACAAGTACGCGGCGTAGGCCCGGTCGTGGGAGGCTGGCCGCCGTGATCCCCACGATGATCGTCGTCGGCCTGCTGGTCGGGCCGCTGTGCCTCCCGCGGGCGACCCGGCCCCACGGCGTGCTGGTGGCGGCGCTCGCCACCGTGGCCTGGGGTGTGGTCGTCGCCGCCCTCGACGGCTGGTCGGCGGCCACGTTCGTCGGCGGTGCCTGGCTCGCCGTCGCCAACCTCCTGGTCGGCGCCGTCGTCGCCGTCGCCCTCGTCACCGCCCTCCACACCGCCCGCCGCCTCGCCCCCCGCCCCTGACGAGCGCCGCGCCGCCTCCCCCGGTCCGCCCGCCTGCGTCGTCGCCCACCGGGTCCGGTGTCGCACCGGGAGGGCGGGGAAGGGGCGGCGCCGATGTTCGGACCCCGCCCCGCCACGGCCCTGTCGCAGGGGGGTCGTAGCATGGGCGGGGTGGAAGACGAGGGCGGCTGGCGCCCCTTGCGGACCCCGGGCAGCGGGGACACGGGCCAGCCCAACGCCGCGTTCCACATCACCCCGTTCATGCGGCTGGCCCGCACCCACGCCGCCTCGACCGCCACCGACGCCATGGTCGCCGCCGCCCTGGCCGGCACCATCTTCTTCGGCGCCGCCACCTCGGACGCCCGGGGCAAGGTCTTCCTCTATCTGCTGCTGACCATGGCGCCGTTCGCCGTGGTCGCCCCGCTGATCGGCCCGGCGCTCGACCGGGCCCGCAGCGGGCGGCGCTGGGTGGTCATCGGCACCGCCATCGCCCGCGGCGCCCTCTGCTTCGCCCTGATCGGCCGGGCCGACACCCTCCTGCTGTACCCGGCCGCCTTCGCCATACTGGTGCTCCAGAAGGCCTACGGCATCGCCCGCTCGTCGCTCGTGCCCGGCGTGGTGGCCAGCGACGAGGAGCTGGTCGAGGCCAACTCCAAGCTCCAGCTCCTGTCCGGGATCATGGGCTTCGTCGGCGCCGCCCCCGCCGCCCTGCTGTTCAAGATCTTCGACGACAACCCGTCGGCCCCGCTGGCCCTGGCCGTGTGCGGCTTCGCCGTCTGCGCCGGGCTGGCCCTGCGGATCCCCAAGGTGGCGGTCGCCCCCACCTCGGCCACCCCGGAGGAGAAGGCCGAGCTGCGCAGCGTCGGCGTGCTGCTCGCCGCCGGTGGCATCGGCCTGCTGCGGGGCATCGTCGGCTTCCTCACCCTGTACTTCGCCTTCCACTTCCGCGAGACGAAGGAGCTGGTCGCCTTCGGCTTCATCGCCGCCGTCAGCGTGGGCGGCACGCTGCTGGGCTCGGTGCTGGCCCCCAAGCTGCGCCAGGCCTGGCCCGAGGAGCGGATGCTGATCGGGGTGCTCGTGCTCACCGTCGGGGTGGGCGTGCTGGCCACGGTGATGGGTGGGCCGGTCGGCGCCGGCCTGCTCGGCGCCGCGGTCGGCGTCGCCTCGACGGCCGGCAAGCTGGCCTTCGACTCGATCGTCCAGCGCGACGCCCCCGACGCCAACCGGGGGCGGTTGTTCGCCAAGTTCGAGACCCGCTTCCAGCTGATCTGGGTGCTCGGCTCGATGCTCGGGCTGATCCCGCTGAGCGAGCTGCGGTTGTCGTTCCTGGCCGTGGCCCTGGTGTCGGGCTTCGCCGCCTTCTCCTACATCGTCGGCCTGGCCGCCTGGCGCCATCGGACCGGCATGACCGACTCGGAGTTCGGCCGCCAGGCGGTCCTGATCGACCAGGCGATGACCCAGGCCCAGGCCAAGGCCAAGACCCGGGTCCGCGACTCCACCATGTCGCTGATCACCCGGGTCCGCACCCGGGGCGACGGCCAGCGCGAGGTCGAGGTGACCGCGGTCCCCGTGGGCACCGAGCCACCGGTGCGGCGGGCCGGCCCCGGCATCGGCGTGGGCATGACCCCGGCCGAGGGCACACCGGCGGTCCGTGGTCGCCGGGGGCGGCCGTCGCTGCGCAAGGCGCCCCGCCCGGCCGGTCCCGACGACCCGACCCGGGTGGCCCGGGACCCGTCGGACCGCCCCGAGGACGACACCGAGATCGCCCCCCGCCGCGACCCCACCACCTTCGCCCCGGCCCCCCCGCCACCCCCCATCCGCCACTAGGCCTGCCGGCCCGCCCCGACTCGGGCGGGATCTGGTCACCGGACCGGTTCGCTATCGCCGTGGGCGGTCCCGTCCCCCGGGGTCGCCCCCGGTGCGTCGCTCGTCGCAGCCCTCAGTCGGCGGCCAGCGCTCGTTCGATCGTCGGGGCGACCGGCTCGGATGCGAGCTCGATGGTGACGGTGCGGAAGTCGCCGGTGAAGTCCGTCGAGGTGCCGTCGGAGCCGTCGATGGGCGAGAGGCGGTTGGATCCGACCTCGATGCCGTTCCCGCCGGCGTAGTACGGCGCGACCGACTCGACCCGACCTCGTGCCGTCGTGACGCCGTCGACCACGAGGGCGACCGCCGCCTCCGTCATCCCGTCAGGCTCCCAGTCGAGGCCCAGCTCGTGGTCGCCGACGGTGAGCGGGCCGGTCACGGTGGACCGGGTCGACCCATCGAGCCCGCGGTGCAGGAGCTCGAGCCGGCCGCTGCGCACCCGCAGCGCGAAGCCGGCGAACCGTCCGCCGTAGGCCAGCAGCACCCCCTCGTGGTCGGGGGCGAGGTCGCGCACGTCGACCCGGATGCGAAAGGGTCCGCCGTGGAGCTCGGGGGCCGCGGCCTCGCTGATCCTGCGGGTGCCTCGGTAGAGGACGAAGCGGGTGACGCCGTGGTCGGGGTGGCCCTGTCGTGAGAGCGCCCGCTCGAGGAACCGGTCGTCGAGGGGGGCGACGCCGTAGCGGCCGGCCTCGGCCCACCACAGGTCGACCATGCGACGCAGGCGGTCAGGTTCGGCGTCGGCCAGGTCGTCGTGCTCGGAGAAGTCCTGGTCGAGGTGGTACAGCTCCCAACGGTCCTCGGCGAAGGGCGTTCCCGAGGCGTGCATGGTGGTGGCCTTCCAACCGTCGTGGTAGATGCCGCGGTGTCCGCCCATCTCGAAGTACTGCGTGCGTGGCGGGGTCGGTCCGCTGTCCTCACCCAGAAGGCGCCCGAGGAACGACGTCCCCGCGATCGGGAGCTGCTCCACCCCGCCGACCACCGGCGCCGGTTCCACCCGGCAGGCCTCCAGCAGGGTGGGCACGAGGTCCACGGCGTGGGCGAAGCCGCCCTCGACCTCGCCCCGGCGGGTCAGCGCCTGGGGCCAGTTGACGATCATCGGGGCCCGGACGCCGCCGCCGAAGGTGTGGTGCTTGTACCACTTGCACGGGGTGTTGCCGACCTGGGCCCAGGCCGTCGGGTAGATCGGATAGCTGTCGGGTCCGCCCAGGACGTCGAGGTGGGCGCGCGAGTCGTCGGCGCCGGTGGCGATGCCGTTGAGGGACAGCAGCTCGTTCCAGGCGCCGCCCTGGCCGCCCTCCCCGGCGGCGCCGTTGTCGGAGACGAGGACGACGATGGTGTCGTCGCGGGCGTCGAGCCGCTCGAGGGCGGCGAGCAGCCGACCGATCTGGGCATCGGTGTGGTGGAGGAAGGCGGCGAAGAGCTCCTGGTAGCGGACGAAGAGGTCTCGGTCGGCCACGGGGACGTCGTCCCACGCCGGGACCCCGGGGTTCGAGGGCGGCAGCTTCGTACCGGGGGGGATGACGCCGAGCTCGAGCTGGCGTCGGTACCAACGCTCGCGCACGACGTCCCACCCGTCGTCGTAGCGACCCCGGTGGGTGTCGAGGTACGCGTCGGGCACCTGGTGAGGGCCGTGGCAGGCACCGTAGGCGAGGTAGAGGAAGAAGGGCCGGTGAGGGGCACCGGACCGGTGGCTGGCGACCATCTCGATCGCCTTGTCGGTCAGGTCCTCGCTCAGGTGGTAGCCCGGTCCTGGCGGCCGTTCGAGGAAGCCGTTGTCCTGGACCAGGTTGGGCCGGAACTGGTCGGTCTCACCGGCGAGGAAGCCGTAGAACCGGTCGAAGCCGTGGGCCAGCGGCCAGTGGTCGAAGGGGCCCGCCGGGTTGATCTCGTGCATGGGCCCCAGGTGCCACTTGCCCACGGCGTAGGTCCCGTAGCCCGCGGCCCGCAGGTGCGCGGGCAGCATGGCCGCACGGTCGGTGACCTGCTCCCGCCCGTTGGGAAACCCCGACGGGAAGCCGGTGATCATGCTCATGCCCACGGTGTGGTGGTTGCGACCGGTGAGCAGGCAGGCCCGGGTCGGCGAGCACAGCGGCGTCACGTGCAGGTTCGACAGGCGAACGCCCTCCGCGGCGAGGGCATCGGAGTGGGGGGTGTCGATGTCGCTGCCGTAGCAGCCGAGCTGGGCGAAGCCCACGTCGTCGAGCACGATGACGACCACGTTGGGCCGATCGCCCCGCTCGGTCGGGGCCGGCCACCACGGGACCGACTCGCTCACGGTCGGCCCGATGACCCCACCGAAGCCTGGCTCGACGATCTGCTCCATCACGGACTGCAGTGTCGCGACGTCGGGGGCCAGCGGGAACTGATCCGTCTGCACGATGGCCATGCAGACGCTGCATAGTCTCGGACCGTGGACACGGACCTGGACCTCAACCTGCTCCGGGTCCTCGACGCCGTCCTGGCCGAGCGCAGCGTGACCCGGGCGGCGGAGCGGCTGCACCTCAGCCAACCCGCCGTCAGCCATGCCCTGTCTCGGCTCCGCACCGCGCTCGGCGACCCCATCCTCGTCCGGGACGGCGCCGCGATGCGGCCGACGCCGGAGGGTGAGCGGCTCGCGGTCGAGGTCCACGAGGTCATGCACCGCGTGCGCACCCGCATCGCCCCCGGCGCCTTCGACCCGGCGACGACGCCCCGCCGCTTCACCCTCGCGCTGCCGGACGCCCTCGCTCCGCTCCTGTGCGCTCCGCTGCTCCGGCACCTCGCCGAACACGCCCCGATGGCGAGCCTCGAGCTGCACCGCCTCGACGACGACACCGTCGCCGCCCTCACCGCCGGGACGCTCGACGCCGCCGTCAGCGTGCCCGGCCGCCTCGTCGGCGACCTGTGCTCGGCGCCACTGCTCCCCATCTCGTGGCAGGCGATCGTGACCCTCGACCACCCCCTCGAAGCCGGCGAGGACGGCGCCGTCGGCCTCGCCGAGCTCGCCCGGTGGCCCCACGCCACGGTCGCCGGCACCGGGATCGACACCGCCGTCGGGGTCGCCCTGACGAACCACGGCCTCACCCGGACCATCGGCGTGGCGCTCACCACCGCCGCCCTCGTCCCCGCCGTCGTGGCCGAGACCCAGCTCGTGGGCTTCGTCCCGAGCGGGACCGTCCACCCGGGCGTCCGCGCCCTCGGGCTGCCCGACGCCGTGACCCCCGTCGGCCACGACCTCCACTGGGCCGCCTCCGCCACGGGGGACCGCGCCATCGGTTGGTTCCTCACCGCCCTCCGCACCGTCCACCCCGGCGGGTCGCCGGCTCCGACGTCGTGACCCCCACGGGCGCTCGGCGCAGGGCCTCCGCCTCCCGCCGCCGGCTTCTCGTGCCCTGACGTCGCGCTTCCGCACCCTCCACCCCACAAGAACCCCAGACCGCGACCCCACCCCCACAAGAACCGGTTCCTGTGGGCCCTGGGTCGCGGATCCGCGACCTGTGGGGCACAAGAAGGCGTTCTTGTGGGCCCTGGGTCGCGGGACGGTCAGGTGTCGAGGTCGATGCGGGCGAGCCAGAGGCCGGGGGCGGCCAGCTCGGCCGGGGTGGGGAGGTCGGCGGGCTTCGCCCACAGGCGGGCCAGGCCCTCCTCGCCGGCCCGCTCGACCACGCCGTCGACGAACGACGAACCCAGGTCGATCCGGGCCTGGGTGAGGTTGAGGCCGAACAGCCGCTCGACGTAGCGGTCGGCGGCGCTGGTCTCGACCCGGCGCCGGCGGACCGCCTCGGTGACCTGGGCGTAGCTCCCGACGAGGCCCCCGCCGACCCGGTCCATGATGTGGTCGACCCAGCCGACGATGGCGGCGACGAGCGTCTCCAGCCGGGGCCGGACCTCGTCCTGGGCCGGCGACGGGGCCGCCCCCATCAGCACCTCGGGGTCGGTGAAGAGCCGCTGCATCGCCTCCAGGCCGGCCGGGCCCGACGGGTCGACGTCGGCCAGGGCCCGCTCGAAGCCCATGGGGTCGGGCCGGAAGCCGGCGACGAAGCGCTCGATCAGCTCGGTGAGCGTGGCCCGCACGTGGGGCACCCCGAGCACGGCGTGGTGGGCGACCTCGTGGAGGCAGACCCACAGCCGGACGTCGTCGACCCCCAGGCTCCACTCCTCGGCGAAGGCGTCGATGGCCGGCACCAGGACCATGACCTGGTCACCCGGCGGCCGGGGCACGGGCAGGTCGTACTGCCCGAACGACCGGGTCGCGAGGTGCCCGACCATCGACCCGGCGGCCATGCCCAGGGTCATCGGCTGGAGCATCCCCATCAGCTGGCCCAGCCAGGCCGCGGCGGCGTCGTCGTCGAGCGGGTCGAGGGCGTCGGGCTCGGCCGGGACGGGGGTGTCGCCGGCCCCCTCGGTGCCCGACGAGCCCAGGCTCTGGGCCAGCGACTCGAACAGGGCCCGGTGGTCGTCGAGCGTGCGGGTGACCCACTGGGTGCGGGTGACGGGGGTGATCGTGATGCCCGCCCCGTGGTGCGACGGGTCGAGCCCGCTGGCGTTGGCGATCTGGAGCTCGGCCACCCGGGACAGCTGCTCGAGCTGGATGCGGGCCAGCGGGTCGACGTTGGGCTCGGGCTGGCCGTCGGTGGCGATGCTGTGGGCGATCTGGCGGGCGGCGTCCCAGGCGATGGGGCCCTGCCGGCCGATCATGCGGGCCAGGTCACCGAAGAACGGCATCCCCCCGAAGGGGTCCGGCGTGCTCATCGGTGGGGGCGGGCGGGACTGCGATGTGGCGGGGCCGGGCGCACGACGGCATCGTATGCGCATGGCACCCGATCCCCTCCGCGGCCCCTCCACGTCGGCGGAGGCGGCCACGGTGGCGGTGACCGGCACCACCGGGGCGCTCGGGCGGGCCGTGGTGGCCGCCCTGCGCGAGCGGGGTGACGAGGTCGTCGAGCTGGGCGACCTGCTCGACGTCGACCTCAAGCCGGTGCTCGAGGGCGTCACCGTCGTGGTCCACCTCGACTCGGTCTTCGGCGAGCAGCTCGACGAGGACCCGGCGGTCGAGGCCGCCGTCGACGTCGTCGCCGCCCAGAGGCTGCTCGACGCCGCCGGCGACGTCGGGGTCGAGCACGTCGTCCTCCTGTCGACCGCCGCGGTCTACGGGGCGTGGGCCAACAACGCCATGCCGCTCACCGAGGACGCCACCCTGCGCCCCGGCCCCGACCTGGCCTACGCCGTCCAGCGGGCCGAGATCGAGCGCCGGTTGGCCGAGTGGCGCCACGACCACCCGTCGGCCACCGCCACCGTGCTGCGCCCGGCCCCGGTCGTGGGCGACGACGGCCCCGGCGGCTGGCTGGCCCGGGCCCTCCACACCGCCCGTCGGGTTGCGGACCTCGACGGCGACCCGCCCTCGCAGTTCGTCCACGTCGACGATCTCGCCGCCGCCGTGGTGCTCGCCGCCACCGCCCGGCTCGACGGGGCCCGCAACGTCGCCCCCGACGGCTGGCTGCGGGGCGCCGAGTACACCGCCCTCGACGCCGGCACGCCCAAGGTGCGGGTGCCCCGCCGGCTCGGCGACCGGGTGGCCCGGCTGCGCTGGCAGCTGCGGCTGGCCCCGACCCCACCCGGCCTGGTGCCCTACGCCCGTCACCCGTGGGTCGTGGCCAACGACCGCCTGCGGGCCGACGGCTGGGAGCCGCAGCACTCCAACGAGGAGGCCTTCGTCGACGGCACCCCGGCGACGGCGCTGGCCACCCTCAGCCCCCGCCGCCGCCAGGAGCTGGCCCTCGGCATCACCGGTGGCGCCCTCGTCGCCGGTGTGGGCGCCGCCGCCTGGGCCGCCCTCCGTCGCGCCCGCCGCTCGGGCTAGGCCCGTTCTGTCCATCCGCATGGACCGCTGAGGTCCATGGGGGTTGACAGAAGCTAGGGGGTCGGGGAGAGGACGACCTCGACGAGGCCGGTCTGGTCGGCGCGGGTGACCTCGAGGACGACGACCTGGCCGGGGCGGGTCAGGGCGAGGGCCTCGCGGACGTCGGCGAGCGAGCGGACCCGGTGGTCGTCGACGGAGAGGACGACGTCGCCGGGGACGAGGCCGACCAGCTCGGCCGGGGAGCCGGGGACGACCTCGGCGACGGCGAAGCCGGCGGGGACGGCGCCGGCGCCACCGGCGGGCTCGCCCCCGATGCCGAGCCAGCCCCGGTCGACCCGGCCGAGCCGGCGCAGGTCGTCGGCGACCCGGAGGGCGACCTCGGCGGGCACGGCCCACCCGGCGCCCGAGCCGTCGGTGAGGGTCACGCAGATGCCGCGGAGGTTGCCCTCGCCGTCGACCAGGGCGCCGCCGTCGGCGCCGTCGGGCACGGGGCTGTCGACCTCGATCAGCCCGACCAGCACGGTGTCGCCGGTGACGACGTGGGCGCTGGTGGCGTTGACGGTGGCCTCGACCACGAGGGGAGCGCCGTCGCCGGTGTGGGCGCTGACGGCGATGGCCTGGTCGCCGGGGCGGGGCGGGGTCATGTCGAGCGTCGCCGCCGGGTAGCCGGTGCCGGACACGGTCACGGCGGCCAGCCCGGTCAGGGGGTCGACGCCCTCGATGGTGGCGTCCTCCTCCCGCCCGGAGGGCCAGGTGACGCTGACCGAGGTGGCGCCGGCGATCAGCTGCTGGCTGGTGAGGACGAGGCCGTCGGAGCGGGCGACCACGCCCGAGCCCCGGCGGACCTGGAAGCCGAAGGTGGCGGTGATCTCGACCACGGCGGGGGCCACGCTGGTGGCGACGGCGGTGGCGGAGCGGATCGTCGTCGGCGGGCCCGTGGTGCTGGCCACCTCGCGCTCGATGACCGAGGGGGAGAAGGCGCCGAGGGCGGCGAGGGAGACCACGGTGGCCGCCGCCCCGGCCAGACCGGAGAGGAGGCCGACGGTGGCGAGGGCCCGCCGGCGGCGGCCGTCGGGGGCGAGCGGGGGGGCGGGCGGGGCCGCGGCCATGGCGGCGGCGTGGGCCACCTCGGAGGGGTGGCGCCAGAGCCGGTCCTCGGGCGGCAGGGGGCCGCGGGGCCGGTCGTCGTCGGACGGGAACATCGTCGGAGGAGGTTACCGACGCCCCCGCCGGGACGGGCCGCGGGTCCGCCGTCGGACCACCCGTTCCGGGGCCTGCCTCGCACCGAGGGGCCCGGAGGCCAATACGATGGGTCGGTGCCCCATGGGATCGCTGCCTCCGCGCCCGACCGGGCCGTGGACGCGCCCGCCGGTGACACGTGGGTCGGCATCACGGCCACCCCGCTCGACGGCGACGCCCTGACCCGCTGGGCCACCACCCCCGATGTGGGGGCGGTCGTGACCTTCCACGGCACCGTCCGCGACCACGCCCCGGGTCGTGAGGGCGTGACGGCGCTGACCTACGAGGCCTACGAGGAGGCGGCCGTGGCCCGGCTGGCCGACGTCGTGGCCGACGTGCGTCGCCGCTGGCCCGAGGTCCGCCGGGTCGCCGCCGTCCACCGCACCGGCCGGCTGGCGCTGGGCGAGGCCGCCGTGGTCGTCGTGGTCGCCTCGGCCCACCGGGGCGCCGCCTTCGCCGCCGCCGCCCACACCATCGACACCCTCAAGGCCACCGTCCCGCTCTGGAAGAAGGAGACGTGGGCCGACGGCGAGGAGTGGGGCACCGACGCCACCCCCATCGAGGACGCCCCCGCGTGAGCCCGTTCGTCTTCCTGCTCGTGCCGGTGGTGATCATCGTGCTGGCGTCGTTCCTGCTGTGGGTGCGGGGGCGCCAGCCGACGAACATGCACTCGGGCATCCACGGCTTCCAGCAGGAGATGCGGGCGCTGTCGCCCGACGCCCAGGCCCGCAAGCCGCGCCGGTTCGAGTCCGACGGCACCAGCCGGCCCACCCGCCCCGGACCGGGGGCCTGACCCGTGGCCCGCGACCTCGCCATCGACCTCGGCACCGCCAACACGCTGGTCTACGCCCGCGGCCAGGGCATCGTGCTCAACGAGCCGTCGGTGATCGCCCTCAACCAGAACACCGGCGACGTGCTGGCCATGGGCCACGAGGCGTGGCAGATGATCGGCCGGACGCCCGGCTCGATCGTGGCCGTCCGCCCGCTGCGCCAGGGCGCCATCACCGACTTCGACGTCACCCAGCGGATGATCCGGCTCCTGCTCCACCGGGCCGGCGTCAGCCGCTTCAACCGGCCCCGGGTCGTGATCTGCGTGCCGTCGGCCATCACCGAGGTCGAGCGCCGGGCCGTCACCGAGGCCGCCCGCCGGGCCGGCGCCGCCGAGGCCCAGCTGATCGAGCAGCCGATGGCCGCCGCCCTCGGCGCCGGGCTGACGATCAACGAGCCGGTCGCCAACATGGTCGTCGACGTCGGCGGCGGCACGTCGGAGACGGCGCTGATCTCGCTCGGCGGCGTGGTCGCCCTCCAGGCCGTGCGGGTCGGGTCGTTCGACATCGACGCCGCCATCCAGGGCTTCATCCGCCGCGAGTACGGGATCGCCATCGGCGAGCGCACCGCCGAGGAGATCAAGGTCTCGATCGGCTCGGCCTACCCGGTCAAGGACAACGTCAAGGCCGAGGTCCGGGGCCGCGACCTGATGACCGGTCTGCCCAAGACGGTGATCCTCTCGCCGGTCGAGGTCCGCACCGCCATCGAGGAGCCGGTGGCCGCCATCGTCGACTCGGTGGTCGCCTGCCTGGGCGAGGCGCCCCCCGAGCTGGCCCACGACCTGATCGTCCGGGGCATGCACCTCGTCGGCGGCGGCGGGATGCTCGCCGGCCTGGCCCAGCGGATCGCCAACGAGACCGAGATCCCGGTGTACCTGGTCGACGCCCCGCTGGAGTGCGTCGTGCTGGGCGCCGGCAAGTGCATCGAGGCCTACGACCAGCTCAAGGTGATGTTCATGGGGTCGCGGATGTAGGGCGCTCCGCCCCCGGTCCCGGCGCTCGGCGTCGTGACGTGGTTAGATGGCCGAGATGGCCGGTCGACGTGACCCGTGCCACACCCCCCGTCCGCACCCCCAGGAGCACCTGAGAGCCACATGACGGCCCTGCTCGACGTGGACGAGGTCGGGGTGCGCTTCGGCGGCGTGGTCGCCCTCGATGGCCTCAGCTTCTCGATCCGGCCCGGGGACATCTGCGCCCTGATCGGCCCCAACGGCGCCGGCAAGACGACGCTGTTCAACGTGATCAGCCGGCTCTACCCGGCCACCACCGGCAACGTGACCTTCGACGGCAAGGACCTGCTGTCGGTGCCGCCCCACGGCATCGCCCAGGCCGGGATCGCCCGCACCTTCCAGAACGTGGCCCTGTTCCCGGGGCTGTCGGTGCTCGACAACGTGCGGGTCGGCGCCCACACCCAGGGCTCGGTCGGCTTCGTCCGGGGCTTCCTCGGGCTGGGCCGGGCCGAGAACGCCCGGATGCAGGCCGAGGCCATGGAGATCCTCGACCGGCTGGGCCTGGCCCACCTCGCCGGCCGGCCCGCCGCCGGGCTCCCGTTCGGGACGCTCAAGCGGATCGAGCTGGCCCGGGCCCTCGCCGCCCGGCCCCGGCTGCTGATGCTCGACGAGCCGGCCAACGGCCTCACCCACGGCGAGGTCGACGAGCTGGCCGAGACCCTCCGCTCGGTCCGCGACGAGTTCGACCTCACCCTCCTGCTGGTCGAGCACCACATGTCGATGGTCATGGCCATCTCCGACCACATCGTCGTCCTCGACTTCGGTCGCCGCATCGCCGAGGGCCCGCCCGAGCAGGTGCGCAACGACCCGAAGGTCATCGAGGCCTACCTGGGGACGACAGAGTGAAGATGAGTCGGCGTATGAGCGCCCCACCCGAAGGCACCGCCGCGCTCGGACGCCGACGCCTTCAGGGTGGGGGGTGGGGTCGGTGGACGTGAGCCTCTTGGAGCTGTCCGACGTCAGCGGGGGCTACGGCCCGGTCACCGTGCTCCGGGGCATCGACCTGCGGGTCGACGAGGGCGAGGTCGTGGTCGTCCTCGGCGCCAACGGGGCGGGCAAGACGACGACGCTGCGGGCGATCATCGGCGAGATCGCCACCACCGGGTCGATCACCTTCGCCGGCGCCACCCTGGCCCGCAGCCCCGAGAAGGTGGCCCGGGCCGGGATCGCCACCGTCCCCCAGGGCCGGGGCACCTTCGGCGATCTCACCACCGACGAGAACATGCGCCTCGGCGCCATCCTCCGCAGCGACGGCGACGTCAAGGCCGACATCGCCCGCTGGTACGAGGTCTTCCCCCGGCTCGGCGAGCGCCGCGACCAGGCCGCCGGCTCGATGAGCGGCGGCGAGCAGCAGATGCTGGCCATCGCCCGGGCGATGATGCTCCGCCCCAAGCTGCTGCTGCTCGACGAGCCCTCGCTGGGCCTGGCCCCGCTGATCACCCGGGACCTGTTCGAGCGGCTGGGCCAGCTCAACCGGGAGGAGGGGCTGACCATCCTGGTCGTCGAGCAGAACGCCAACCTCGCGCTCGACATCGGCCACCGGGGCTACGTGCTGGAGACGGGCCAGATCGTGGCCGAGGGCCCCGCCGAGCAGCTCCGCGACGACGACGCCATCCGCAAGGCGTACCTGGGGTTCTGATGGACGTCGATCTCTTCCTCCGCTTCCTGCTCAACGGCATCGGCAACGGGGCCGTGTACGGCGCCATGGCCCTGGCCCTCGTGCTGATCTTCCGGACCACCGGGCTGCTCAACCTGGCCCAGGGCGAGATGGCCCTGTTCTCCACCTACATGGGCTGGGGGCTGACGGCCACGGGCATGACGATCTTCGGGCTCCAGGTGCTCCCCGGGGGGCTCCCGGTCGGCCTGGCCATCGTGGTCAGCGTCCTGATCAGCGCCGTGCTGGGGGCGGCCATCGAGCGCTTCCTGATCCGGCCCGTCCACGGCCCCGACAAGTCACCGCTCAACGTGCTGATCGTGATGCTGGGGCTCTTCCTCGGGCTCAACGCCCTGGCCCAGCTGGCCTTCAGCGACGACGCCGAGCCCATGCCCAAGCCGTGGCCGTCGAAGGCCTCGCCCGGCTCGCCGACGGGGTCGAACCGGTTCTGGCAGGTCGGCGACCTCCGCATCCAGGCCTCGATCGTGGCCATGGTGGTGATGCTCGCCGTCGTCTGCCTCCTCCTCTACGTCCTGTTCCAGCGGACCAAGGTGGGGCTCAAGCTGCGGGCCGTCGCCTCCAACCCCGAGTCGGCCCGGCTGGTCGGCATCAACTCGTCGCGGATGCTGATGCTCGGCTGGGCCATGGCCGCCGGGCTCGGCGCCCTGGCCGGCTGCTTCGTCGCCGCCGAGCGCACCTCGGTCAACCCGGGCCTGATGGCCGTCGTCCTCGTCTACGCCTCGGCCGCCGCCGCCCTCGGCGGCTTCGACAGCCCGGTCGGCGCCGTGGTCGGGGGGATGATCGTGGCCATCGCCGAGTCGATGACGGTCGGCTACGTGAAGGCCCTCTCCACCATCGAGCTGGTCGTGCCCTTCGGCCTGATCCTGCTGGTGCTGCTGGTCCGACCGACCGGCCTCTTCGGCAAGAGGACGGTAGAGAGAGTATGAGCATCGACGCAGTCGATCCCTTTGGGGTGGCGGGCGGGGTTGGAGGACGTGGTGTCTAGGCGCAACCTCCGCATCGTCGTCGGCGTCCTGGTCGCCGCCGCCCTGCTCTACGCGCCGTACTACTTCCAGCCGGCGATGAACCAGACCCTGTCGCGGGCGATCTACTTCGCCGTGGCGGCCATGGGCCTCAACCTGCTCACCGGGTTCAACGGCCAGGTGTCGATCGGCCACGGCGCCTTCTTCGGCGTCGGCGCCTTCACCACCGCCATCCTCATGAACGATCACGGGTGGTCCTTCGAGCTGACCATCCCGATGGCCGCCCTGGTGGCCGCCGCCCTGGGCGTCGGCGTGGGCATCCCCGCCCTGCGGGTCAAGGGCCTCTACCTGGCCCTGGTGACCCTGGGCCTGGCCGTGCTGTTCCCGCGCGTGGGCCAGAAGTTCGTCGAGGGCCAGGGCGGCGTGGCCATCATCCGGCCCAAGCGCAGCGGCTTCGACTCCCTGCTCACCTTCCTCGAGAACGACCAGTGGCACTACGTCGAGTCGCTGCTGATCGCCGCCGTGCTCTTCCTCGGGGCCTGGAACCTGAGCCGGTCCCGCATCGGCCGGGCCATGGTGGCGGTGCGCGACCAGGAGGTCGCCGCCTCGACGGTCGGGGTCCACCTGGCCCGGGTCAAGGTCGGGGCCTTCGCCCTGTCGGCCGCCTACGCCGGCGTCGCCGGCTCGCTGTCGGTGATGGTCGACCGGGCCGCCGATGCCACCGACCCGATCGTGACCTTCCGCAACTCGATCGAGTTCCTCGTGGCCGTGGTGATCGGCGGCACGGCCACGATCACCGGCCCGGCCGTCGGCGCCCTGATCCTCATCCTCCTGCGGCGCGAGACCGACGGGCTGATCGAGGGCAAGGAGATGCTGTCGCCGGCCATCTTCGGCGGTGCGCTGATCGCCATGGTCTACGTGCTGCCCGGCGGCGTGGTCGGCGGCCTCCGCAAGCTGGCCGACCGGCTCCTGCCCCTGCGCGACGATCCCACCGCCCCGGTGGCGGCCGCCGCCCTCGAACCCGAGGCGGTGGCGGCCGCCGAGGTCTCCGCATCGACATCCGACCTTCACCACCAAGGAGAACCCTGAGATGAAGCGAAACCGGACCCGCGGCCTGCTGGCGCTGCTCGCCGTGCTGGCCCTGCTCGCCGGCGCGTGCAGCAGCCGCGACGACGACGGCGGTGGTGAGTCCACCGGCGGCGGCGAGGGTGGCGAGGGCTCCGAGGAGGTGGCCGACGCCTACGGCGTCGAGGACTGCATCTCGGACCCGACCGCCGAGATCGAGGGTGACACCCTCAAGCTGGTGTCGTCGTACCCGCAGTCGGGCCTGACCGGCGCCTTCGCCGAGATCGCCCGCGGCTGGGCCACCCGCTTCGACGAGGCCAACGCCGACGGCGGGGTCGACTTCGCCGGCACGACCGTCCAGATCGAGTACGAGGACAAGGACGACGAGTACAACCCGCAGAAGTCGGCGGCCAACATCGAGGAGCTCGTCGGCGCCAACGGCGACGGGGCCTTCGCCGTCTTCAGCGTGGTGGGCACGGCCAACAACATCAGCATCCGGGACTTCCTCGACGAGCTGTGCGTGCCCGACGTCTTCGCCGCCACCGGCTCGGTCGCCTGGGGCAACCCCGAGTACCCGTGGCTGATCGGCTCGACCCTGTCGCCGTACACCCTCGAGGCCCAGGCCTTCGCCGACTACCTCAAGGAGAACCAGCCCGACGCCAAGGTGGCCATGCTGCGCCAGAGCGACGAGTTCGGCACCACCTACGAGGAGGGCTTCAAGCAGGCCATCGAGGGCACCGACATCGAGCTGGTCGCCATCGAGGAGTACGCCGTGGGCTCGGACCAGGTCGCCTCGCAGGTGACCGCCCTGGCCGCCAGCGGTGCCGACGCCTTCTTCAACGGCGGCACGCTGCTCGCCTGCCCCAACGCCCTGACGGCCAAGGACGCCGAGGGCTGGGAGGCCACCACCTGGGTGTCGGGCACGTGCATCTCGAAGACGCTGATGGGCCTGGCCGGCGCCGCCGGTGACGACGTCCTGAGCCTCACCAACCTCAAGGACCCGCTCAACCCGGAGTACGCCGAGGACCCGGCGATGACCGACTTCTTCGCCGCCGTCGAGGAGTACCAGCCCGAGTTCAAGGGCCGTGAGCTCGATCTCGACAACGCCATCATCGCCTACGGCTACGCCCAGGCCGACCTGTTCATCCAGGCGCTGGAGGCGGCCGAGAGCCCGAGCCGGCTGGGCCTGATGGAGTCGATCAAGAACCTCGACGGCGTCACCACGCCGCTGGCCCACGAGGGCATCACCTTCACCACCGGTGACGGCGACGCCTACATGGGCGAGTCGTTCGTGCTGGTCCAGTACGACGCCGCCGCCGCCCACTTCGAGGAGATCAGCGACGTGATCGACTTCGAGGGCCAGACCGCCGACCTGACCCCCGAGGAGCTGATCACCGCCTAGGACCGCCTCAAGGTGCCTGGCACCTTGAGGCGGGTCAGCGGAAGCGCTCGGACAGGGCCTCGACGTCGGTGACGACGTCGAGGCCCTCCCGCGTCCGGAGCCAGTCGCGGTTGGCGAGGTGGAGGTCGTCGGCGGGGTCGTAGCGGTTGAGCACGACCGTCACCGGGACCGGCGGGCGCAGGGCGGCCAGCGTCAGGCGGATGCCGTTGAGGGTGCCCAGCCCGGCGTCGGCCACCAGGACGACGTGGTCGGGGGCGACGGCGCCGACGAGGTCGAGGCTGTCGCCGTCGTCGGCGGCCGGGGAGGCGCCGCCACCGGCCGTCTCGACCAGGCCGACGTCGACCCCGGCGGGCCAGGTGATCTCGGCGACCAGGTCGGCCACGGTGAAGGGGGCGAGGCCGAGGGCGGCGGCGGCCATCGGCGGCGCCATGGCCCGGGCGTAGCGGCGGGGGGCGGGGCAGACGGCCAGGGGGTCCTCGCCGGTGGCGGCGGCCAGCACGTCGGCGTCCGACGGGCCCGGGTCGTCGGGCTCGGCCGACTGGGCCGGCTTGCGGGCCGCCACCGACAGCCCGCCGGCCCGCAGCGTGTCCAGCAACCGGGCGGCCACCCAGGTCTTGCCCACCTCGGTGCCCGTCCCGAGCACGGCGACGAGGGTCGCGGGCCGGCTCATCGGACCGCCGCCAGGGCGGTGACCAGCCGGTCGACGTCGGCCTCGGCGTGGGTGGCGCAGAAGGTGACCCGCAGCCGGGACGTGCCGGCGGGGACGGTGGGCGGGCGGATGGCGGGCACGAGGAGGCCCTGGGCCAGCAGGGCCTCGGCGGCGGCGACGGCGGCCCGCTCGGCGCCGAGCACCACGGGGACGATGGGCGACGGGTGCCCGGGGGCGAGCCGGTCGACGTGGGCCCGCAGCCGGGCCCGCAGGGCGTCGCCCTCGGGGCTGCGGACGATGCCGAGGGCGGCCCGGCCGGCGGCGGCGTCGGCGGGGGAGAGGGCGGTGGTGAAGATGAAGGGCCGGGCCACGTTGACCAGGAGGTCGCGCACGGCGGCCGAGCAGGCGACGAACCCGCCCAGGCTGCCGAGCGCCTTGGACAGCGTGCCGACCCGGACCAGCAACAGGTCGGGGTGGGCGGCGGGGTCGATGTCGGGGCCGAACACGGCGTGGGCCTCGTCGAGCACGAGGGCGGCGCCGTGGCGGGTGCACAGCTCGGCCAGGGCGTCGAGGTCGGCGGCGTCGCCGTCCATCGAGAAGACCGAATCGGCCACCACCACGGCGGGGCGGTCGTCGGCGGCCAGGGCGGCGTCGAGGGCCTCGTGGTCGCCGTGGGGGACGACGGTCAGCTCGCCCCTGGCCAGCCGGCAGCCGTCGACGATCGAGGCGTGGTTGAGGGCGTCGCTGATGATCCGGGTGCCCGGCCCGGCCAGGGCGGTGAGGACCCCGACGTTGGCGGCGTAGCCGGTGGGGAAGACGAGGGCGGCCTCGGTCCGCTTCCACGCCGCCAGGTCGACCTCCAGGGCGTGGTGCGGCGGCCGCGACCCGACGACCAGGCGCGACGCCGTCGACCCGGTGCCCCAGCGGTCGAGCGCGGCGTGGGCGGCGGCGATCACGGCGGGGTGGGCCGAGAGCCCGAGGTAGTCGTTGGAGGCGAAGGAGGTGACGGCGGTGCCGTCGGGCAGCCTCCCCCGCGGCCCCCGGGCGTCGAAGGCCCGGGTGGTGCGCCACCGCCCCGCCGCCGCGACCTCCGCCAACCGCTCCTCGACCCGGGTGCCCCAGGGCCCCTCAGCCACAGACGTCCTCGATCGAGGCGGCGATGGTGTCGACGATGCGGTCGATCTCGTCCTCGGTGCTGGTCAGCATGGGGACGGTGACGACGACGTCGCCCAGCGGGCGGATCAGCACGCCCCGCTCGACGCAGCCGGCCGAGACCCGACGGCCCCAGCGGAGCCCGTCGGCCGGCGGGGCCAGCTCGACGCCCGCCAGCAGCCCGCGCCCCCGGACCTCGGCCACGCCCGGCAGCTTCGCCACCCGGGCGGCCAGGGCGGCGTGGAGCTGGTCGGCCCGGGCCCGCACGTTGGCCAGCACGTCCCACTCGTCGAGCAGGGCCAGGTGCCGGGTGGCGACGGCGCAGGCCAGGGCGTTCCCGCTGAAGGAGTGGCCGTGGTACAGCGTCATCTCCGACAGGTCGGGGCCGTCGAAGGCGTGGAAGACCTCGCCCGAGGCGATCGTGGCGGCGAGCGGCAGGTAGCCGCCGCTGATGCCCTTGCCCACCACCATCAGGTCGGGGCGGACCCCGGCCTGCTCGCAGGCGAACAGGGTGCCGGTGCGACCGAAGCCGGTGGCGACCTCGTCGGCGATCAGCAGCACGCCGTGGGCCCGGCAGGCCTCGGCCACCGCCCGTAGCGCCTCCGGCTCGTGGGTGCGGATGCCGGCCGCCCCCTGGACCAGCGGCTCGACCACCACGGCGGCCAGCCGTTCGGCGTGCTCGGCGATCAGGGCCACGGCGTTGTCGGCGCCGCCCGGCTGGTCGAGGCCCGGCGCCCGCAGGCACGGGAACCGCAGCGGGTCGAAGACGTCGGTGCCGAACCCGCCGTCGCCGACCGAGAGCGTGCCGATCAGGTCGCCGTGGTAGGCGCCGCCGAAGGCGAGGTAGGTGGTGCGGCCGGTCACGCCCCGGTTGGTCCACGACTGGAAGGCGATCTTGAGCGCCTGCTCGACCGCGGCGGCGCCGTCGGAGGCGTAGAGGAAGCGGGGGTCGTCGACCGGCACCCGGGGGGCCAGGGCCTCGGCCAGCTCGACGGCGGCGACGTTGCCGTTGCCCAGCAGCGTGGTGTGGGCGACCTTGTCGACCTGGTCGCGCAGGGCCTGGTCGAGCTCGGGGACCCGGTGCCCGAGCGTCGTCACCCACAGCGACGAGATGGCGTCGAGGTAGCGCCGGCCCTCGACGTCGATCACCTCGCGGCCCTCGGCCCGGTCGACCAGCACCGGCCGGTTGGTGGCGTAGGTCGTCATCTGGGTGAACCCGTGCCACACCACGGCGGCGTCGCGGGCGACCCAGTCATCGTGCATCGACACGCCCGGAACCTACCGACGGGTGACGGGCGCGACCTAGCGGAGCTGGTCCTCGGCGGCCTGGCGGACCTGCCAGTCGCGGTCGCCGATGGCGCGGGCGAGGGCGGCGTCGACCTCGGGGCCGGAGAAGGGGGCGAGGGCGATCACGGCCCGGCGGCGGACGGTGGCCTTGTCGCCCGTGGCGGCCAGGATCGCCGGCAGCCCGGCCGGGTCGCCGATGGCGCCGAGGGCGGCGACGGCGGCCTCGCGCACGAGGGCGTCGGCGTGCCCGGTGACCAGGGCGGCGAGCCGGTCGACGGCCCCGGGCTCGGGGGGCTCCCGTTCGCCGGTGGCCCACGCCGCCACCTCGACCACGGTGGGATCGGCGTCGTCGAGCAGCCCGAGCAGGCTGACGGCGCCGGGGTCTCCGAGCGCCGCCACCTCCTCGGCCGCCCGCCGGCGCACGAGCGGCGCGGGGTCGGCCAGCGCCGCCGCCAGCTCGGCGGGCCCCAGGGCGCCGGCGCGGCGCAGGGCGCCCAGGGCGGTGGCCCGCACCGCCGGGTCGGCATCGGCCAGGGCCGAACGGGCGGCGCCGGCATCGCCCCGGTGACCGGCCTCGGCCACCGCCGCCCGCCGGGCCACCGCCTCCTCGTCGGGTCCGTCCCGGTCGTGCACGAGGACCAGTGGAGCACGTTCGCGTGGCAGGCTGCTGCCCTCGTGGAACCGTCGTCCCCGCTGCCCGCCCCGGTCCCCCCGCCGGCGCCGCCGAGGCCACGGATCCGGCTGCGGTGGCACCCGGTCTTCGTCGTCCTCGGCGCCCTGCTGATCCTCACGGTCGCCGCCGTCGGGGCCGGCGGGCTGATCCGGGCCCCCTACGTCGTCTACGCCCCCGGGTCGGCCATCCCCACCGAGCCGGCGATCAGCGCCCCCGGCACCGAGACCTACGAGACCGACGGCGAGGTCCTCTTCCTCACCGTGTCGCTCCGGGGGGCGTCGCGCCGGATGGGCTACGTCGAGGCCGCCGTCGGCTGGCTCAAGGGCGACCAGGACGTCTACCCCCGCGACGCCATCCTCGGCGGCCAGACCGGCGAGGAGAACCGCCAGGCCAGCGTCCAGGAGATGGCGCTGTCGCAGGAGGTGGCGGCCAAGGTCGCCCTCGAGCACCTGGGCTACGAGGTCCCGGTCGACGGCACCGGCACGGTGATCAGCGACGTCATCGCCGACACCCCGGCGGCCGACGTGCTCCGGCCCTACGACGTCATCACCGAGCTCGACGGCACGCCCACCCCCACCGATGCCGTGCTCCGCACCGAGCTGGAGGGCCGGGACCCGGGCGAGGTCGTGGCCGTGACCTTCGAGCGCGACGCCGACGGCGACCCGGCCACCACCGACGACCGCGACGAGCGGACCGAGGACGTCGAGCTGGTGGCCGACCCCGACGACCCCGACCGCACCCTGCTCGGCGTGGTCCAGGTGTTCACCCGGGACCTGACCTACGAGCTGCCGTTCCCGGTCCGGATCGACACCCGCGACGTCGGCGGGCCGTCGGCCGGGCTGGCCCTGACCCTCGGCATCCTCGACGTGCTGACGCCCGGGTCGATCACCGGGGGCCACACCATCGCCGTCACCGGCACGATCGACCCGGCGGGCAACGTCGGCGAGGTCGGGGGCGTCGGCCAGAAGGCGGTGGCGGCCAGCCGGGAGGGGGCCGAGCTGATGCTGGTGCCGGCGGCCGAGGCCGAGCTGGCCGAGCGCTTCGCCGCCGACGACGTCGAGGTGGTCGGCGTCGAGACGCTCGACGACGCCCTCGCCGCCCTCGCCGAGCTGGGCGGCAACGCCCTCGACCTCGCCGACACCGGCGGCTGACCCCGGACCCGGGCGGCACCATGAGCGAGCGCAGCGTCCGAAGCCGGCGGCACCGATGAGCACGACGGCGACGTTGCTCCAGCTGGCGGCGGAGCTGACCCTCTTCGTCGTGGTGGTCGCCGGCGCCGGGCTGTCGGTGCGCGCCGGCCTGCTCGGGCTCGACCGCCCGGCCCGGCTGCTGCTGTCGGCCGGCTTCCTGGTGCTGGCCGCCGTCTCCTTCGCCGTCGGCTCGCTCACCATCGTCCGCACCGACGCCCCCGTCGCCCTCGCCGCCGTCCGCTGCGCCGGCACCTCGATCGTCGCCCTCGGCGCCCTGCGCTGGGCCGGCAGCCGGGTCGGCCGACCGACGCTGCTGGCCGGGCTGGCCGCCCTCGTGGTCGCCGCCGTGGTCGAGGCGCGCGGCGTCGACCTGGTCTGGGCGGACGTCGGCGCCGAGCCCCTCGTGCTGGTGGCCGCCCTCGTCATCGGCGCCGCCCTGGTCGTCGCCGGCCGCCACACCATCCCGGGCCGGATCGGCACGAGCGTCGCCGGGGTGCTGCTGGCCGTGGTGCTGCTGGTGTCGTTCTCGGTCTCGGCGGTCATCAGCCGCACGGTCGAGGACGAGGCCCTCCGGCGCTACGGCGACCGGGTCGAGGCCGAGGCCGCCGCCGCCCTGGCCGAGGCCGACCTGTCGCTCCAGGAGGCGACGCTCGTCGGCGCCGGGCTGTCGGCCAGCCTGGGCGGCGACCTGGCCGTGGCCACCGACGCGGCCGCCGCCCCCGCCGACCGCGACGCCGCCCGCACCCGGGTCACCGCCGGGGTGGCCGAGCTGGCCGACGGCCTGGCCATCGAGGCCCCGATCGTCGTGGTCGGGCCCGAGGGCCCGGTGACGGTCCACCCGACCGACCTGGCCTCGGCCACCGCCCTCTCGCTGGCCGGCGACCCGGTGGTGCAGGAGGCGATGGAGGTGGAGGGCCCGCGCCAGGGCGTCACCGCCGTCGGGCCCGACGCCTTCGCCCTCGCCGCCGTGCCCACCCGGGGCGGGCGGGGGACCGAGACGGTCGCCACCGGGGTCGTCGTCGTGGCCCGCCCCCTCGATGACGCCTACCTCGAGGGGCGGATCGCGTCGGACCGCGAGCCCCTCAGCCTGGCCCTGGTCACTCGGGACGAGGTGGCGGCCACGTCGGGGGGCGAGGGGCCGCCCGAGCCGACCGTGGTCCGCCCCGGCCGGGACACGATCGACACCGGGGTCGACGCCGGCCGCTTCGCCGGCGACCGGGTCGTCGTGACGAGCGTGGTGGCCGCCGTCGACGTGCCCCCGCAGCTGGCGCTGGTGCTGTCGACGCCGTCGGACCGGGTGGTGCGGACCCGCGAGGACCTCTACCGCTCGCTGTTCCTCGTGGCCATGCTGGCCGGCCTGGTCGGGATCGCCCTGTCGGTCCTGCTGGGCGAGCGGATCGGCGGTGGCATCCGGACCCTCACCGCGGCGGCGTCGCGGATCCGGGAGGGCGACCTGACGGCCCGGGCCGCCGTCGACCGCGAGGACGAGCTGGGCGAGCTGTCGTCGACCTTCGACGCCATGGCCGTGGCCCTGCACCACCTCACCGACGACCTGCGGGTGGCGGCGGCCGAGGAGGGGCGCCTGCGCGCCCGGTTGGAGTCGGTCTTCGCCGGGGTGACCGAGGCGGTGGTGGCCGCCGACGCCACCGGCCGGGTCACCGACCTCAACCGGGCCGCCGCCGAGCTGCTCGGGCTCGCCGCCCCCGAGGACGCCGAGGGCCGGGCGCTGCGCGAGGTCGTCGACCTGGCCGGGCCCGACGGCCGCCCGCTCACCCTGAGCGCCCCCGACGACCGGGCCCGGGTGATCGCCGGGCGGCTCCGGCCGGCGGGCGGCGGCGACCCGATCCCGGTGCTGGGCACGGTGGCGGCGCTGCCGGGCGGTCCCGACGAGGGCCGGGCCGGCGTGGTGGTCGTGCTGCGCGACATCCGGGCCGAGGAGGCCCTGGAGGCGGCCAAGCAGGACTTCCTGGCCACGATCGGCCACGAGCTGCGCACCCCGCTCACCCCGATCAAGGGCTACGCCGGGCTGCTCCGGCGCCGGACCCCGAGCCCCGACCAGGCCCAGAGCTGGGCCGACGGCATCACCGCCGGGGTCGACCGCCTGGAGCACATGGTCGACCGGCTGGTCACCTTCGCCGCCGTCACCGCCGGGGCGGGCACGGCGGTCGCCCACCACGAGGAGGTCGACGTCGGGGCCCTGGTCACCGAGGCCGGCGAGGTCTGGGCCGCCCGCCTGGCCGGTGACCGCGAGGTCGTCGTGGACGTCGCCGCCGACCTGCCGCCGGTCCGGGGGGACGAGGTCCAGCTGCGGCTGGCGCTGGGCGAGCTGGTCGACAACGCCGCCCGGTTCGCGACCCCGGGCACGCCCGTCACCGTGAGCGCCCGCCTCGCCGCCGACGCCCCCGACCTCGTCGCCCTGGCCGTCGCCGACGGCGGCGGCTCGGGGACGGCGCTGCTGTCCGACGTCGTCGGGGCCTTCCAGCAGGGCGAGGCGGCCGCGACCCGGGCCCACGAGGGCCTCGGGCTCGGCCTGGCCCTCACCGAGCGGGTCGCCCGGGCCCACGGGGGCCGTCTCGGGATCGACGCTTCCCCTGGGGGCACGGTCGTCTCTATCCTTGTGCCCGTGGTCATGGCCGCGGTGCCCCAGCGGGCGGAGCCCGAGGACACCACCCGGTCCCCCGAGGACGACGGGTGACGACCGCCGCCGCGCCCGAGGCCGTCCGCGAGCGCGCCGAGGTCCGGCCCCTCGGTGCCGCCGAGCCCGACGCCCCTCCCCCGGCCCGGGGCCGGCTGCGCCGGTTCTGGTTCGTGCCCGCTGGCGTGGCCCTGCTCGGGGCGGCCGCCCTCGTGCCCTCGGTCGGCGGCGGCGGGCCCGGCGCCGGCGAGGCCCGGGTGCTGGTCGACGGGGTGGCGGTGGTGACCGACGCCGACGGCTCGGCCACGACGGTCCGCGACGACCGCATCGACGTCGGCCCCGGCGACCAGGTCGCCGTGCGTGAGGGCCGGGCCACCTTCGAGATGGCCGGCGCCGTCCGGCTGGAGGGCCGGGGCCGCCACGACGGGCGCGCCGGCACCACCGTCGAGATGGCGATCGCCCCCCGGCTCGTCACCGGTGCCCTGCTGGCGGTGGCGCCGTCGCCGATCGAGATCGAGGCCGGCGGGGCCACCGTGAGCATCGACCCCTCGGGGTCGGTCGACGGCGCCGCCCGGCTCGACCGCCGGCTCGGCCTGGGCATCGGCACCTACCGGGGCCGGGTCGCGGTCGAGACCGCCGGGCGCCGGGCCGAGGTCGCCCGCCACCGCCGGATGGAGATCGCCGGTCCCGGCGCCCTCGGGCCCGAGGGCCTGCCGCTGCGCTACGAGGCCGACGACCCCTGGGACCGGCGCTTCCTCGGCGACGCCCTGGTGATCGACGCCCAGGTCGCCCCGCTGCTGGCCTCGCTGGGCACGGCCGAGCGCGAGGCCTTCCTCGACCCCGCCACCCTTCGCGAGGCCATGCCCGGCCTGCCCGGGGGTGACGCCCTCGCCGACCGCCTCGCCGGCCTCGACGACGGCGGCGAGGCCCTCGTGCTGGGGGCGATCGCCCTCGCCGTCGAGGAGCGCTCCTTCGCCTCCGCCTGGGACCAGGCCGCCGCCTTCCAGGCCGACGGCGCCCCGTGGGGGTTGGCCGCCATCGACCAGGGCGCCCGCTCGGCCGACGTGCTGCCGATCCTCCGCGACGCCCTCGACACCGTCGACCTCCAGGCCTCGACCGGCGACGACGCCGAGGTGGCGTCGGACGGGGCCGAGGCCGCCGCCGACGCCCCGGCCGCCGAGGGCGGGACCCCGCCGACGGCCACCGGCGCCGACGGCGCGCCACCGTCGACCACCGTGCCCGGCGGCGGCGCTACCGACCCCGGCGGGTCGGGGGGATCGGGCGGCCTCCCCGTGCCGCCGGTGCCGACCGTCCCGACGCCGACCCTGCCGCAGCTGCCCACCCCGACCACGCCCAACGTGCCCGAGGTGGTCGAGGGCGTCGGCGGCGCCGTGGGGGGCACCGTCGGCGGGGTCACCGACGGGGTCGACCGGGTCGTGCCCGGCGCCGGTGCCGTCATCGACGGCGTGGTCGGCGGCGTCGCCGGCGCAGTCGGCGGGGTGGGCGGGGTGGTGGGCGCCGCCGGCGAGGCCGTGGGCGGGGCGACCGGCGGCATCGTGGGCGGGCTCGGCGGGGTGGTCGGCGGCCTCGGCACCGGGCTCGGCACCGGGCTGGGCGGGTCCGGCACGCGCTGATTGCCCCGACCTGACAGGGCCGCGGTCGTAGCATCGCGGGCGATGGCCTCCCCCCCCGACCCTCGCGCGGCCTCGATCACCGGCCGCGAGTTCGCCGTGCGCCGCAAGGGCTTCGACCCCGACGAGGTGCGGGCCTACCTGGGCCAGCTGGCCGAGGTGGTGGGGCGGCTCACCGTCGAGCGCGACGCGGCCCAGGCCGACGTCGCCGAGCTGCGGGCGGCGGCCACGGCCCGCCCCGTGGTCGACGAGGACCAGCTCACCGCCGCCCTCGGCGAGGAGACGGCCCGGGTCCTGACCTCGGCCCACAAGGCCGCCGCCGAGATCAAGGAGCGGGCCGAGGAGAACGTCGCCCGCATGCTCAAGGAGGCGGCCGAGTCGGCCGGCCAGACCCGGCGCGAGGCCGACGCCGACGCCGCTCGGCTGCGCGACGAGGCCCAGGCCATCCGCTCCGCCGCCGAGGAGGCCCGGCGGGCCGCGGCCGCCGACAGCGAGGCCGAGGCGGCCCGGTTGCGGGCCGAGGCCGAGGCCGACGCCACCGCCATCCGGGGCGCCGCCGAGGCCATCCGGACCGAGGCCGAGGAGGCCGCCGCCGCCAGCCGGGCCGAGGCCCAGGCCGACGGCGACCGCATCCGGGCCGAGGCCGAGGAGGTCCTCGGGGTCCGCACCGCCGAGGCCGAGGAGGCCGCTGCCGCCATCGTCGCCGCCGCCGAGGCCGAGGCCGAGGGGCTGCGCCAGGCCGCCCGCGACGACGCCGCCGCCATCCGGGCCGCGGCCGCCGCCGACCGTGACGCGGCCCAGGCCGAGGGGCGCGAGATGGTGGCCGAGGCCCAGCGGGTGCGCGAGCGGATGCTGGCCGACCTGGCCCGGCGCCGGAAGACGGCCCGCGTCCAGCTCGAGCAGCTCCAGGCCGCCCGGGACCAGCTGCTCGAGTCCTACGACGGCGTCCAGCGCACGATCGACGAGGCCACCGCCGGGCTGCGCCGGGCGCTGCCCGAGGCCCGCACGGCGGCCGAGGCGGCCCGGATGCGGGCCGACTCCCAGCCCGAGGACACCGTCGAGCAGCTCGAGTCCCAGATCGCCGCCGCCCGGGCCGCCGGCCTCCCCCTGGTGGCTCCGGCCGACGGCCCCGAGGAGGCCGTCGACGGCGACCCCAGCAGCGAGAACCCCGTCATCGACCTCACCGCCCCCGCCCCCGAGGCCACCCCGCCCGAGCCCGCCGACGCCGCGCCCGCCGACGCCGAGGCGGCGGAGCCGGAGGCCGAGGCGGAGGCCGTCACCACCGAGCCGGAGGCGGAGCCCGAGCCGGAGGCGGTCACCACCGAGCCGGTGGCCGAGCCCGAGGTGGAGCCGGAGCCGGTGGCGGAGGCCGTCGAGCCGGTGGCCGAGCCGGAGGTGGAGCCGGTGGCGGAGGCCGTCGAGCCGGTGGCCGAGGTCGAGCCGGAGCCGGAGGCCGCCGAGTCGGTGGCGGAGCCCGAGCCGGAGTCCGAGACCGGGGAGCCGGTGACGGAGCCGGTGCCGGTGGTGAGGATCGACGCCGAGCCGGTCGGGGAGGCGAGCGGGTCGGGGGCGGACCTCTGGGGCGAGCCCGAGGCCGACACCGCCGAGCCGGAGCCGGAGCCGGCGGCGGGTGTCGACGCCCTGTTCGCCAAGCTCAAGGCGTCGCAGGCCGAGGAGCCGGAGCCCGAGGACCCCGAGCCCGAGCCGGCGGCCGCCCAGGAGCCGGAGCCGGAGCCCGAGCCCGAGCCCGAGCCGGAGCCCGAGGCGGAGCCCGTCACCGACGGGATCGACGACGAGGCGCTCCTCAGCCTGCTGGAGCGGCGCGACGGGGCCGTCGAGCCGATCGAGGTCCGGGTCGCCCGCCGGCTCAAGCGGGTGCTGGCCGACGAGCAGGGCACCGTCCTCGACGCCGTGCGGCGGGAGAAGGGGCGGGCCGACCTGGACGCCATCCTCCCGGTCGCCGACCAGGTGGCCGCCTACGCCGCCGCCGTCGAGGAGGACCTCCTGGCCGCGGCCGAGGAGGGCGCCGCCTTCGAGGGTGCGGGGCTCCCCGCCTCGCTGTCGATCACCCCGCTGGCCGAGGAGCTGGCCCGCAGCCTGTCGAGCGTCGTCCGGCCCCGGGTCGAGCGCTGCTTCGACGGGGTCGAGGACGCCGACGACGTCTCGGACCGCCTCCGCGCCACCTACCGGGAGTGGAAGACCGAGTGGCTGGTCGAGGCGACCCGCCACCTCGTGCTGGCCGCCTTCGGGCAGGGCCAGGTGGCGGTGCGGCCGCCCGGGGCCCCGGTCCGCTGGGTGCCCGACCCGACCGCACCGGCCTGTCCCGACTGCGAGGACGACGCCCTGGCCGGCACGGTGCCCTCGGGCCAGGCCTTCCCGACGGGGCACGCCCACCCCCCGGCCCACCCGGGCTGCCGCTGCCTCGTCGTGGGTGAACGGGTGGCCACCCCGGCCTGACCCGCGGCGGGGCACCGCCTCAAGGTGCCTGGCACCTTGAGGCGGGACGGGTCGCATCCCGGCCGACACATGTCGGCCGGGGGGTCGTCGGTAGGCTGCGGCCGGTATGCGTCCCCCGACCGACATGCCTCGGCGCAGGCGACGGCTGCGGTTCCCGGCGGGACGGCGCCGGATCGCCCTCGTGGTCGTCCTCGTCGCCCTGTTCGTGGTGGCCACGTCGCTGCGGACGATCGCCGAGTTCTACACCGACTACCTCTGGTTCCAGTCGCTCGACCTGACCGGCGTGTGGCGGGGCGTCCTCGGCACCAAGGTGCTGCTGGTCGCCGTGTTCACGCTCGCCTTCTTCGCCCTGATGTGGTCGAACCTGCTCATCGCCGAGCGGTTGAGCGGGCGCACCCTCCGCTTCGGCGGGTCGAGCGAGGACGACCTGGTGCTCAAGTACCGGGAGCTGGTCGGCCGGCGCGCCGCCCTGGTCCGGGGCGCCACCTCGGCGCTGATCGCCCTGGCCGCCGGGGGCGGGACGGCGAGCCAGTGGAACAACTGGGTCCTGCTCCGCAACCACGTCCCCTTCGGTGAGAAGGACGCCACGTTCGGCAAGGACATCGGCTTCTACGTCTTCCAGCTGCCGTTCCTGCGCTTCACCGTCGGCTGGGTGTTCTCGGCGCTGGTCGTGGTCACCGTGGTCACCGTGGTGGCCCACTACCTGAACGGCGGCATCCGCCTCCAGGCCACCCAGGAGCGGGTCGGCCCGGCAGTGAAGGCCCACGTGTCGGTGCTGCTGGCGGCGCTGGCCCTGGTGCGCGCCGGGCAGTACTGGCTCGACCGCTACGAGCTCGTCTACTCGGGCCGGGGGCCGGTCGACGGCGCCGCCTACACCGACGTCAACGTCCAGCTCCGGGCCATCGACCTGCTGGTGCTGATCTCGATCTTCGCCACGGTCCTGTTCCTGGTGAACATCCGCCGGCGGGGCTGGGTGCTGCCGGTGATGGCCGTCGGCATCTGGGGCCTGGTGGCGATGCTGGCCGGCGAGGCCGTCCCCGCCCTGGTCCAGCGGTTCCGGGTCGACGGCGAGCGCTCGGCCCTCGAGGCGCCGTACGTCCGCAACAACATCGAGGCGACCCGGGCCGCCATGGGCCTCGACGGCATCGAGGAGCAGCCCTTCGAGGCCTCCTACGACCTGACCGGCGAGCAGCTCAACGCCAACGAGGAGACGGTCCAGAACATCCGGCTCTGGGACCCGAACCAGACCCAGAAGAGCTTCGGCACCCGCCAGGGCCTGCGCGACTTCTTCGACATCCCCGACGTCGACGTCGACCGCTACACCGTCGAGGGCGAGGCCCGGCAGGTGATGGTCGCCCCCCGGAGCATCGACGACGGCAGCCTGCCCCCCGGGAGCAGCGGCTGGGAGGCGAGCCGGCTCGTCTACACCTACGGCTACGGCCTGGTGATGGCCCCGGCCAACGCCAAGACGGGCAGCGGCGAGCCCGACTTCACCGTGCGCGACATCCCCATCGAGTCGGTCGACGGCTTCCCGACCATCACCGAGCCGAGGATGTACTTCGGCGAGGACCTGTCGGGCTACAAGATCATCGACACCGACCGGGCCGAGCTGGCCGTGGGCGAGTCGCCCACCGACGGCGACGAGGGGGGTGGCGACGCCGACGCCAGCTCGTCGGGCTACACCGGCCGCGACGGGGTGCCGCTCGACAGCTTCGTCCGGCGGGCCGCCTTCGCCCTCCGCTTCGGCGAGATCGAGCCGCTGACGTCGGGCTCGATCCGGGCCAGCAGCCGCGTCCTCATGGAGCGCGACGTCCGCAGCCGGGTGCAGTCGCTGGCCCCCTTCCTCGCCTTCGACGCCGACCCGTACCCCGTCGTCGACGACGAGGGCCGGATCCTCTACGTCATCGACGCCTACACCACCACCGACCGCTACCCGAACGCCCAGCGGTCGCGCTTCGACGACGACCTGCTCTCGGGCAGCGGGCTGCGGGGCCGGTCGTTCAACTACGCCCGCAACTCGGTCAAGGCGGTGGTCGACGCCTACGACGGCACCGTCACCCTCTACATCACCGATGACGAGGACCCGCTGGTGCGGGCCTACGAGAAGGCCTTCCCCGACCTCTTCGCCCCGGTCGCCGACGCCCCGCCCGGGCTGGCGGACCACTTCCGCTACCCCGAGGACCTGTTCCGGGTGCAGACCGGGTTCTGGGGTCGCTACCACGTCACCGACCCCGACGCCTTCCTCAACAACGACGGGCTCCGCTGGACGATCGCCGCCGCCCCGGGCTCGACCGACGCCTCGACCCCCACCACGGCGCCGGCCTCGACGGCGTCGACCACCACGACCCAGGCGGTCGAGGACGCCGAGGAGTCCCGCGACCGGATCGAGCCGACCTACCAGCAGCTCCGCCTGCCCGGGGCCGAGGACGAGGAGTTCGTCCTGCTCCGGCCGTTCACGGTGCGGGGCCGGGCCCAGCTGTCGTCGTTCCTCACGGCGGCGCCCGACGGCACCCTGATCAGCTACTCGATACCCGCGGGCCAGACCCCGAACGGCCCGGCGGTGGCGGCCAGCGCCATGCAGAACGACGAGGCGGTGGCCAACCTCCGCCTCAACTTCCGCGACAGCAACCCCACCTTCGGCAACGTCCTGCTGGTCCCGATCGAGCAGTCGGTCCTCTACGTGCAGTCGATGTACGTGACCGCCAGCAACGACCAGCCCCGCATCCAGGCCGTGATCGTCTCGTACCAGGACCGGGCCGACTCGAGCCGGGTGGCGGTGGCGCCGACCCTCTACGACGCCCTGGTCGAGCTGTTCGGCACCGCCCCCGAGACCCTCGAGGCCACCCCGGGGCCGGAGATCGAGGACCCGGAGGACGACCCCGCCGACCCCGCGGATCCCGGTGAGGACGAACCGGCCGAGGAGGAGCCGGCCGAGGAGCCCGAGGACGACTTCCCCGGCACCGACGCCGAGCTGATCACCGCCATCCAGGAGCAGTTCGACGCCGCCCGCCAGGCGCTGGCCGACGGCGAGGGGCTGGCCGCCTACCAGTCGCACATCGACGAGGCCGAGCGCCTCCTCGGCATCCTGGCCACGCGCCAGGGCGGCGCCACCGGCGGGGGGAGCGGCGACGCCGAGCCCGACCCACCGGCCGGGGGCAGCGAGGACGATCCGGCCGACGGCGACGCGGGGCCCTCGACGACGACGACCACCACCGGCCCCGTCCCCGAGGGCCGGTCGGACCCGCCGCCGTCGACCACCACGCCGACCTCGACCACCGCGCCCCCGTCGTCGACGACCGCCCCGGCGCGGTCCACCACCACCACCCGTCCCTCGGCCTGACCCCGTCGGGCCCACCCACCCCGGAGGTCGCCCATGGACCCGCGCGTGCAGCTCGAGGTCGACGGCGCCGTCGCCACGATCACCAACGCCGCCCCCGACACCCACAACGCCTTCGACGACGCCATGGACGCCACCCTGTGGGAGATCCTCGGCGAGCTGCGCCAGCGGACCGACGTCCGGGCCGTGATCTGGCGGGGCGAGGGCCCTTCGTTCTCGTCGGGGCGCGACGTGCGGGCCATCGGCGGCCAGCAGGTCGACCTCTCGCACCACGAGCTGATGCGCCGCGGCCACCGGGGCATCCAGCAGCTGTGGGACCTCGACGCCCCGGTGCTCGTCGCCTGCCACGGCTGGGTGATCGGCGCCTCGTTCCAGCGGGCGCTGCTGTGCGACGTCCGGGTCGCCGCCGAGGGCACCCGGTTCCGCCTCCCCGAGGTGACCCACGGGGTCATCCCCGACACCGGCGGCGTCGGCGTCCTCTACGAGATGTGCGGGCACGGGGTCGTCACCGACATGGTGCTGACCGGCCGGGTGATGGACGCGGAGGAGGCGCTGCGCCACGGCGTCGTCAGCCGGATCGTCGCCCCCGAGGTGCTCGACGACACGGTGCGGGAGATGGCCGAGCAGATCGCCGTCGCCCCGGCGGTGACGGTGAAGATGGCCCGCGAGGTGATCCGCCACCTGTCGCTGCCGCAGATCCGGTCCTCGATGGCCGACGAGCTCGTCTACCAGACCTTCATCAACCGGAGCGACGACACCGCCGAGCGCCGGGCCGCCGCCGCCGAGGACCGCGCCCCCCGCTACACCGGGAGCTGACGATGACGACCGACCTGCCCGGCCTGCCGGTGCCGCCGCCCGTCGGCGCCACCGCCCTCCCGGCCGGCACCTACGACGACGAGGTCGTCCTCGTCACCGGGGCCGGCACCGGGCTGGGGAAGGCCATCGCCCTGGAGTTCGGCCGGCTCGGCGCCGCCGTCGTCATCGCCTCACGCTCCGAGGAGCACCGGGCGGCCGGGGTGGCGGCGCTGGAGGGGATCGGGGCCGAGGCCCTCGGGGTCGCCCTCGACATCCGCGACGCCGAGGCCGTCGCCGCCGGCTTCGACGCCGCCGTCGCCTGGCGCGGGCTGCCCCGGGTCCTCGTCAACAACGCCGCGGCCAACTTCCCGGTGCCCGCCGAGGACATGTCGCCCAACGCCTGGCGCACGGTCGTCGACATCACCCTCACCGGCACCTACCTGTGCTCGCGGGAGATGGGCCGGCGCCACATCGCCGCCGGCACCCCGGCCTCGATCGTCAACGTCGGGGCGTCCTACGCCTGGACCGGCGGCCCCGGCTTCGCCCACTCGGCCGCGGCCAAGGCCGGGGTCAAGAACCTGACCGAGACGCTGGCGGTCGAGTGGGGGCCCTACGGCATCCAGGTCAACGGGCTGGTGCCCGGGCTCTTCCCCCACGAGGACATGACCGCCGACATCCAGGGCAACCTCGGCGCCCTCGACGACAAGGGCGGCCGCCAGCCCGCCCTCCGGGTCGGCCAGCGCCACGAGCTGGGCTGGGCGGCGACGTTCCTCGCCTCGCCCTACGCCCGCTTCGTCTCGGGCCACACCCTGGTGGTCGACGGGGCCAACTGGCAGCGCCGGACCCTCACCAACCCCGAGGTCGTCACCGTGCGCGACCAGATGGGGAAGGGTCCGTTCGTCCCATGACACCCCGGCGGGCCTGGGTGGCGTGGAGCAGCGGCAAGGACAGCGCCCTCGCCCTCCACGACGCCCTGGCCGACCCGACGCTCGCCGTGGTCGGGCTGCTGACGACCCTCGACCAGGCCTCGGCGGCGGTCACGATGCACGACGTGCCCCGGGCGCTGGTCGAGGCCCAGGCCGTCGCCCTCGGGCTCCCGCTCCACGTGGTCGAGGTGCCCCAGCCCTGCCCCGACGACGCCTACCGCCGGCGGATGGGCGCCGCCCTCGAGGCCGCCCGGGCCGACGGGGTGACCGCCGTGGTCTTCGGCGACCTGCACCTGGCCGACGTCCGCGCCTACCGGGAGGAGGCGATGGCCGGCAGCGGGCTCGACCCCGTCTTCCCGCTGTGGGACGAGCCGGTCGACCAGGTCGCCGGGCGGATCGTCGACCTCGGCCTGGCGCCGGTCGTCACGTGCGTCGACACCGAGCAGCTCGACGCCCGCTTCGTGGGCCGCCGCTACGACCGGGCCCTGCTGGCCGAGCTGCCCGCCGGGGTCGACCCGTGCGGTGAGAACGGCGAGCTCCACACCTTCGTCACCGACGGACCCGCCTTCGCCCACCCCGTCCCCGTCGCCGTCGGCCCACCCCGCCTCGACGCCGGCCGCTTCGCCCGCGTCGCCCTCACGCCGGCTGGATGAGGTCCCAGGGGGTGCCGTACAGGTCCTCCCAGACGGCGACGGTGCCGTAGGGCTCGTGCCGGGGCTCCTCACGGAAGCGGACCCCGGCGGCGGTCATGCGGGCGTGGTCGCGGGCGAAGTCGTCGGTCTCGAGGAAGAGCCAGACCCGGCCGCCGGCCTGGTCGCCGATCCGGGCGGCCTGGGCGTCGTCGGACGGCGTGGCCAGGAGCAGGTCGGGGCCGGTGCTGCCGGGCGGGCGGACCCGGACCCAGCGCCGGCCGCCCCCCAGGTCGGTGTCCTCGACGAGGTCGAAGCCGACGACGTCGCGGTAGAAGGCGATGGCCGCGTCCTGGTCGTGGACGAGGAGGGCGACCGTGGCGATCCGGGGCATGGGGGCAATGATGGCCGGGTGAAGGGACCGCTCCAGCTCCGGTTCGTGACGTCGGCCGATCGGCTCGACCGGCTGCCCGAGACCCGGGCCGAGCTGGCGGTCGTGGGCCGGTCGAACGTCGGCAAGTCGTCGCTGCTCAACGCCCTGGCCAACCAGACCCGCCTGGCCCACGTCTCGAAGACGCCCGGCCGCACCCGGCTGCTCAACGCCTTCCTGGTCGACGAGGCCGACCTCGGCCGCGACGCCACGCTCGTCGACTGCCCCGGCTACGGCTTCGCCAAGGCGCCCAAGCAGATGCGGGGCGGCTGGCAGCGGATGATCGAGGGCTACCTGCTCGGCCGGGAGGAGCTGGTGGCGATCCTGGTGCTGGTCGACGGGGAGATCGGGCCGACCCCGCTCGACGTCCAGATGGTCGAGTGGCTGCGCCACCACGAGCGGCCCCACGTCGTGATCGCCACCAAGCACGACAAGGTCAAGGCCTCGGTCAGGGACAAGCGGAAGAAGGAGCTGGCCGGCGGGCTCGACCTCCAGCCCAACGAGGTCGTCTGGGTCAGCGCCGCCAAGAACGTCAACATCGACCGCCTCCGCGGCCTGGTCAGGCAGTGGCTCGCCCCCGCCCCACCCTGACCGCCGCCGCCGCCCTCCTGCCCCCGCGACCTCCTCCGACAAGAACGGGTTCTGGCGCGGTGAGGTCGCGCCCGGCCGTTCTGGCGCGGTGGGGTCGCGTGCCCGCGACCTCACCGCGCCGAAACGGCCGGCTCCGACTTCTGGCGCGCTGAGGTCGCGTGCCCGCGACGATCTCCGACAGGAGCCGGATTTTGTAGGAGATCGTCGCGGGCGCTCGACCTGCTGGTCACCGGCGGCCGGGAGGGGGTCACCGCCGCCGTCGAGCGCTTCATCGCCCTCGGGATGGGAGCCTGGGCGCCATGACCACGCCCCTCACCGTCACCGCCATCGACCACATCGTCCTCCCGGTGCCCGACGTCGCCGCCGTGGTGGCCTGGTACCGCGACGAGCTCGGGCTCGGGGTCGAGCGCCAGGAGGAGTTCGATCGGGGCGAGGTCCCGTTCGTCTCGTTGCGGATCAGCCCGACGACCCTGATCGACGTGATGCCCGGCGAGCGGACGGGCCAGAACGTCGACCACGTGGCCGTGGTGGTCGACGAGGACGTCGACGAGCTGGCCGCCAGCGGCCGGTTCGAGGTCGAGATCGGGCCCGCCGACCTGTTCGGCGCCCGGGGCCAGGGGCGGGGGATCTACATCCGCGACCCCGCCGGCAACCTGGTCGAGCTGCGCAACTACCGCTGAGCGAGCGGACCGACCTCGACGATCTCCGCCCGGGGGCCGGCGGGGTCGAGCCAGGCGACGGTGTGGACGGGCTGGCGCCGGCGGTGGGTGGGCGAGCCCGGGTTGACCAGCAGCGGGCCGTCGCCCTCCCGCTCGACCAGGGGAGCGTGGCTGTGGCCGAAGACGACGACGGCGGCGTCGGGGAAGCGGCGGGCCACCCGCCGGTGCCGGCCCCGGGTCGGGCCCGAGTCGTGGACCATCGCCACCGGCGTGCCGGCGAGGTCGAGGACGAGGGTCTCGGGCAGGGTGAGCCGGCCCTCGTCGTTGTTGCCGAGGACGGCGTGGACGGGCGCCCGCTCGGCGAGGGCGTCGAGCACGGCGGCGTCGACCACGTCACCGGCGTGGAGCACGACGTCGGCGTCGTCGGCCATGGCCCACACCTCGGCCGGCATCCGGTCGAGCGTCGCCGCCGTCAGGTGCGTGTCGGCGACGACCAGCGCCCTCACGGCGCCGGGTGGAGCGCCCGCCGCAGGGCGGTGACGGCGTCGCGCTCGTGGGCCGCGGCCGAGGCGATGCGGGTGAAGGCGAACGACGGGTGGACGTGGCCGGCGAGGTGCCGGCGGGTCACCGCCACCCCGGCCGCCTCCAGCGCCTCGGCGTAGACCCGCCCGTCGTCGCGCAGCGGGTCGGCGCCGCAGGTGGTGATCCACGCCGGCGGGAGCCCGGTGTGGTCCTCGGCGTGGAGGGGCGAGGCGTAGGGGTGGGTCCAGTCGTCGGGCGAGGGGGCGTAGGCGGCCCGGTACTCGACCATGTCGTCGCGGTGGAGCAGGTAGCCGGGCGGGGTGGCGTCGACCGAGGGCTGGGTCATCGTCAGGTCGGTGGCGGGGACGTCGAGCCACTGGAAGGCCAGCGCCGGACCCTCCCGGTCCCGGGCCATCAGGGCGAGGACGGCGGCCAGGTTGCCGCCGGCCGACTCGCCGCCCACCGATATGCGGGTGGGGTCGACGTCGAGCCGCTCGGCCTCGCCGACGACCCAGAGCAGGGCCCGGTAGCAGTCCTCGGGGGCGGTGGGGAAGGCGTTCTCGGGGGCCATGCGGTAGTCGACCGAGACGACGACGCAGTCGGCCCCGGCGGCGATCTGCCGGCAGCGCGGGTCGCGCTCGTCGAGCGTGCCGATGCACCACCCGCCGCCGTGGAGGAAGAGGTGGACGGGCAGCCGTCCCGGCCGGGGCCGGTAGGTGCGCACGTAGATGCGGCCGCCGGCCACGTCGACCTGCTCGTCGGTCTCCGACGCCATCGTCGGCCCGTCGGGCATGACCAGCCGGCGCAGCCGGCGGGCGTTGGCCGCCGAGTCGTGGCGGCGCCGGGGCCAGGGGCCGGTGCGATCGCCCCGGTCGAGCCGGTTGGCCACGGTGACGATGCGGCGGACGGCGGGCTCGAGCGTGAACGTGGGCTCCACCCGGCCAGGCTACGAGGGTGGAGGGTCGACCCCCAGCGCCCGCTCGATGCCGGCGACGTCGGAGGCCACGTGGCGCCGGCTCCGCCCGCGGGTGGCCCGGGCGAGGGCGCGGGGGCGGAGGGTGAGGCCCTCCAGGTGGGCGTAGCGGGTGCGGCCGGGGTCGTCGGGGTGGGGCTCGGCGGCCATGGCCACGACGTAGACCCGGGGCCGGCCGACCATCCAGCACCAGCCGTCCTCCAGGTCGACGTCGAAGTCGAGGGGCAGCCCGGCCATCCGCCACGAGGCGCGGGTGCGGACCCGCAGACGGCTGCCGTCGCGATCGACGACGCGGAGCCGGGCGACGACGGCGTCGAAGGTCGGCACCGAGCGCTCCAGGTCGGAGACGAAGCCCCACACCTCGGCGAAGGGGGCGTCGATCACGCCCTCCTGGAGCACCGCCCCGGGGAGGCCGGCGGCCAGGGCCCGGGCCCGCCCGATCGGGCCGAGGGTGGCGACGGGCCAGCTCATGCCGTCCACCGGGCCCGGAAGGCGCCGCGGGCCCGGTGCAGGCGCGACTTCACCGTGCCCCGGGCCACGCCGAGCACCTCGGCCATCTCGGTCTCGTCGAGCCCGTCGAGGTGGCGGAGCACCAGCACGGCCCGCTGCTCGGGCGGGAGGGCGGCGAGGACGGCCCGCACCTCGACGGCGGTGGTGCCGTCGGGGACGACGGTGCGGGGGTCGAGGGTCGCCGGGTCGACGGGGACGCTGCGCCCGCCGCGGGCGGCGCGCACCGCCTCCCGCACGGCGATGCGCCGGGCCCAGCCCCGCAGGGCGGCCGGCTCCCGGAGGGCGGCCAGGTTCCTCGTGATCGCCACCATGGCCTCCTGAAGGGCGTCGTCGCCGGCGTCGAGGGCGATGGCCCCGCAGATCCGGCCCAGGTAGGGCGCGAGGTCGCGCAGCACCGCCTCCAGGGAGGCGGCGTCACCCCGCTGGGCGCGCCGGACGGTGACCTCGTCCACCACCCCAAGAGGCGCGGAACCGCCGGGAGGTTCCGCGCCTCTTCGGGGGGACGACACATCCAGGAGGATCGCATGACCATGACCCCACGCACCGAGGTCACCGTGGTCGGGGGTGGGCTGGCCGGGTTGATCGCCGCCGTCGAGGCGGCCGAGGCCGGCGCCCCCGTCCGCCTGCTCGAGGCCCGCCGGCGGCTGGGCGGGCGGGGCACCTCGACCCCGGGGCCCTTCGTGGCCAACCTCGGGCCCCACGCCCTCTACACCGGCACCGCCCTCTGGGACTGGCTGGCGCGGCGCGACCTCTCGGGCCGGGCGGTGATGCCCCGCAGCCCGCACGTCCGGTTCCGGTGGCAGGGCGAGGCCCGCCGCCGGCCGCCCCGGGCGCTGCTCCCGGCGCTGCGGCTGCGGGGCGCCGCCGCCCCGGTCGACGTCGACCTGCGGACGTGGGCGACCGGGCGGTGGGGCCCGGCGACGGCGGCCGCCCTGGCCGGCCTGGCCGGGCCGCTCACCTTCGACCACGACCCGGGCCGGCTCTCCGCCGCCTTCGTGGCCGAGCGGGTCCGGCGGATCTTCCTCCGCCCCACGGTCTCGGCCCGCTACGTCGACGGGGGCTGGTCGGCGCTCGTCGGCCGGGTCGCGGCCCGGGCCCGGGACCTCGGCGTGGCCGTCGAGCTCGACGCTGCCGTCGACGCCGCCGCCCTCGACGACCTGCGGGCCGCCGGCCCGGTCGTGCTGGCCGTCGAGCCCGGCGCCGCCCGCCGGCTGCTCGGCGACGACGTGGCCCCGGCACCGCCCCGTCGGGTCGCCCTGCTCGACGTGGGCCTGGCCCGCGAGCGCGACCCGTACCTGCTGATCGACCTGGACGAGGCCGGCTTCGGGACCCGGCCCAGCGCCGTGCTCGCCGGCCTGGCGCCCGAGGGCGCCGACCTGGTCCAGGTGAGCGGCGGGATGCGGCCCGACGAGGGCCTCGACGCCGCCGAGGCCCGGCTGGAGGCGCTGCTCGACCTGCTCGCCCCCGGCTGGCGGCCCCGGGTCGAGTGGCGGCGCCGGGCCGCGGTGCGGGAGGCGACCGGCGCCGTCGACCTCCCCGGCGCCACCTGGCGCGACCGCCCGGCGGTCCACCGGGGCGACGGCCTCTGGCTAGCCGGCGACTGGGTCGCCGCCCCCGGCCACCTGGCCGAGGTCTCGTGCACCAGCGCCGTGACCGCCGCCCACGGCGCGGTCAGGGCATCCGGTCGGGCCCTCGTGGCGGGCCGGCGGCGGTGAAGGCGGTGCCGGGCGGGTCGGTGGCCCACGCCGCCGGGGCGTCCCATCGGTCGTTGAAGACCAGCTCCTGCACCGGGCGGCGCCGGACCGGACCGTGGCCGCCCACTGGCCGCCCCAGGCAGATGGTGGCGCCGATGACGACGTCGTCGGGCAGGCCCACGATCTCCCGCAGGTCGTCCTCGACCAGGGTGTGCCACATGGTCATCACCCCGCCGTAGCCGAGGGCCCGGGCGGCGAGCAGGAGGTTCTGGCACGCCGGGTAGACCGAGGCGCCCTCGGCCGGGTGCGGGGCGCGGTGGCGGCGGTAGCAGGCCAGCACGATCGCCGGGGTGGCCTCGATGTGGTCGACGAAGTGGCGCATCGTCGCCGCCATGCGGGCCTTGGGGCTGTCCTCCGCCGCCCCCGACCCCGCGGTGTAGCCGTCGGCCTCCTCCTTGGCGTCCCAGGCGGCGCGGAAGCCGGCGCCGAGCACGGCCTTGGCCCGTGTCGCCGCCGGCCCGTCGCGCAGCACGAGGAACCGGAAGGGCTGGCGGTTCGACCCCGAGGGGGCCCGGGTGGCGTGCCACAGGATGCGACCGAGGTCGTCGTCGGGGATCGGGTCGGGCCGGTACCGGCGGATGGCCCGGGTGGTCGCCATGCCCTCGAGGAGGTCCATCCCCCCGGGCTACCAGACCGGCGGTCAGACCGGTCCGTCGCCGCCGCGGAGGAGGTCGAGGACGCGCCGGGGGACGCGGAGGCGGTCGTCCTCGGCGGCCAGCCGGGCCAGCTCGTCGCCGTGGGCGTCGGGGTCGGTGGTGAGCACCGCCAGCCGGTCGAGGAAGGCGTGGTGCTCGGACCCGGGGGCGAGCATCGCCCCCCACCCGTCCCACGGCAGCATCTCGTGTCCGGCCAGCGAGGCGGCGTCGCGGAGCAGGTTGCCGGCGATCCAGCCCGGGCCGCCGTCGGCCCGCGCCGACAGCCCGTAGCGCTGCGGGTCGACCCGCCCGTCCCGGTAGGCGGCCCAGGCGTGGCCGGCGACCACGAAGCGGTCGCGGGGCACGTCGGTGATCGGGAAGTCGATGCCGAACAGGTCGCGCTGGACCTCGTCGAGCTGGGCGTCGACCAGGGTCCACCGGCGGGCGTCGTCGTCCCAGCGCTCGCAGGCCCAGTGGTCCTCGAAGGCGTCGGTGAGGAAGTAGTCGCCGAAGCCGCAGCGGGCCCGGGCCGGGCGACCGTGGGCGCGGAGCAGGGCGGTGAGGAGCACCGAGATCTGCCGGCAATTGCCCGGCACCCGGCGCTCGGGCGGGCGGGCCACGTCGAGGGGTGCCGGGTCGCGGGCCAGGACCCGGTCGAGGATGCCCTCGACCCGGCGCTCGTGGACGGCCTCGTCGTCGGTGACGGCCACGCCGTAGAGCGACTCGGCCAGGAAGGGGTGGACGAGGAGGCCCTGGACGACGGCGACCAGGGCGTCGAGGTCGTCGGGCAGGGCGGCGACGGCGGCGGCGTGGCGCCCCGGGTCGGTCATCCGGGTCTGCCGCTCCACGGGCGCCGTTGCTACCAGACCAGCCCGGCGAGCGTGCCGACGGCGACCACCGCCCCCAGGATCCGGCGCCACGGGTTGACGCCCCGCAGCACCTCGTCGCCCGCCCACCAGAGCAGGGCGACGGTGCCGACGACGGCCAGCGCCGGGGTCGACGGGTCGATCAGCCGGTCGGCCAGCCGGGCGACGAGGAAGACGACGAGGGCCACGTTGGGCCACTGGGCCACGACGATCCGCCCGGTCGCCCGGTCGCGGAACAGCCAGTCGATCACGCCGCCGATCCTGTCCGGCCGGGCCGGTGGAGCGGGTGGCAGACTCCCGCCGTGCCCGCACCGACCCCACCGCCCGGCCACGGGCCCCGCCCCGAGACACCCCGCCTCGCCCCCCTCCCGGTCGAGGAGATGGACGACTTCCAGCGCGAGCTGATGGGCCTGGTCGGGCTGGACACGCCGACGGTCAACATCTTCGCCACGCTCGTCCGCCACCCCGGGCTGTTCGCCAAGTGGCTCCCGTTCGGGGGCAAGCTGCTGGCCGGGAAGCTCCCGGCGCGCGACCGCGAGCTGCTGGTGCTGCGCACCGGGTGGCGCTGCGGGTCGGAGTACGAGTGGGCCCAGCACGTGCTGGTCGGCCGGCAGGCCGGGCTGGCCGACGACGAGATCGCACGGGTGGCGGCCGGGCCCGACGCCGCCGGCTGGGACGCCCACGACGCCCTGCTCCTGCGGGCCGCCGACGAGCTCCACGACGACCACTGCCTCACCGACGCCACCTGGGCGGCCCTGGCCGAGCGCTACGACGCCAAGCAGATGGTCGAGATCCCGATGGTCGTCGGCCACTACCACCTGGTGTCGATGACGCTGAACAGCCTCGGCGTCCCGCTCGAGGACGGCGCCCCCCGCTGGCCGTCCCCGTGAGCGACCGGCTGGACGGGCGGACGGTCCTGGTCATCGGGGCCGGGTCCCAGCCCTCGCCCGAGCCCGACGCCCCGCTCGGCAACGGCCGGGCCATCGCCGTGGCCTGCGCCCGCGAGGGGGCGACGGTCGTCTGCGCCGACGTCGAGCGGTCGCGGGCCGAGGTCACGGCCACGCTGGTCGCCGAGGTCGGCGGCCGGGCGATCGTGGTCGAGGCCGACGCCGCCACCGAGGAGGGGGCGGCGGCCATGGTCGGGGCGGTGCCCGAGCTCCACGGCGTCGTCGTCAACGTCGGCATCGGCCGAGGCGCCGGCGGGCTGATCGGCACCAGCGCCGAGGACTGGGACACCACCCTGGCGGTCAACCTCCGCGCCCCCTTCCTCACCGCCCGGCTGGCCCTGCCCCGGATGCCGGCCGGCAGCGCCTTCGTCTTCGTCGGCTCGCTGGCCGGCACCCAGCCCGGGAGCAACCTCCCCGCCTACGACGCCTCGAAGGCCGGGCTGCTCGGCCTCAACCGCCACGTCGCCCTGGAGGGGGCCCGGCTCGGCGTGCGGGCCAACGTCGTCGCCCCCGGGCTGATCGACACGCCCCTCGGGCGGGCCGCCACCCGGGGTCGCCCGGCGCGGGGCCGCACCCGGGTGCCGCTCGGCCGCCAGGGCACGGCGTGGGAGGTGGCGGCGGCGACCGTGTTCCTGCTGTCCGACGAGGCGTCCTACATCACCGGCACGACCCTGACCGTCGACGGCGGCCTCGGCCTGCTCTGACCGCCTCAAGGTGCCAGGCACCTTGAGGCGATCAGCCCGTGCGGCGGTCGGGGAGGAAGCGGAAGCGGTCGCGCACGGCGGCCACCCGGGCCGCCGACACGTCGGCCAGCAGGATCGACTCGCCGGCGGCGGCCGAGGCCAGGACCTCGCCGGTGGGGTCGATGATGCAGCTGTCGCCCGAGTAGTCGAGCCCGCCACCCGAGCCCACCCGGTTGACGCCGACGACGTAGGCCTGGTCCTCGATGGCCCGGGCCCGCAGCAGCGTCGTCCAGTGGAGGCGCCGGCTCTCGGGCCAGTTGGCCGGGAAGAGGTAGACGTCGGTGTCGCGGGCGACCTGCCACATCTCGTCGGCGAAGCGCAGGTCGTAGCAGACGAACAGGGTGAGTCGGAGCCCGGCCACCTCGACGGTCACCAGGTCGGTGCCGGCCCGGAAGTGCTTCTCCTCGCCGGCGTAGGTGAACGGGTGGATCTTGCGGTAGCGGTGGGTGGTGCCGTCGGGCCCGGCCAGGACGAAGGAGTTGAACGGGCGCTGGTCGTCGGCCGGGGCGTCGGCGGGGATCTCGGGGCACGTCCCGCCGACCCAGACGCCGTGGGTGCGGGCCTGCTCGGCGAGGAAGGTGGCGCTGGGCCCGCCCTCGGGCTCGCCCAGGTCGGGCACGTCGACGGCGAAGCCGGTGGAGAAGGTCTCGCTGAGCAGGACGATGCCGGCGCCGGCCCCGGCGGCGGCCGCCACCAGCGGGGCGAGGTGGGCGAAGTTGGCCTCGCGGTCGTCCCAGGCGATGTCGTGCTGGACGGCGGCGATGCGGACGTGGTCGGCGGGGACCTGGGGGCTGGTCATCGGTGCTCCATCGGCTCGCTCGCGGGGCGAGACCGGGCCGACCGCTCCGGGCACCGATGACCACGGACGGCTCCGCCGTCGGACATCCTGTGCTGTCTGGTTCGCTCGCTGCGCTCGCTCACGACGACAAGGTAGCGAGCCGCTCGGCCGCCTCGTCCAGGATCTCGTCACGCTTGCAGCAGGCGAAGCGGACCAGGTGCCGGCCGTGCTCGGGGCGGGCGTAGAAGACCTGGTTGGGGACGGCGACCACCCCGCAGCGCGCCGGCAGCTCGCGACAGAAGGCCATGCCGTCGCCGTCGGGGCGCAGCGGCCGGATGTCGACGGTCGTGAAGTAGGTGCCCTGCGGGGCGAAGACGGTGAACCCGGCGGCCCGCAGGCCCGCGCCCAGCCGCTCGGCCTTGGCCGCCATGGTCGGCCCCAACCCGGCGAAGAAGGCATCGTCGAGCCCGAGCCCGGCGGCGATGGCGGGCTGGAACGGCCCCCCGCTCACGTAGGTCAGGAACTGCTTGGCCGCCCGCGTGGCGGCGACCAGCGGCGCCGGCCCGGTGGCCCAGCCGACCTTCCACCCGGTGGTGCTGAACGTCTTGCCCCCCGAGCTGATCGTCAGGGTCCGCTCGGCCATGCCCGGCAGGGTGGCCAGCGGGACGTGGGTGGCGCCCGGGAAGACCAGGTGCTCGTAGACCTCGTCGGTCACCACGATCAGGTCGTGCTCGACGGCCAGCCCGGCGACCAGGGCCATCTCCTCGGCGTCGAACACCTTGCCGGTCGGGTTGTGGGGGGTGTTGAGCAGCAGAACCTTGGTGCGGGGCGTGATGGCGGCGCGCAGCTCCGCCGGGTCGAACCCGTAGGCACCGGTGCCGTCGGGGGCGAGCAGCACCGGGTTGACCCGGGCGCCGGCCAGGGCGATGCCGGCGGCGTAGCTGTCGAACATCGGCTCGAAGGTGACCACCTCGTCGCCGGCGTCGAGCATCCCGAGCAGCGCCCCGGCCAGGGCCTCGGTGGCGCCGGTGGTGACGAGGACCTCGGTGTCGGGGTCGAGGTCGATGCCGTAGAAGCGGGCCTGGTGGGCGGCGATGGCCCGACGCAGCTCGGGGGTGCCGGGGCCCGGCGGGTACTGGTTGGCCCCACCGCGGATGGCCTCGACGGCGGCGGCCAGCACCACGTCGGGGCCGTCGGTGTCGGGGAAGCCCTGGCCCAGGTTGATGGCCCCGGTCTCGACGGCCAGCGCCGTCATCTCGGCGAAGATCGTCGTCCCGAAGCCCTCCAGCTTCGCCGTCAGCGGCTCCCGTGCGGACACGGGCCCGAGGCTAGGGGGTGCGGCTCAGGCGGTCGCGAGCCGGTCAGCAGGGCGTAGCCCCGCCAGCGCCACTGGCAGTCGACGTGGGCCAGGCCGGCCTCGCGCATCCACGCCAGCTGCGCGTCGACCGGGGCGAGGACGTCCTCGGGGTCGTCGCCGGCCCGCCCGATGCGCCGGTAGAACTCGGCGTGGAGCTCGGGGGTGGCGCACGGGACGACCTCGAGGTTGGCGAACACGCCGCCGGGGGCCAGGGCCTCGGCGATCTCGGCGAAGAGCGCCCGCTTGCGGTCGTCGGTGACGTGGTGGATGGCGAAGCCGGAGACGACGGCGTCGAAGGTGCCGAGCGCGGTGATCGGGGTGGCCAGGTCGTGCTCGACCAGCGTCGTCCGGTCGTCGCCGCCGAGGGCGATCCGGGCGAGGTCGAGCATCGGGGCCGACGTGTCGACGGCGACCACCCGGCGCACCTCGGGGTGGGCGTCGAGGACGAGCCGGGCCAGCCGGCCGTCGCCGCAGCCCAGGTCGAGGAGCGACCCGACCGCCGGGGGCAGGGCCTCGAGCAGCTCGGCCTCGCCCACCTGCCGGGGCGCCAGCCGCCCCATCCGGTCCACGTAGTCCCGGACCTTGGCCTCGTCGGTGTCCCAGCTCCCCGCCACGCCCCCAGCATCGCAGTCGCCGCTAGGCGCCCTGCGCTCGGGCGGCCCGCCACTCGGTCAGCTCGACCGGCTCCTTCGGGTCGGCCCCCCGCAGGACCACCGTGTCCTGCACACCCTGCTTGGCCAACCGGTAGGCGATGACGAGGAGGGCGAGCAGCCCGTCGACGGCGATCACGGTGGCGGGGGTCGACGGATCGGCCACCGCCACCACCCCGAAGATGGCCACGGCGGCGGCGAGGGCGGCGAGGGTCACCATCCGTCGAGTGCCCCGCGTCTCCTCGGGCGGGCGCGGGGCCTGCATCCGGAAGGAGTACTCGGGGTCGCGGAAGAGGCGGAAGCCGGCCTCGTCCCACGCCACGTAGAGGACGAAGACGACCAGGATGAGACCGGCCTCGGGCCGCGCGCTCGCCCCGATCACCGGCTCGTGGCCGCCGCCCGGGTTCTCGGCGGTGGCGATCAGCCCGTAGTACGACGCCACCATGGCCACGTCGAGGGCGAAGGTGAACAACGGGATGTTCACGAACTTGATGAGGAACGGCGGGTACTTCTGGCTCTGGTGGTAGCCGATCCAGCTCAGGGTGGTGACCAGGAGCGCCAGCCCGAGGTGGCTCAGGCGGGTGGCGTTGATGGCATCGGGATCGTCGGCGAGGTAGCCCTCGCGGAGGGCGAAGACGACCTGGCCCACCCCGGCGCTGACGACGAGGCCGAAGAGGATGTTGACGAAGGTGGCGCCCGAGCGCTTCTCGGCGGTGTCCAGCTCGGGGACCGTCTCGACGAGCCGGCGGCGGTCGAACAGCGGCGGCTTCGGGACGCTGCTCGGGGTCATCACCCCTCCCCGTCTCGCAGGAGGGGCAGGAGGTGCTCGGGGACGACCTTGAGCGAGGGGAGGGCCATGACCCTCGGGTGGGGCACGTAGCCCTCGCGCCGTTCGTACTCCCAGACGTGGGAGTCGACCCACACGGCGTTGAGCCCGGCGGCGACGGCGGGGTTGATGTCGGAGGGGATGCTGTTGCCGATCGACCACGCCCGGCCGGGCACCACCCCGCTGGCGCGGACGATCTCGCCGAAGGTCTCGGGGCTCTTGGCCTCGACGATGACCACGTCGTCGAGGAGGGGGCGGAGGCCGGACTCGGCGATGCGCCGCTCCTGCACCTGCCGATCGCCCTTGGTCAGGAGGACCAGCCGCATCCGCTCGCCCAGGTCGCCCAGGACGTCCTCGACGGCGGGCACGAGCGGGGCGGCGGCGGTGAAGACCGAGCAGGAGATGGCCTCGACCTCGGACCGCAGGGCGTCGAGCGCCGGACCGCCGGGGGCCGCCACCTCGTCGGCGAGCTGGTCCACGGCCTGGACCGACGACAGCGGGAACCGGGCGGCCGAGGTGCCCATCTCGAGCACGTTGACCAGGTCCAGCTGGCGTTGGAGGGTGCGCCAGCGATCGCCGGGGAGCCCGTGGGCCTCCACCCGCTCCTGCGCTCGGTCGAGGGCGTCGTCGTAGAGGCCTTCGACCGACCAGAGGGTGTCGTCCCCGTCGAGGATGGCCAGATGCCCCTTCACCGGACCCAGGCTACAGAGGGGGTGCGACAGCCGCCCGGGATCCCTGGCGGACGGTGTCACGCCGGCGCCGTCGCCGGGACGTGGGGGCCGGACCGAGGTCGTAGCCTGGCCCGGTGGACGTGGTCGACGGGCGAGCGGCGCTGCGGCGGGACGTGCGCTTCGAGCGCACGTGGCTCGACGAGGCCTCGTGGGTCGACGTGGCCCGGGGCGTCGTCACCGAGCCCGACGAGGTCGCCACCGCTCTGGTCGAGCACCTCCCGTGGGGCGACAGCAAGGTCTTCCGCTACGACCACTGGGTCGACGTGCCCCGGCTCGGCTCCGGGTACCCGCTCGACCGGCCCCCGCACCCGGTGCTCCACGACGTCCACCGCGCCCTCCAGCACCGCTACGGCGTCCGCTTCGCCGCCCCCGCCGTGGCCTGGTACCGGGACGGGCGCGACAGCGTCGCCTTCCACCGCGACCGGGACATGAAGTGGCTCGACGACACCCGGATCGCCCTGCTGGTGGTCGGCCACCGCCGGCCCTTCGCCCTGCGGCCGCGGAGCCACCGCTACGCCCACGACCTGCCCGACAGGGGGGCGGTGATCGACCTGGCCCCCGGCCACGGCGACCTGCTGGTCATGGGGGGCGCCTGCCAGGCCCGCTGGGAGCACGCCGTGCCCAAGACGAGCGCCCGCGTCGGGCCCCGGTTCTCGGTGCAGTGGCGGTGGACGTCGCGGCAGGGCCGCCAGGAGCAGGGCGGCTCCTACGGCGACCCGGTGCACTTCTCGTCGCGGTGAGCTGGCGGTCGGCCCTCGCCCGGTTCTGGGGTTCGGCCTCGGAGCGCACGACCGGGCTGCCGACGTCGTCCAACGGCGCCTCCTCGCTCCACCTGGAGTGGCTGTGGGACGGCCCGGCGCCGGCCCTGGTCGAGGTGGGCGCCACCCTCACCGTCGTCGAGCGGCCGACCGTCGACCGCCTCCACTTCTGGGCCCTCCAGGCCAGCTTCGTCGAGGGCGCCGGGCTGGGGCGCCGGCTCGGCGGGGGCCACACCGGGCTCCAGCACCACCCCCGGCACCCGGGCGCCGGCGCCGTCAACTGGGGCGGCTACGGCGCCGACGGGCGCGAGCTCGGCGGCTCGACCAGCGCCCTGCCCTCGGCCCTGGCCAACCCCAACACCCGCGACCTCGCCTGGGTGGCGGGCCGGCCCTACCGCCTCTCGATCCACCGGGGCGTCGAGGGTTGGGCGGCCAGCGTCGACGACGTCGAGATCCGCCAGCTCCACGTCGGTGGCGACCACCTGGCCGGGATCATGGTCTGGTCCGAGGTCTTCGCCGCCTGCGACGACCCCTCCTCGGCGGTGCGCTGGAGCGACCTGTCGGGGGTGACGAGCGACGGCGCCGTCGTCCGCCCCGTCGCCGTCCGCACCCGCTACCAGGCCGTCCCCGACGGCGGCTGCTCGAACACCACCTCCGAGCCCGACGGCGGCGGCGGCGTCGTCCAGCGCACCAACGTCGCCCGCACCACCCGACCGGGCACGGTGATCCCGCTGTGAGCGGCATCCGGATCTCGATCGGGGCGGACCCGTCGGATGCGGCGGCGTGGCTGGCCCTGGCCCGCCGGGTCGACGCGGCCGGCTTCGCCGCCCTCTACACGGCGGACCACCCGGGCTCGGCGGCGTCGCCGTTCGTGGCCCTCGCCGCGGCCGCCGCCGTCACCGAGCGGGTCGCCCTGGGCCCGTGCGTGGCCAACGCCGGGCTGTGGGAGCCGATCGCCCTGGCCGCCGAGGTGGCCACCCTCGACGTGGTGTCGGGCGGGCGGGCCCTGCTCGGCCTGGGCGCCGGCCACACCCCGGCGGAGTGGGCGGCGGTGGGCCGGGCGGTGCCGCCGGCGGGGGACCGGGTCGGCCGCCTGGAGCAGGTGGCGGACGTGGTCGCCCGGCTGCTGGCCGGCGAGGAGGTCACCGTCGCCGGGCCCTGGGTCCACGCCACCGGCGCCCGCCTGGAGACGCCCCGGCCGGTGCAGGATCGGGTGCCGCTGATGGTCGGCGGCGCCGGCCGCCGGGTGCTGGCCCTGGGGGCGCGGGTGGCCGACGTCGTCGGCGTCACCGGGCTGGGGCGCACGCTCGAGGACGGCCACCGCCACACCGTGGCCTGGGGCGCGGCCGACCTGGAGGCCTCCTTCGGTGCCCTCCGCGCCGCGATCGCCGCCGCCGGGACGGCCCCGGCGGTCGAGGCCCTCGTCCAGCACGTCGAGGTCACCGACGACCGGGAGGGGGCGGCCGAGCGGCTGGCCGACCGGCTCGGCGCCGTCGACCCGGCCGACCTCCTCACCGTGCCCTACGTCTGGATCGGCACCGTCGAGGGCATCGCCGCCCAGCTCGCCGCCCACCGCCGGCGCTGGGGCATCGACCGCTACGCCGTGCGCGCCGCCGCCCTCGACGCCGCCACCGAGATCCTGCGGATCCTCTAGGCCCACGCGGCGACGGCGGGCCCCGGTGGGGCCCGCCGTCTGCTCGGTGTGAGCGGCACCGACCGGAGACGGGGGAGGGGTGGTGTCCCCGATCGGTGCCGCACCATGCCAACCGGTCCGACGAGGTCGTGATCGGTTGGGCGAACTGTGGGTTGTCGCCGGCCGCAGCACCGGCGTCCGCTCGGTGCACGAGTGCATCGAGACCTGCGCACCATAGGGCATGACGGGCCACCAAGCACAGCCGGCGGGCTGTGACGTTCAACCGCCGTAGGGGTGGGGTCAGCCCGGGCCGAAGTCGGCGGCGACGGCGATGGCACCCACCGGCGCCGCGACCAGGGACGGAGTCGGTGTCAGGGTCCGCCGCCCCACCGTGCCCCGGAGCACGACGTCCTCGACGCCGTCGCCCCCGACGAGGAGCAGATCGTGGGCCCCGTCGCCGTCGAAGTCGCCGGCGTGGGGGGTCTGGCCCTCGTCGAGGTCGAGCGGGCGACGGGTCATGGCCCGGTCGCCCTCGCCCCACCAGATGGCGTCGCGGGCCGGCCCGGGGCGGGCCCAGGTGATGTCGTCGCGCCCGTCGCCGTCGAGATCGCCGACCACGGCGAAGGCCGAGGCCGCCAGCCGGGCCGGCGGGAGGCGCCGAGTCCGGAGCCGGCGCTGGCCCTCCCGCCCCCAGACGACCCGGTCGACGCGGTCGCCGGCGCCGGCCAGGACGAGGTCGTCGACCCCGTCGCCGTCGAAGTCGCCCACCGCCGGCAGGTAGGTGCCGTCGAGGGTGACGGCGCTCGCCGTCGGCGTGCGGGCGCCGGGCCGGCCCCACCAGACGGCGTCGGTGGCGGGCCCGGCGGCGTACCAGACGACGTCGTCGGCGCCGTCGCCGTCGAGATCGCCGACGAGCGGCCGGGCCCGACCGCCGCCGGGCACCGAGCGGACCGTCGGGGGGCCGAAGCCGCCCCGCCCGTCGCCCCAGAGGATGCTCGCCCGGATGGCGCCGGGCGGGTGGAGGACCAGGTCGGTGGCGCCGTCGCCGTCGAGGTCACCGGCCACGGGGGCGTCGCCCCGGCGCGGCCCGGTCGCCCCCGGCGCGGCGCGGAAGGTCGGCTCGGCCGTCCCGCCCCACCACATCGTGGCCGCAGCGGATCCACCGGCCCACAGGACGTCGTCGGCGGGCGCGGTGGGCAGGTCGCGGATGTGGAGGAACTCGGCCTCGGCGAAGGTCGTGCTGGTGCGGGCGATGCGGCGGGCCGAGGCGTAGCCGGAGTAGTTGTCCTCGGTGACGACGATGTGGTCGGGCGTGACCTCGTCGACGTAGGCGACGTGGCCCGAGCCGCCGTCCCACTGGGCGATCGACCCGACCGTCGGGGTGGTGTCGACCACGTAGCCGGCGGCCCGGGCGTGCTCGTCCCAGTCCGAGCCGTTGCCGAGCCGGCCCGGCCAGGGCCGCCCCGACCCGTTGCGCTGGAGCATGTGGGCGACGTAGCTCACGCAGTTGTGGCCGGGTCCGTGCGAGCCCCAGACGCTCTGGCCGGTGTAGCCGGTGCCGGGCATGCACTCGTAGCCGGGGCTCTTGGGGCAGGTGTAGGTGACGCCGTCGTCGGCCCCGGCGGGGACGCCGCCCAGGGCGAGCAGCGCGCCGGCGACCAGCAGCCCGGTCAGGTGCGCCGGGCGGGGGATCCTCACCGCCGGACCGGCGCGGGCATCGACATGGGAGGGTGATCCTTGTTGCGATCGTGTGACGAGGTCAAGCACCCACGCTCCCGACCGGATACCCCCGGGGGGTTGTCCTCGATACCCCCTGGGGGTATGTTGGCCGGGCACCCGAGCCGAGGAGGCCACCACCATGACCCGCACCACCACCGTCACCGTCCAGGGGATGACCTGCGGGCACTGCGCCTCCGCCGTCCGCCAGGAGCTCGGGCAGCTCCCCGGCGTCACCGGGGTCGACGTCGACCTCGACAGCGGGGCGGTCGCCATCACTTCGGCCGCCGACCTCGACCCGGCGGCGGTCGCCGCCGCGGTCGACGAGGCCGGCTACGAGGTCGTCCCGTGAGCCCCGGCGCCAAGGTCGGGGGCTTCCTCGCCGGGCTGGTCCTGGTCGGGCTGATCGGCGCCGGCATCGGTGCGGTGGCCGGGCCGATCGACACCGCCTCCGACGAGCACGACGTCGAGGCCGGCCACGGTGACGCCCCCGCCGGCGACGCCCCGGCCGACAGCGGCCACGGCGGCCACGGCACCGAGCCGGAGGCCCCGGCCGAGGACGGGCACGCCGACCACGGCACCGAGCCGGAGGCCACCGCCGCCGCCCCCGGCACCACCGACACCCAGGACGGCTACACGATCGTGATGGAGCCGTCGGCCGACGAGGTCCGCTTCCGGATCACCGACCCCGGTGGCGAGCCCGTCGTCGCCACCGAGATCGTCCACGAGAAGCCCCTCCACCTCGTGCTCTTCGGCGAGGACCGGGGCCGCTACGCCCACCTCCACCCCGAGGTCGACGCCGACGGCACCTGGTCGGTCGCCCGGCCCCCGTTGGAGCCCGACACCTACCGCGTCGTGGCCGACCTCCAGCCCGTCGGTGGCCCTGCCCTGGTGCTCGCCGGTCGGCTCACCGTCGACGGCGAGCCGACCGACCGCGGCGGCGTGCCCGGCGGCGACAGCCCCGTCACCGTCGACGGCATCTCGGTCGCCCTCGACGGACACCTCGACGTGGGCGACGTCGAGCTCGCCTTCACCGCCACCCGCGACGGCCAGGTGGTCGAGCCCGAGCCGTACCTCGGCGCCCGGGGCCACCTGGTGGCCTTCCGCAACGACGACCTGGCGTACTCCCACGTGCACCCGCACGACGGCACCAGCGGGCCGGTCGGCTTCACCGCCACGTTCCCCACGGCCGGGTCCTACACCCTGTTCCTCGAGCTGAAGGTCGACGGCGTGGTCCGCACCTTCGCCTTCCGGGTGGAGGTGAGCAGCCATGGGTGAGGTGCGTGAGGTCGACCTGACCATCACCGGGATGACGTGCGCCTCGTGCGCCGCCCGGGTCGAGAAGAAGCTCAACCGGATCGACGGCGTCAGCGCCACCGTCAACTACGCCACCGAGCAGGCCCGGGTCACCGTGGCCGGCGACGTCTCCGACGACGACCTGGTCGCCACCGTCGAGGCCACCGGCTACGGCGTCGTCCCCCCGGCCCCGGCCGAGCACGACCCGCACGACCACATGAGCCACGACGTGGCCCCGGTCGACGTCCTCCGCCAGCGGTTGCTCGTCAGCGCCGCCCTGGCCCTGCCCGTGATCGCCATGGGCATGGTGCCGGCGCTCCAGGTCGACGGCTGGCAGTGGCTCTCGCTCACCCTGGCCGCCCCCGTGGCGGTGTGGGGGGCGTGGCCGTTCCACCGGGCCACGTGGACCAACCTCCGCCACGGCGCCGCCACCATGGACACGCTGGTGAGCGTCGGGATCCTGGCTGCTCTGGGCTGGTCGTTCTGGGCCCTGATGTGGGGTGACGCCGGGGTGATCGGGCTCACCCACGGGTTCTCGATCCGTCCCGAGCGGGGCATGGCGTCGAGCTCGATCTACCTGGAGGTCGCCGCCGGCGTCACCACCTTCCTCCTGGCCGGGCGTTACGCCGAGGCTCGGGCCAAGGCCCGCTCGGGCGACGCCCTGCGGGCCCTGCTCGAGATGGGGGCCAAGGACGTCGCCGTCGTGCGCGACGGCGCCGAGGTCCGCATCCCGATCGGCGAGCTGGCCGTGGGCGACCGCTTCGTCGTCCGCCCCGGCGAGAAGGTCGCCACCGACGGCACCGTGGTCGAGGGCACCTCGGCCATCGACGCCTCGTTGCTCACCGGCGAGCCGGTGCCGGTCGAGGTCGGCCCGGGCGACGTCGTCACCGGGGCCACCGTCAACGCCGGGGGCCGGCTGGTGGTCGAGGCGACGCGGGTCGGTGCCGACACCGCCCTGGCCCAGATCGCCCGGCTGGTGAGCGACGCCCAGACGGGCAAGGCGCCGGTCCAGCGGCTGGCCGACCGGGTGTCGGCCGTGTTCGTCCCGGTCGTGATCGCCCTGGCCGCCGCCACCCTCGGGTTCTGGATCACCGCCGCCACCACCGACAGCACCGCGGTCGCCTTCACCGCCGCCGTGGCCGTCCTGATCATCGCCTGCCCCTGCGCCCTCGGGCTGGCCACGCCCACCGCCCTGATGGTCGGCACCGGCCGGGGCGCCCAGCTCGGCATCCTGATCAAGGGCCCCGAGGTCCTCGAGTCGACGCGCCGGGTCGACACCGTCGTGCTCGACAAGACCGGGACGGTGACGACGGGCGAGATGGCGCTGGTCGACGTGGCCGTCGCCGCCGGCACCGACGAGGCCGAGGCGCTGCGGCTGGCCGGGTCGGTCGAGGACGCCTCCGAGCACCCGATCGCCCGGGCCATCGCCGCCGGGGCGCGCGACCGGGGCATCGCCCTGGCGCCGGTCGAGTCCTTCGCCAGCACCCAGGGCCTGGGGGTCACCGGGGTGGTCGACGGCCACGCCGTCGTCGCCGGGCGCGAGCGCTTCCTGGCCGACTGGTCGATCCACCTCCCGGACGACCTGGCCGCCGCCCGTGACGCCGCCGAGGCCCTCGGGCGCACGCCGGTGCTCGTCGGCTGGGACGGCGAGGCCCGCGCCGTGGTGGTCGTGTCCGACACGGTGAAGGCGACCTCGGCCGAGGCCGTGGACCGGTTCCGCCGGCTCGGGCTCCGACCCGTGCTGCTCACCGGCGACAACGAGCGGGCCGCCCGCCACGTCGCCGGCCAGGTCGGCATCGACGAGGTCGTGGCCGAGGTCCTGCCCGCCGACAAGGTCGACGTCGTCCGCCGCCTCCAGGCCGAGGGGCGGGTCGTGGCCATGGTCGGCGACGGGGTCAACGACGCCGCCGCCCTGGCCCAGGCCGACCTGGGGCTGGCCATGGGCACCGGCACCGACGTGGCCATCGAGGCGTCCGACCTCACCCTGGTGCGGGGCGACCTGCGGGCCGCGGCCGACGCCATCCGCCTCAGCCGCCGGACCCTGGCCATCATCAAGGGCAACCTGTTCTGGGCCTTCGCCTACAACGTCGCCGCCCTCCCGATCGCCGCCGCCGGGCTGCTCAACCCGATGCTCGCCGGGGCGGCCATGGCCTTCAGCAGCGTCTTCGTGGTGACCAACAGCCTCCGCCTCCGCCGCTTCCAACCCTCCCGGTGAGGGAGCGCGGCGGGGCGGCGGGCGGGGCAGGCTGGGGGCCATGAGCGATCTCGCGTCCAAGGCGTCCGAGCTGCTGCGGCTGCACCACACCGGCAGCACGCTGGTCCTCCCCACGGCCTGGGACGCCTGGTCGGCCCGGGCCGTCGTCGCCGCCGGCTTCCCCGCCCTCAGCGTCGGCAGCCACCCGCTGGCCGACTCGCGGGGCCAGGCGGACAACGAGGGGATGACCCTCGACGACGCCCTCGACGGGATCCGCCGGATCACCGCCGCCGTCGACGTCCCGGTCACCGCCGATGTCGAGTCGGGCTACGGCACCCCTGCGGCCGAGCTGGTCGAGCGGGTGCTCGACGCCGGCGCCGTCGGGATCAACGTCGAGGACACCGTCCACTCCGAGGGCCGGCTGCGCGCGGTCCAGGAGCACGCCGAGTACATCGGCGCCATCCGCCAGGCCGCCGACGCCGCCGGGGTCGAGCTGGTCGTCAACGCCCGCACCGATGCCTTCATCGGCAAGGTCCAGCGCTTCGACGACCCGGTGGCCGAGGCGATCACCCGGATGCAGGCGTGCGAGGCGGCCGGGTCGCGCTGCTCCTACCCGGTGCTCGTGCCCGACGCCGAGACGCTGCGGACCCTGCTCGACGCCCTCGACGGACCGGTCAACGTCACCGCCCACCCGGTGAGGGGGGCGGCGTCGGGGACCCTGGAGGAGCTCCGGGCCATGGGCGTCCATCGGGTCACCAACGGCCCGCTCCTCCAGATGGCGCTCACCGAGCAGATCGGCGAGCTCCTCACCCCTTGGCGCTGAGGTCGTCGCGCTCGGCCCGGACGGCGGCCAGCAGGGTGCCGTCGTCGCAGGCGGCCTTGAAGGCGGCCAGCCGCCGCTCGATGTCGCGGCCGAGGTACCAGGTGCCGATCCGCTCCATCAGCGGGGCGAGGAGGCGCGGCTTGCAGTCGAACCGGTAGCGGAACGCCACCGCGGTGCGGTCGGGTCCGAGGGCCTCGAACCGCCACGACCCCGAGAAGGTGCGGAAGATGGGCGGGCCCTCCTCCATCTTCATGCCGACCAGCGTCGGGCGCCGGAAGGTGAGGTAGCGGGTCACCATCCGCAGGCGGTGGCGCGAGATCGTCTCGGTGCGGACGTCCTTGTCGGCCCGGGCGGCGCCGTCGAGGATCCGCTGGGCCCGCACGAACGGGTCCCAGTCGAGACGGAGGGCGTAGGACTGCGAGAGGTCGAAGACGTCCTCGATGGCGCCTCCGACCTCGGTGGTGTGCTCGACGACGGGCATGGCCCGGGTCCTACCCGGTGACGAACCTCGCCACCACGGGAGCGACGACCCCGTTCTGAGGCGTGGAGGCATCGTCACCGGTCCTCGTGCGCCTCAGAAGCGGGCGGATCAGCGGCTGGACCCGTCGGTGGCGTAGCGGGCGACGAGCTGGGCGCCGACCTCGGCCAGCCGGGCCCGGGCCGGGGCGGGGGCCACGACCTCCAGGGCGCCGCCGTAGCCGGCCAGCTGGTCGACCACGACCTCCCACGACGGCCCCCCGATGGTGACCGCGACCCGCCCGTCGGCCCGGGCCGGGGCGTCCTCGTGCACCACCAGGTTGGTGCCCCAGTGGTAGCGCAGCGGGACGAGGAGGTCGGGCTCGACCAGCGCCTCGACCCCCGAGGCGACCCGGCGCTCGTCCATGGCCGCCACCACCTCGGCCCACGTCTCGGCCAGGTCGAAGCCGGGGGGCCGCTCGGCGGGGGCCTCGGTGCGGACCACCGACCGCACCCGCCACACCCGGAAGGTGCGCACCCCCTTGTCGGTGCCGGCGACCAGGTACCAGGTGCGGCCCTTCTGGACCAGGCCGAGGGGGCTGACCGTGCGCTGGGTCTCGACCCTCTCGCGGTCGGTGTAGCCCAGCTCGACCTTGACCCCGTCGACCACCGCCTGCTGGAGATCGTCGAGGAAGGGCGGCGGGGCGGGGGGCCGGTCGCCCCAGCTGGCCGGGTCGAGCATCACCGCCGAGGCGGCCGCCTCGGCATCGGCCCGGAACGTCTCGGGTAGCGCCTGGACCAGCTTGCGCAGCGCCGACTTGGCCTCCGGGGTGGCCGACGACGACGGCCCGGCCACGAGGAACAGCGTCCGGGCCTCGGCCGCGGTGAGACCCGACAGGTCGGTGCGGGCCCCGCCGAGCAGCGACCACCCGCCGCCCCGCCCGGCCTGCGAGTACACCGGGATCCCGGCCATGCCCAGGGCCTCGAGGTCGCGCCGGGCCGTCCGCTCGGACACCTCGAGCTCGGCCGCCACCTCGGCCGCCGTCACCCGTCCCTTGGCCTGGAGCAGGAGGAGGGTGGCCACGAGGCGATCGGCGCGCACGGGCCGAGTGTCGCACCCAGAACCGGCCAGATCCTGACCACTTCTAGAGGCGATGCTGGCAGCGTGGCCCGCTCGACCGCCCCCGTCCTGACCCGTCGGCATCTGGGGCGGGCGCTGCTCGCCCGGCAGGACCTGCTGGCCCGCACCGACCGCACCGTGCCCGAGGAGGTCGCCCACCTCGTCGGCCTCCAGGCCCAGGAGCCGCTCGACCCCTACACCGCGCTGTGGTCCCGGCTCACCCGGTTCGACCCCCACGACCTCGGCACCGGGCTGGAGGACCGCACCCTGGCCCGGCTGGTCACGTGGCGGGGCACCGTCCACCTCCACACCGCGGACGACGCCCTCGTCGTCCGGGCGCTGGTCCAGGGGGTGATGGAGCGGCGGGTCTCGCCCGGGAACATGTTCGGCCGGGCCGTCGCCGGGCTCGACCTCGACGCCGTCCTGGCCGACGTCTGGGCCTGGATCGGCGAGGAGCCCCGCCGCGGCGGCGAGGTCAAGGCCCGGCTGGCCGACGTCGGCAGCCCCGACCTCGACCGGCTGGTCGACGTGGTCAAGTACCTCCTCCCCACCGTCCAGGTCCCGCCCCGGGGGGTGTGGGGCCGGACCGGGCAGGCCCGCTGGGCGCCGCTCGACGCCTGGCTCGACCGCCCGCTGGCCGAGCCGAGCGCCGAGGCCGAGGACGCCGTGATCCTCCGCTACCTCGCCGCCTACGGCCCGGCCAGCGCCGCCGACATCGCCAGCTGGTCGGGGTGGACCGGGGTGCAGGCCAAGCTCGACCGGCTGGCCGCGGCCCACGGCGACCGGCTGCTCTCCTTCCGTCACGAGGACACCGGCCGCGCCCTCGTCGACCTGGTCGACGGGCTCCGCCCCGATCCCGACGTCCCCGCCCCGGTGCGGTTCCTCCCCGAGTTCGACGACGTGGTGCTCGCCCACGCCGACCGCAGCCGGGTCGTGCCGCCCGACCTCGGGTCGAACCACGTGCTCGGCCTCGACCCCCGACCCCGGGTGGTGCTGGTCGACGGGGTGGTCGGCGGCCTGTGGCGGATCACCGTCGAGGGCGAGCGGGCCCGCCTGGTGCTCCGCCCGTTGACCCGCTGGACCCGGGCCCAGGTCGCCGAGGCCGAGGCCGAGGGCGCCGCCCTGCTCGCCCTCCACGCCCCCGACGCCACCCCCACCATCGAGGTCACGCCCCCCTGACCCACGACGAACCGGTGTCACCAGCAGCAGCGCCCGCACCGTCTGGTGACACCGGTTCGCAGGGGGGTCAGGGGGCGGGGGTGCGGTAGGCGGACGGGGGGAGGCCGGTGACGCGGCGGAAGGCGGCGCCGAAGGCGCTCGAGGTGGCGTAGCCGACGTCGCCGGCGATGGCCGCGATCGGGCGGTCGGTGAGCAGCAGGCGAAGGGCGACCGCCACCCGGGCCCGGGTGCGCCACTCGTGGAAGCCGAGACCGGTGCCGGACCGGAAGGCCCGCTGGAGGGTGCGGTCGCTGGCCCCGACGGTGCGGCCCCAGGCGGCCAGGGTGCGGTCGTCGGCCGGATCGGCCAGCAGCGCCTCGGCCACCCGGCGGGCCCGGTCGTCGTCGGGGAGCGGGAGGTCGAGCACGTCGGCGGCGACCGGCTCGAGGACGTCGAACAGCACCGCCTCGGTCCGGGTCCGGGCGGCGGCGTCGAGGTCGGGGTCGAGGAGGCGGGTCACCAGCAGCGCCACCAGCGGGTCGACGGCGACCAGCACCGTGCGGTCCCACCCGATGGGGCAGCGGTCCGGGTCGAGCCAGAGCGTCGTCATCTCGGACCCGGCGAGGGCGTCGACGCTGTGCTCGACGCCGGCCGGGATCCACAGCGCCCGGGCCGGCAGGACGATCCACGTCCGCCCCTCGGCGGCCAGGGCGAGGGCGCCGGCGCCGGTGGCCAGGCTCAGCTGGTGGTGGCCGTGGCGGTGCGACGGGAACCGGGTGCCCGACGGCAGCGGCCACGTCGAGACCGTCGTCCCGTGGCCGGTGCGGGCCAGGTGCCTGTGTCCGCTTCGCGCTATGGGTTGTCACGCTACCCCGTACCCGACGGGGCCCGCCGTCCGTACCGTCGCCCGGGTGAACGAGGGACACGCCATCTGCGACAGCCCGGAGTGGCGGGCGACCGTCCGCGACCTGATCATCCCGTGGGCCCGGGCCGGGGTCGACCTCGGCGACGACGTGGTCGAGGTCGGCCCCGGCTACGGCGCCACCACCGACGTCTTCCGCCACGAGGTGGCCCGGCTGACCTCGGTCGAGATCGACCCGACCCTCGCCGACCGCCTGGCCGAGCGGCTGGCCGGCACCAACGTCACCGTCGTCGAGGGCGACGCCACCGCCCTCGACCTGCCCGACGGGCGCTTCACCGGCGCGGTCTGCTTCTCGATGCTCCACCACGTGCCGACGCCGGCGCTCCAAGACCGGATCTTCGCCGAGATCGCCCGGGTGCTGCGGCCCGGGGCCCCGCTCGTCGCCGCCGACTCGGTCCACTCGCCCGACCTGGAGGAATTCCACGAGGGCGACACCTACGTCCCGCTCGACCCGGCCACGATCGCCGACCGCCTGGCCGCCCAGGGCTTCGTCGCCGTCGAGGTCGAGCACCACGACATGGGCTGGGCGGCCCGGGCCCGAACCCCCGGCTGAGCGGCCCAGCGGCTAGCAAGGCGGCGTGGCCGACGCCGACCCGCCCCGCTGGTTCGAGCCGATGGCCGCCACGCTCGCCCCCGACGCCCGGATGCCCGGTGGGGGCGACGACGGCTGGCTGTTCGAGCCCAAGCTCGACGGGGTCCGGATCCTGGCCTGGGTGGTCGACGGCGAGGTGTCGCTGCTGTCCCGCAACCGCATCCACCAGGAGGACGTCTATCCCGAGGTGGTCGACGGGCTGGCCGAGGCGGTCGCCGTCGACGCCGTGGTCGACGGTGAGGTCGTGGCCTACGACGCCGACGGTCGGGCCAGCTTCGGCCGGCTCCAGCAGCGGATGCACGTCCACAGCGAGGCCCGGTCGCGGCGCTCGCCGGTGCGGGTCACCTTCGTCGCCTTCGACCTGCTGTGGGTGGCCGGGCGCGACGTGCGCGACCTCCCGCTCCGCGACCGCAAGGCGCTGCTGGCCCGGGTGGTCGAGCCGGGGAATGACATCGAGCTGATCGAGGCCCTGGAGGGCGACGGCGCCACGCTGGTCGAGCGGGCCCGCGACGAGGGGTGGGAGGGCCTGATCGCCAAGCGGGTGGCCAGCCGGTACCAGGGGCGCCGCAGCCGGGACTGGCTCAAGCTCAAGGTCGTGCGCCAGCAGGAGATGGTCGTCGTCGGGTGGACGCCGCCGTCGGGGAGCCGGGTCGCCATCGGGGCCCTCCTCCTCGGCTACCACGACGACGGCCGGCTCCGCTACGGCGGCAAGGTCGGCACCGGGTTCACCGAGCCGGTGCTGCGCGACCTGAGGGGGCGGCTGGAGGCGATCGAGGTCGACGCCCCGCCGGTCGTGGACCCGCCCCGGGAGAAGGGCGCCCGCTGGGTCCGGCCCGCCCTGGTCGCCCAGGTCGGCTTTGGCGAGTGGAGCGCCGACGGTCGCCTCCGTCACCCGCGCTACCTCGGCCTCCGCACCGACAAGGACCCCGCCGACGTCGTCCGCGAGGGCTGACCGGATCGGACCCAGGCCGAGCCCCGGGGCGGCGCTGGCCTACCGTGCCGTCGTGCCCGGCGACCTCCCGTTCGACCCGATCGAGGAGGCCGACCGGCAATGGCGGGCCCACGGGTGGGCCGGCGCCGCCCCCGGGATGGGCGTCGTCACCTCGGTGATGCGGGCCCAGCAGGTCCTGCTGGCCCGGGCCGATGCCGTCCTCGGCGGCTTCGGGCTGACCTTCGCCCGCTTCGAGGTCCTGACCCTCTTGTCGTTCACCCGCGAGGGGAGGCTCCCGATGGGCAAGCTCGGCGCCCGGCTCCAGGTCCACCCGGCCAGCGTCACCAGCGCCGTCGACCGCCTGGAGCGCCAGGGCTACGTCCGCCGGGAGCCCCACCCGACCGACGGCCGGGCGACGCTGGCGGTGCTCACCGACGAGGGCCGAGCCGTGGCCGCCGAGGCCGCGGGCCGGCTCAACGCCGAGCTGTTCGAGACCCTCGACCTCACCACCGACGAGTCCGCCACCCTCTTCACCCTGCTCTCCCGCCTCCGCTGAGACCGCCCTCCCGGTGGGCGGTGCGGGTGGTCGCGGGCGATCGGTTCAGGTCCGGGGTGGGTCGGTCGTAGGGATGGCTGTGATGGCGGTGGTGGGGTGCGGGTGTCGCGGGGGCTCGGCGGGGTGGCGGGGCGGGGGGTGCCTCGGGAGGTGGAGGGGTCCGTTGGGCGGGGCTGGCCCGGTGGGCGGTGGGGGTGGTCGCGGGCGGTCGGCTCGGGTCCGGGGTGGGTCGGTCCTACCGATGGCTGGGGCGGTGGTGGGGTGCGGGTGACGCGGGGGCTCTGTGGGGTGGTGGGGCGGGGGTCGCCTCGGGAGGTGGAGGGGACCGTTGGGCGGGGTTGGCCCCGTGGGTGGTGCGGGTGGTCGCGGGCGGTCGGCTCGGGTCCGGGGGGGGTCGGTCGTAGGGATGGCTGTGATGGCGGGGCGGCCTGGGTGGTCGCGGGCGGTCGG
>DASTYI010000138.1:0-20491 GCA_035765045.1 Iamia sp. | reverse complement strand
GCCGCCCCACCCCACCGACCGGGAACCCCACCGCCGGCACCCGACGGCGCGCCGACCCCCGTACCGCCCGGGTTCCCCCCGCCCGCCGGACCGCCCCCGACGCGGCGACCACGGGACCCCGAGGCCCGCCGGCTGGGGCGGCGACCCCGGGGCCCGAAGCCCGACAAGGCCCACACACCCCCCGGCTGGGACTAGGGGTCGACGACCTGGCCGTGGACGGCGAGGGGCTCGGGAGGATGGCTCAGCGGCTTCGGCGCGGTCCGGTCGCGCCCACGCGACCTCACCGCGCCAGAACGATCGAGCCCGACTTCTGACGCGGTCAGGTCGCGCCCACGCGACCTCACCCGACGAGAACCGGCTCTTGTGGTGGGGCGTCGCGCCCGAGAGCGGCGGCCCCTCCGCGCGATGGCAGGGCACGCCCCCGCCGGGAGGCCGAGGTGCGGCGGGCGGGCCGGAGCAGCCGGCGGCCGCGGGTCAGGGGAAGAGGGCGGGTTGGTTGGCGGCGGCTCGGGCGGCGAGGCGGGCGAGGGCGACGTTGCGGGCCGTGGTGGACCAGGGGAGGTCGTCGACGAAGGCCCAGCTCATGCGGTGGATGGCGGTGGGGCCGAAGCCCCGTAGGGCCAGCTTGTGGCGGGGGCACGGGTAGCCCTTGTTGGCGTCGAACTCGAAGCACGGGTGGTCGTCGGCCAGGCCCCGCATGATGCGGTCGCGGGTCACCTTGGCCAGCACCGAGGCGGCCGAGATCGACAGGCACGTGGCGTCGCCCTTGATGATCTTGCGGGTGTTCCCGAGCCCGACGAAGTCCCAGTTGCCGTCGAGCAGCACGGCCGTGGGCGTCACGCCCAGCCCGGCGAGGGCCCGGCGGGCGGCGAGCCGCTGGGCCTCGGACATCCCCAAGCGATCGCACTCGGCGGCGCTGGCGTGGCCGACGGCCCAGGCGGTGGCCCACCCGGTCACCTTGTCGTAGAGCTTCTCGCGCTCGGGCTCGGTGAGCGTCTTGGAGTCACGCACCCCGTTGACCCGACGGTCGGGTGGCAGCACCACGGCGCCGATCGTCAGCGGCCCGGCCCACGCCCCCCGACCGACCTCGTCGATGCCGACCACGATCTCGTGGCCCTCGCCCCACAGCTCACGCTCGACGGCCAGCGTCGGCGCCTTGCCCTGGAGCGCCCGCCGCATCTTCGGCCGCGGACGTGGTCGCGTCCGGGCGGCGGTGGAGCGGGCGGGCACGGCGCCGAACCTACCGGAGGGTGTCGTCGTCGGGCACCCTGCCGCCTCCCGGAGCTCCCCGGGCTCCTCGGCTCAGGGGCGGCCCGAGACCAGGAGGGCGTCGCCCTCGGTGAGGGTGCCGGCGGTGGTGACGAGGGCGCCGATGGCGAGGGTGCCGCCGCGCTCGTCGAGGATGGTGCGGAGCACCGAGCGGTCGGCGTCGAGGCCGGGGAGCGGGCGGTTCACCATCACGCAGCGGCCGACGTGCTTGGTGATCGACAGGACGACCGATCCGACCGTGACGGCGGTGCCGACCAGGTCGTCCTCGCCGGCCCCGCCGAGCAGGACGTTGCTCCGGAACCGTCGGGGGTCCCAGTCACCCACGGTGGCCCGCGACACCAGCGACAGGCGGGTGCGGGAGGAGTCGTGCCAGGCCTCCTCGGCGGTGCCGTAGGAACCCCAGTCCTGCTCGTCGGGGTCGGGGACCTCGAACTCGGGCGCCGCCGCACCCGACGCCGACCGCAGCGCCACCCGGCGGCCGAGCCAGTCCGAGAGGTCGTCGTCGGAGGTCGTCTCGGTGCCGTCGGGGAGGGTGATGGCCACCCGGCCGGGACCGAGGTGACGGGCCCGCGCCAGGAGCAGCTCGGGCTGGCGCCGGCCGGTCAGGACCCGGCCCGAGTCGACGTCGACGACGCCCCACCGGCGGTCGCCCTCGATGCCCAGCGGGCCGACGGTCGCCGTCACCAGCCGCTCGCCGCCCATCGACTTCACGGGGTAGCGCCAGATCTGCTCGACCACCAGGTCGGTCGGCGCCGCCGTGCTCACCGGCCCAGGATGCCTCAACGGTGCCCGCCTGCGGCCGATGGGTCGCCATGGACCGTGAGAAGGACCGCCGCCTGGGGACACGTCACGTCCTCGGCCCGGTGGCCGTGCGCTGGCGTCTCGACGACGGCCCGGTGGTCGGCCCCGTCGACCAGGAGCGCGAGGCGGGGCCCGAGCGCGCCGGGCTGCTCGACCTGTCGGTCAGCGGGGCCCGCATCATGGCCCGGACCAGCCCCGACCTCTCGGTGGGCGACTGGACGACGGTGTCGATCCGAGGCCGGTCGGGCCCGGTGATCATCCGCCGCATCATCCCGAGCCGACAGGCCGGCTTCAGCCAGTACGGCATCGAGTTCCTCGACCCCATGTCGGAGCTGACCCAGCTCGTCCACGAGGAGCTGGCCCGCCGCCAGGCCTCGGGGACCATGGGCCCCCTGCGCGCCGCCCCCGAGTGAGCCCCACCCCGGGGTGGGGCATCGGCCCGGGCCGTCGGTAGCGTCGGCCCGTGACCAGCGGGCCCGACACCAGCAGGGCCGACAGCCGCCCGTCCGGCCGCACCGGCGCCGGTGACGATCCCGGATCGGCGGCCGAGCGACGCACCGGCGTCCTGGCCGGGGTCGCCGCCTACGGCCTCTGGGGCGTCTTCCCCCTGGTCTTCCACCAGCTCCAGGAGGTCCTGCCGGCCGAGGTGCTGATGCACCGGGTGCTGTGGTCGTTCGTCGTGGTGGCCGGGCTCCTCGGCCTCCGCCGCCAGACCGGCTGGTGGGCCATCGTGCGCACCCACTCCCCGGTCCGCACCCGCCTGGCGGCCGCCGCCGCCTGCATCACGGTCAACTGGCTGGTGTACGTGTGGGCGGTCAGCGAGGAGCACGTCGTCGAGGCCGCCCTCGGCTACTACATCAACCCGCTCATCACCGTCGCCCTGGGGGTGGTCGTGCTGCGCGAGCGGCTGGCCCGGGTGCAGGTCGTCGCCCTCGGCTTCGCCGCCGCCGCCGTCGCCGTGCTCACCGTCGCCTACGGCCGGGTGCCGTGGATCGCCCTGGTCCTGGCCTGCTCGTTCGCCGGCTACGGCTACATCAAGAAGGCGGTCGAGGTCCCGGCGACGACGTCGCTGGCGGTCGAGACGGCGGTGCTCCTCCCCTTCGCCGCCATCGGGCTCGTGGTGCTCCAGGTCCGCAGCGACGCCGCCTTCCTCCACGGCTCGATCGGCCGTGACCTCCTGCTGGTCGGGCTCGGGGTGATCACCGCCGTGCCGCTGGTCCTCTTCGGCACCGCCGCCCGCCGCATCCCTCTCACGCTGCTGGGCCTGCTCCAGTACCTGACGCCCACGTTCCAGCTGATCTGCGGGGTGGTGGTGCTCGGCGAGGACCTCCCCCCCGAGCGGCTGGTCGGTTTCGTGCTGGTGTGGATCGCCCTCGTCCTGCTCGGGGGCGATGCCGTGCGGGCCTCGCGCCGGCGGGACGAGCTGGTGCCCGTCGCCGACGCCGTCTGACCCGCGGCCGTCCCCCGACTCCCCGTCGGCTCAGTCGCCGAAGACGACGGTCGTCCCGGTCCGGCCGGCGCGGGGGTGCCAGGCGGCGACGTCGACCGTGGTGCCGGCGTCGGCCTCGACCAGCCAAGTGGCGAGGGCCCGATCGGGGGTCCCGTCGTGGCCACCGGCGAAGCGGAGGGCGGCGCGCCCGGCGAGCTGGCCGAGCGTCTGGCGGGCCGGCCCACCGACCACGGCGACGCCCTCGCCGGTCACCTCGGCCACGATCGGCCGGACCAGGTCGGCCTGGCGGGCCCGGGCGCTGACATCGGTGGGGAGCCAGCCGGTGTTGGCCACCCCGACCTCCACCCGCCACGTGCGCGGCCCCGTCCGCACCGCCCGGGTGTGGCGGATCGCCAGGCTCGGGGCGGCGAGGGCCTGGGCCACGGCGAAGGCGGCGTGCGGGGCGACCTCGGCCTTCAACCGGTCGAGCGGCGGGTTCGTCCAGACCCCGACGTCGGGCCAGCCGCCGAGCTCGACCTCGCCCAGGTCCGGGTGGGTGAACGGGTACCAGTCGACGTAACCGCCCGGGACGTGCTCGTCGCACCAGCGGAGGACGGCCAGCGCCTCGTCGTCGGTGGGGCCGAGGTACCAGATCTTGGTGCCCGACCGGTGGTCGGTGGCCGCCGCCACCACGTCCCAGAGCTCGGTCGTCCAGCCGAAGACGCCGAGGTGCTCGTAGGCCCAGTCGTCGGCGGCGCCGCTCATCGTGTCCTTGCGGTCCCACGTGAAGTCCTCGAAGACCGAGTGGACCGGGTAGCCGGTCAGCGCGGTGCCGCGGGCCCCGAGCTCGGTGTAGGCCCAGACGTCGTCGGGCGGGAGCTCCGCATCGGCGGTGGTCGACGAGGGCCGCAGCAGGACGCCCCCACTGGTGTGGAAGGCGTTGTAGCCGCAGATGTTCGGGCGGGCGGCGATGGCCCGGACGAGGGCGTCGACCTCGGGCTCGGACAGCGGGTGGTCGCCGCTGCCGGTGACCTTGGTGCCCCAGCCGGCGGGGAAGTTGCGGTTGAGGTCGAGCCCCTCGGGAGGCCGGGGCGTGGGCACGGTGAAGCCGTCGTGGTCGACCACCCGGCACTCGGCCAGCAGGCGGTAGCGGGGGGCGTCGCCGATCCCCTGGTCGAAGGGCACGGGGACGAGCAGGCGGGCGTCCTCGGGGTGCGGGGTCCAGGCGCCGTCGGGGTCGGGGATGCGCATCTGGAGGATCCGGCCGTCGCCGTCGACGTCCTCGACGTGGGCGCCGGGCCACTCGTGGGCGTCGGCCCAGGGCCAGGGCCGGGTGCTCGACCGGCGGTGGCGGGGCCGGTCGGCCAGCACCCACTCGGCGCCGTCGGGGTTGACCCGGGGCACGACGTAGAAGGTGCGGGTGCGGAGGGCGGTGACGACCGTCGGGTCGCCGGCCGCGTGCCCGTCGACCAGGTGCTGGAGCACGTGGCAGGCGGCCACCGTGCCGGTCAGCTCGACGGCGTGGATGCTGGCGTCGATCCAGTGGGCCGGCTTGGTGTCGTGGGTGCCGGTGGCGGCGTCGGTGGCGGTGACCAGCCAGAGGTCCCGGCCCTCGTGGCTGGTGCCGTAGGACTCGATCGCCAGCAGGTCGGGGTGAGCGGTGACGAGGTCCCGCAGCCAGCCCGTCAGCTCGTCGTAGCGGAGGAAGCGGTCGAAGTCGTAGGCCACGCCGTCGAGGCTAGGCCCGACCCCCGGGGCGGATCCGGCGACGGGGTCGGGGGGCGGACTCGACGAAGCGCCGGCGGCTGAAGGCGTAGCCGGCCTGCTCCTTGAGCTCCTGCAGCTCCTTGAGCTCGGGGTGCGCGTCCAGGTCGATCTCGGGCTGGTCGGAGCGGGTGCGGACCCGGATCACCTTGGCCGGGACACCGCCGACCACCGAGTAGTCGGGCACCTCGCCCCGCACGACCGAGCCGGCGGCGACGATCACGTGCCGCCCGATCTGGGCGCCGGGGAGGATCACGGCGCCGTGGCCGATCCACGAGCCGGGGCCGATCCGCACCGGCTGGTGCGGGCCGAGCTGCTGGCCGATCGGGATGTCGAGGTCCTCGAAGCCGTGGTTGGCGTCGGTGATGAAGACGTCCTGGCCGAACCACACGTCGTCGCCGATCTCGATCGACTCGTGGGCGACGATGCCGCAGCGGAGGCCGAGCACGCAGCGGTCGCCGATCACCAGGGCGCGGGGCGGCACCGTCGTCTGCTCGGGCGAGTAGCCGGTGGCGAGGGTGGCCCAGCAGCCGATGAGGGTCTCCTCGCCGATGTGCATCTGGCCCTCGCCGTAGAACGTGGCCGTCGGGAAGCCGACGATGCTCCCGTCCCCGAAGGACCCGAAGCGCTCGGCCGCCGCCGTCCCGGGAGCGATGGCGCCCGCCTGGCGGAGCCGACGCCAGCCCCGCTGGACGGCCTCGTTGACCAGGCGCCGGCGCAGCACCTGGAGGCGGGTCTCGCTCATCGGGGCGCGAGCGTACGGCCCGCCTCCCCGGCACCCGCGATCGGGTGAGGCCCGGTTCCGTCGAGGGCGCGACCGCCGTCGCTCATCCCGGCGTCACCAGGTCGAGGATCCGGTCCTCGCCCCGGCGCCGGAACCCGACACCGGTGAGGTAGGCCTCGGAGTGACGCATGCCGCGCGGGGCGACGACCTCACGGAAGCCGCGGTCGGTGAACAGCCCGCTGCGGCGGTAGACGAACTCGCCGGGCGTGAAGTCCCGGAACCGCGGCGACACGTAGTCGAGGGCGATCTCGGCCACGCCGTCGCCGGCATCGTGGGCCAGGACGACCCCGACGGTCTCGTCGTCCCGCAGGACGAGGAAGGCCAGGGCGCCGGGGCGCGTGCCGTCCCAGGCGAAGCCCGGGTTGAACCGGTCGATGTCGGCGCGCCGGTGGTCGAGCACGTGGGCCAGGTAGCCGTCGTCGGGCACGACCTCGACCACGTCGTAGTGGGCGGGGTCGTGCCGGGTGCGGAGCAGCCGGGCCAGGTGCCAGACGTTGATGGCGACGATGGCGGCGTTCATGGCGACCATGGGCCACACGCCGAGCAGCAGGTTGTAGGTGACCAGCAGGAGGCTGGCGACGAGGTTGAGCTGGCGCAGCCGGAGCAGCCGGGACTGGAGCAGCGAGGTGATGAGGATGGCCGAGCCCACCCAGCCCACCACCTCGAGGGCGACCGAGGACATGACGTGAGTCTGTCGCTTCGGCCCACGATGGGCCTGGCTCAGACCGTCAGCGGGGACCGCAGACGTCGAGGGCGAGCAGGGCCAGCACGCGGGCCGTGGCCTCGACCTCGGCGAGGGGCACGGCCTCGTCCGGGGCGTGGGCCAGGTCGACGTCGCCGGGGCCGTAGTGGACGGTGGGGATGCCGCCCAGGCCGGTCAGCAGGCGGAGGTCGGTGCCGAACGGTCCGGCCCAGGTGTCGATCGGCCGATCGGTGACCGCGTGGTGACACCCCGCCACCCGCTCGCCGAGGTCGCTGCCGGCCGGGAGCCGTCCGGGGGCGAACTGGCCGCCCCACCACTCGACCTCGACCGGGTGCTGCCGGAGCCAGGGATCGCCGGCGCACGCCTCGGCCACCGCCACCTCCAGTGCTTGGCGGGCCATGGCCGGCTCCTCGTCGAGGGCGACGCCGAGGCGGCCCTCGGCCACCAGGAGGTCGGGGACCGTCGACGCCCACTCGCCCGCCTGCACCACGCCCAGCGACAGCGGGTAGGCGATGCCCCACCGGTCGAACAGCGGGTCGGCATCGGCGTTGCGCTCGGTCTCCAGCGCCGACAGGGCGGCGAGCACCGGGACCAGCTTCTCGATGGCGCTCACGCCCTCGGACCGACGGGCGGCGTGGGCGGCACGACCCCGGATGCGGAGCCGGAAGGTGAGGGCGCCGGCGCAGGCCGGCACCAGGTCGAGACCGGTCGGCTCGGGCACGACGCACACGTCGGCCGTCCACCCTCGCCGGAGGAGGCCGAAGGTGCCGAGGCCGCCGTCCTCCTCGCTCACCACGCTCGCCACCAGGACGTCGCCCTCGAGCGGGACGCCACTGGTGGCCAGGGCCCGCACCGCCCACCGGGCCGCCAGCAGGCCGCCCTTCATGTCGCAGGCGCCCCGCCCCCGGGCCTCGGTGGCGGTGACCTGACCGCTGAAGGGGTCGGGATGGGTCCAGGTGTCGGGGTCGCCGGGCGGGACGACGTCGATGTGCCCGTCGAGCAGCAGCGTCCGCCCACCTCCGGAGCCAGGACCGGAACCGGGCAAGCGGCCCACCACGCCCCAAACCTCGTCGCGGGGCGCCTCGGTGCCGGGGAACTCGGGGTCGGCCCGGAGCTCGGCGAGGGGCAGCTCCCAGTGGTCGACCTCCAGGCCGTCGGCCGCCAGGGCTGCGGCCATCACCGCCTGGGCCTCGTGCTCGGCCGTCGTGCCGGTCTGGCTCGGCTGCCGGATGAGGTCGCCCAGCGCCGTCACCATGGCGGCACGCTGGCCGCTCACCTCGTCGAGGACCCGGGATCGCCAGTCGACGGCCACGGGCGCCGACGCTACCTCGACCCATCGCCCCCGGTTCCGGGTCCCGGCCGGGATCCCGGCGCGATGCATCGTCCGTGGCCGACCGTCCGGCACCGCCCGCCACCCACGGCGTCGGGCCCACACCCCGTCGGTCCGCCGCCAGGACGCACCACCGGCTCACCACGGCGCGGGGCCCGACCGACCGCACCCGGTCGCGCCCGTCGCCCGCCGGGCGCGGCGCGCTGCCGGTCGACAGACGGTGGGCGCGATCCACGGTCTTCAGCTCCCGAGGTCGGCGGGGAAGAGCGAGTCGATCACCGCCTGCGCCGCCGGGCGCGAGGTGGACCGGGGCCGTCGAGGGCGGGCGCCGGCGGGGCGACGGTGGCCCGACGAGCCGGCGGGGTGGCGGGCCCGGGCCACGTCCTCACGGGCGGGGCCGAGGTGCCGGGGGATCACCGCGTCGTAGCGCCACCCCGGTGCCACCTGGCCACCGACCTCCCACCGGGCCGACCAGCCATGGCCCTCCAGGGACTCCACCGGGGGTCGGTAGCCGTACTCCCCTTCGAGCCAGCGGGTGATGCGCTCGTGCGCCACGTCGTCGGCGGGCGGCTCGTCCGGGCCGGCGGGGATGGTGACGGTGAGGCGGTTGGCGGCGATGAGGGCCATGCGCCGATCATGCCTAGGGGGTGTGACAGCGAAGCGGAAGCCCTGGTCAGCCCGTCGATCCGGCGGGTGTCGCGGCGATCAGGTCGAGGATGACCCGGGCCAGCTCGCGGCCCCGGTCCTCCTGCAGGAAGTGGCCCCCGCCCTCGATGGTCACGTGGGCCTGGCCGGCCGCGCCGGGGACCCGCTCTCGGAAGATGCGGTCGCCGCCCCCGGTGATCGGGTCGGAGTCGCTGAAGGCCAGGAGGAAGGGCTTCTCGAAGCGCTCCAGCACCTCCCAGGCGGCCCGGTTGTCGGGCGCCGCCGGATCTTCGGGGTTTGTCGGCACGAGCGATGGGAACACACGTGCCCCCGCCTTCGACGCCTCATCGGGGAACGGGGCGTCATAGGCGGCGATCACCTCCGGAGCCAGGTCGGTGGTGCAGCCGCCGTTCACGATCAACCCGACAGGGAAGGAGTCGACCTCTTGTGAGAACCGTTGCCATGCGAGGAAGGCATCGCTGGGTCTGCCGTCACCGGTGGGCAGGCCCGTGTTGCCGATGCACACCCGGGCGAAGCGCTCCGGCGCGGCCGCCACCAGCCGCAGGCCCACCAGGCCACCCCAGTCCTGGCCGAAGAAGGTGATGTCGCGCAGGTCGAGCTCGTCGAACAGCGCCTGCTGCATCCACGCCACGTGGCGGGCGTAGGTGTAGTCGTCGCGGGACGTGGGCTTGTCGCTGCGGCCGAAGCCGACGAGGTCGGGCGCCACCACCCGATGGCCGGCGGCCACCAGCGGCGGGATCACGTGCCGGTAGAGGAACGACCACGACGGCTCGCCGTGCATGAGCAGGATGGGGGCGGCATCGGACGGGCCCTCGTCGATGTGGTGGACCCGCAGCGTGTCGCCGTCACCCGAGTCGACCTCGACGTAGTGGGGCGCGAACGGGTAGTCGGGCAGGTCGGCGAAGGCCTCGTCCGGGGTGCGCACGATGTCCATCAGTCACCTCCACCCATCGCCGCGACGCTCACCGCGTCGATCCGCTGGTAGGTGTTCTGGAGCTCGTCCTGCACCACCGTCGCCACCCCGTCGGTGCTCAGGAGGTCGAGCCTCTGCTCGATCGTGCGCGTCGTGAACGCCCACCCCGGTGGGAGCGCCAACCGGTCCGCCAGCGCGGCGAGGGTGTCGAGGCCCTGGGTGGCGTCGACGGCGTGCGAGTACGCCTGCATGACGTAGCGCTCGCCGTTCGGGGCGGTGAGCTGGTGGATCGTCGCGCCGGCGGCGAAGCGGAAGACGGTGTCCCGCGCCACGCGTCGCTCCTCGTAGGCCACGCCCGGGGCCGGGAGCGACGCGCCGAGGTCGACGGTGGCAGCGAGGAACATGTCGAGCTCGCCGAACCGGGAGAGCCGTCGCTCCCCCTTCGGTTCGGTGACGATCGTGTCGAGCGTCCAGCGTCGGGGTCCGTTGAGCCGGGCGACCAGGGCCCCGCGCTCGGCGGCGATCGCCGTGGCGTCGAGCGCGTCCCACGCCTCCCGGGGGCAGTCGTTGAGCCCCAGCGTGTTCCAGACCTCGGCGGTGTAGGTGCCGTCGGACTCCGACACCAGCAGCACCTCGCCGTAGGGGACGTCACGCAATCCGTTGGGGAACAGGTCGTCGGTGCTGGGCATCGCTCCTCCGGCAGGCTGGCGCATCTTCTGTCGCTCAGTCTGTCACAAGATTGCCATCAGTGCTCCAGCCGCTTCTCGAACCAGTGGTGGGCGTAGGGCTCGTCGTTGAACGCCGGCACCTCGACGAACCCGGCCGACCGGTAGAGGGCGATCGCCTCGACCAGCGTCCGGTTCGTGTCGAGCCGGAGGGCGGGCGCGCCCGCGGCACGGGCCGGCGCCTCCACGGCGTCGAGCAGCCGGCGGGCGACGCCGAGGCCTCGGGCCGCCGGGTCGACCCACATCCGCTTGACCTCCGCCTCGGGCCCGGGGCGGAGCCGGAGGGCGACGCACCCCACGGCCTCACCGTGGACCCGGGCGAGGAGGAACGTGCCCTCCGGGGGCCGCATCCCGGCGGGGTCGACCGGCCGGCTCCGGCCGGTGTCGAAGCCGTCCTCGAACCGGGTCGCCAGCTCGGCGGCATAGCGCTGGAGGCAGCGTTGCGCAGCGGGATCCTCGGGGTCGACCGGCGCCACCGCCACGAGGGCGGCGGTGATCAGGCGCTCGACCTCGCCCATGGCGGTGACCAACCGTCGACGCTGGTCCGGACGGAGCGGCTCGACCAGCGAGCGGGCCAGCGCATCGCTCCGCTCGTCGAGGACGGCCCGCTCGGTCCGGCCCCGATCGGTGAGCCGGGCCACCCGGACCCGGCGGTCGGCCTCGCTCGGCCCCACGGCCACCAAGTCGTCGGCCTCGAGGGCCCGGAGCAGCCGGCTGAGGTATCCCGAGTCGAGGTCGAGCCGGGCCCGCAGGTCCCGGATGGCGACGCCGCCATCGGCTCCCGCCCCGATCTCCCACAGGAGCCGGGCCTGCCCGAGCGGACGGTCGCGGGCGAGGTAGCGGTCGTCGAGGGCGCCGACCCGCTGGGTCACGATCCGGTGGAACCGACGCACCTGCTCGACGGCCCCGGAGTCGACATCGGGCAGGTCGGTGGCGGCCGCATCCACGGTCGCCACGCTACCCCGATGTCTGACCCATGTCAGAGACCAGGCGACACTTGCGGGCGCCGCGCCTGGGACCGTGGGCACCGGGGCAATGTCGTCGCTGGTCCAAGTCGACGCCGACGTGCCGAGCAGGTGCCCGCACCGAGCCGGGAGCCGGCGCCGGGCCCGGGCAGGTGCCGACGCCGGGATCGAGCCGGAGCCGGTGCCGGCTCGGGCGCCGGGGGGGTCGACCCCGACGCCGACACCGACGCCGGGACCCAACCGGAAGCGGTGCCGGCCGGGCGGATGCCGACGCCGAGGCCGAGCCGGGAGCCGGTGTCGGGACCCGGCCGGGAGCGCGGTCGGGAGCCGGGAGCGGGGCCCGATCCCGATCGTGGGTCGGACGCCGAGCCGGCAGCGGCGCCCGAGGCGGAGTCGAGTCCGGGTGGAAGCGGCCGGGGGGCCCGAGAGGGAGGTCGGTCAGGGGGCGGCGGGGGCGGTGCTGGCCGCGCCGGCGGGGGTGGTGCCGGAGACCGGGTCGGAGGTGGCGGCGGAGGCCGGATGGGAGGTGGCGGCGGGAGCCGAGGTGGAGGTGGCGGCGGGAGCCGAGGTGGAGGCGGGGGCGGGAGCCGAGGTGGAGGTGGCGGCGGGAGCAGAGGTGGAAGCAGGGTCGGAAGTGGGGGCGGGAGCCGAGGTGGAGGTTTGGGTGGGGGCACTCGGGCCAGCGCTGGCGCGGGGTTCGGGGGCGGCGGACCTCGTGCTGCGGGATCGCTCGAGCATGTTGAGCACGTTGAAGACGGCGCGGCGGATGCGGAGCCCGGCCGGGGTCGACACCGCGCACACGCCACCTCCCGTCGGGCACCAGTGGTGGATGTTGTCGCCGGCCCGGAGGCGGACCTGGCCGACCGGCCAGTCGCGGGCTCGGTACCGCTCCCAGCACGTCACCTTGGGCTGGGTGTAGCCCTGGTCGTAGGGCTTGCAGGGTCCGAAGGCGGTGTAGGCGCCGTTCTTGGTGAGGTCCTGGCGGATGGGGACGAACGTGATGTGGTCCGGCATGCGGGCCGCCATCGTGCGCGACGCCTGGTCCATGATCTTCATCGGCTCGACCCACGCCGGCTTGCTGGCCGGGGCGTTCGGGGTCTCGACCAGGATGATCCGGGTCTCACCGCCGGCGGCGACGATCGCCTCGACGAACATCTGGAGGTACGCCCGCCAGCCTCGCCCGGGGTCCGACGCGGTGTACGGGAACTGCTCGGGCTTGCCCCCGCAGCGCAGCTGGTAGTTGGCCCAGGCCTGGTACTGGAGGATCAGGTAGTCGGGCTTGACCTCGGTGATCGTCTCCATGATCCGGGGCCACCAGCGAGTGGCGTCGCTCGGCGGGATCTGGTGCCCGCCGCACATCCACGACCCACCGGTCGCCTCCGACACCAGCTCGTAGCCCGACCGGGCTGCCTGCTCGCGGTAGTCGGCCACCGGCGTGAGCGAGTCGCCGTAGACGTAGATCAGGGGGGTGCGCCCGGTCCCGTGCCCGCCGGGCAGCGTCTCGGGGGGCGGCGGCTCGCAGCCGACCGACCCGATGACGATCGCGACCGCCAGAGCCGCCGTGACGATCCGCCTGGTCATGGGTGTTGCCTCCCGGTTGCCGTCGGGCACGGTAGCGGCCGGCGAGCGTCGGCTCCCAGCAGGCCACCGGCAGCCAGGAGCACGGTGAGGTCAGTCGGCGGACTCGGGCGGGACGGGGACGAACTCGGCGACGGCGGCGACGACGTCGAAGTAGCCACCGTGCGGAGCCTCCCACAGGCTGCCCGGGGCACCGAAGGGGTCGACGGTGCAGCCGGCGGCGGCGTAGGGCTCGAGGACCCGGCGGGCGACGGGAACGGCGGCGCTGGTCCCGAAGCCCGCTCCCTCGACCACGACGGCCAGGGCGACGGTCGAGTCTCGGCCCGCGGTCGGGGTGGGGGCGACGGCGGCGAACAGCGACGTGGCGTCCCTCCCGGCGACGTGGGCGGTGCCGGTCTTGGCCATGACCGGGCAGGTGCTCTGGTCGAATCCTCCGAAGGCGGTGGTGGCGGTGCCGCCAGGCGCCTTGGTGACCCCGTCGAGCCCGGCCACGATCGGGTCCCGCCACGCGGCCGGCAGGTCGATCTCGCCGAGCGCCTCGGGCTCCGTCACCGACTCGGAGGGCGAGGCAGGGGCGGGGTCGGTGGTGCGAAGGACGAGGTGGGGGCGCCAGAGGGTGCCGCCGTTGGCCAGGCCGGCGTAGGCGGTGGCCAGCTGGATCGGGGTGACGAGGACGTCGCCCTGGCCGGTGGCCAGGGTGCCGCTGGTGCGGGCGGTCCAGCGGCCGGCCTCCTCGGCCCGGGCGGGGTCGTCGGGATGGAGCTGCTCGGCGAAGGCACGCAGCCATTCGGGTGTCGGGATCCGCCCGGCCGCCTCGCCCGCCAGGTCGATCCCGGTGCGGGTCCCGAAGCCCCACGCCACCAGATCGCGCGGGACGGCGTCGTCACCGATGCGGTCCTTGGCCTCCCAAGCCTCCTGGCCGAGGGCGTGGAAGTAGGTGTCGGACGAGACCCGGAGGGCGTCCTCCAGGTCGACGGGCCCGTGCGCCACCGAGCCGGCGTTGCTGGCCGAGCAGCGCTCGTCGGCCGGCTCGACGGGGCAGTCCGCGGTGAAGCGGTGGACGCCCGTGTCCTCGTAGACCTCGTCCGGCGTGACCAACCCCTCGGCGAGGAAGGCGTGCGCCGTGAACGGTTCGAGCGTCGACCCGGGGGCGACCTGGCCGGCGCTGGCCCGGTCGAGCAGCGGGTGGTCGCCGGCCTCGTCGAGCAGCACAGCCCAGTCAGCGCGGGACACCCCGCCGGCGAAGAGCATCGGGTCGTAGGTCGGGTAGGACGCCAGGGCCAGGACCGCACCGTCGCGAGGGTCGACGGCCACCGCCGCCGCGCCCGGCGGGTCGCAGCCACCGGCGCCGGGGCAGCCGGGGTCCACCACCCCTCGCCGCCGCTCGACCTCGGCGGCGAGCCCCTTCTCGGCGAGGTACTGGAGGTCGATGTCGATCGTCAGGTGGACGTCCCGCCCCGGGGTCGGGTCGGTGCGCAGGTCGGTCAGCTCGCGTACCCGCCGGCCGCTGTCGTCGAGCTGGTAGACGACCCGACCCGGCTCGCCCCGCAGCTCGGCGTCCCACGTGCGCTCGACGCCGGTCTTGCCGACCATCTCGACGCCGTCGGGCAGGTCGTGGCGCTCGCGTTCCTCCTCGGAGGCCCGTCCGAGGTAGCCGAGGACGTGGGCGGCCAGCGGGCCGTACGGATAGGTGCGGGCGCCGATGGCCTCGACGGTGATGCCGGGGAAGCGGTCCGGGTCGCCCTCGATGGCGGCGCGGGTCGCCTCGTCGATGCCGGTGGCGAGGACGGCGGTCCGCTCGGCGCCGTCGAGCCGCTCCCCGAGCGAGCCGGTGCTGATCGGCACGCCACCGACGACGCCGGCCGAGAGCGGGCGGCGGGACCGGTCGGTGGCGAGGACCTCCGCCAGCGCCTCGAGGAGGGCGGAGCGCGCCGCCCCGTCGGCGGCGGCGAAGGTGGCCCGATCGGCCCGGACCTGGAGCACGGTCCCGTCCTCGACGAGCACCTCGCCGGTGCGGTCGAGGATCCGGCCCCGGGGGGCCTCGATCACGACCGTCTCGGTCCCGGGCCCGCCGGCCCCCGAGCGGCGATCCCGGTTCACGGCCACGACGAGACCGGCGACGACGGCCAGCACTGAGACCACGGCGACGAGGACGAGGCGGCGGCGGGTCACCGGGGCCATGCGGCGGTGTGGAGGTCGAGGGCGAGGGCGGCGAGGTCGCCCAGGAGGGGCGCCAGCTGGTCGGGCCCGGCGTCGGCGCTGAGGATGAGGGCGCGGCCGCGGGGTCCGACGACATGGGCGACGGTGGCGTCGTCGCCGACGGGCCCGGCGTAGACCTCGACCCCGTCGGGGCCGACGGCGTGACCGGCGGCGAAGATGTCCTCGGCGACGGGGAGGGCGACGGGGCCGTCCACCGTGGCGATGGTGAGCGAGAGCCGGACGGCGCCGGGCAGGCCGAGGGCGACGTGGTACCCGCCATCGGGCAGGCGGACGGCGCCGGCGACGGTGACGTCCGGGCCGAGCCGCTCGGCGATGGCGGCCCACCCCCCGATGGCCGCCGGCGCGACGGCCACGGCGGGGCCGTCGGCGACGACCGGCGGGGCGTCGGCGGGCGTGCCGTCGGCGGGGCGCAGCCACGCGCCGCCGACCTCGGGCAGGCCGAGCCCGGTCGCCGTCCCGGCGCAGCTCTCCACCAGGTGAGCGCGAAGCCGATCCCGGTCACCGGCCAGGGCGGCGTCGACCGCCCCCTGGAGGGCGCGGCGGTCGGCGACCGGCACGGCCGCCTCGCGCCGGCCCGGCCAGCCGGGGATGGTGGCGATCGTCGCCCGCTCGCCGGCGCCGAGGTCGGGTTCCTCGAGGGCGTGGCGGAGCCAGAGGCAGGAGGCGGTGTGGGCCAGCCGTCGGCGGAAGGCGGCGAACGTCGTCGAGGCGTCGGTCGGACGGTCGATCACGAAGCGCAGCGACCCGCCGGCCGGCAGTGGCCAGGTGCCGTCGAGGGCGGCGAAGGCCGAGGGGCGGTCCTCGGGGCGCACCACATCGTCGTCGGCCCAGCCCCGCTCGGTCGTCGCCGTGGTCGACGGGACGACCGGCCGGGTGGCGGCCCAGGCCGTCCCGCCGACCAGCCCCACCGCGAGCAGGGCGGCGGCGACCCGCACCCCCGGTCCCCGCCGGCGACGGTCGCGGGCGGGGCCGCCAGCCGCGGCACCCTCGGCGGGGGTGTCGACCACGGTGAGGTGGCGGGGCCGGGGGGCGGGCGTCTCGGCGGCGTCGTCGAGGGCGGTGGCGTAGCGGGCGAGGCGGGCCCGGAGGCGGTCCTCGGGGAGCTCGGGCATCGGCGATCACCGCCCGCAGGTCTCGGAGGGCCCGGTGGAGCAACGACGACACCGTCCCCGGCCGGCAGCCCATCAGCTCGGCGATGTCCTCGACCTTCATGTCCTCGTAGAAGCGGAGCACGACGGCGGTCCGCCGCTTGGGGCTCAGGCGGGCCAGGGCGTCCCGCATCTCCAGGTCGCTGCGATCGAGGTGGACGCCCTCGGCGACGGGGTCGTCGGCGAGCTGCTGGCGCCGGCGCATCACGCTGCGGCACTCGTTGACGACCACGGTGCGGAGGTAGGCCTCCGGCTCGCGTACGGCGGAGGTGTCCCGGCCCGCCAGCTTGGCGAAGGCCTCCTGGACAGCATCCTCGGCGGCGTGGCGGTTGCCCAACAGCATCCACGCCGTCGTGAGCATCCGGGCCGCCGACGCCTGGTACAGGTCGTCGACGTCCATCCTCCCCTCCACCGCGCTCATGGGGAGGAAGAGTGGTCCGGGTGCCGGAACCTTGCACCCCCCCGGGGGAGATCTAGGCGAGGAGGTCGGGGCCGAGGTCGGCGACGGTGGTGCAGCCGAGGAGGGCGAGGGTGCGGTGCAGGTCGTCGGCGAACCAGCCGAGCACCCGGTCGACGCCCCGCTCCCCCGCCGCCCCGAGCCCGTAGAGGTAGGCCCGGCCGGCCATGGCGCAGGTGGCCCCGGCGGCGACCGCCTTGGCGATGTCGCTCCCCCGCCGCACCCCGCCGTCGCAGATGACCTCCAGCCGGTCGCCGACGGCGTCGGCCACCGGGGCAACGAGGTCGAAGATCGCCGGGGCCCCGTCGAGCTGGCGCCCGCCGTGGTTCGAGAGGGCGATGGCCTCGACGCCGGCGTCGGCGGCCAGCCGGGCGTCGGCGACGGTCTGGATCCCCTTGACGACGATCGGGCCGTCCCACACCGAGCGCAGCCAGTCGACGTCGGACCACGACAGCCCGGGGTCGAACTGGGTGCCGATGTAGTCCGACAGGGTCACCGGCGAGGCCCCGTCACCGACGTCGCGACCGACCACGTTGGCGAACCGGATCGGCTCGCTGCGGACGAAGGCCCACGTCCACGCCGGGTGGAGGGCGCCGTCGACGAAGGTGCCGGGGCCGATCGTCGGCGGGAGCGAGAAGCCCCGCCGGACGTCGCGCTCGCGCCGGCCGAGCACGGCGGTGTCGACGGTGAGGACGAGGGCCTCGTACCGCGCCGCCGCGCAGCGCCGCACCATCTCCTCCACCAGGCCCCGGTCGCGCCAGGCGTAGACCTGGAACCAGAGGCGACCGGTGGGCGCAGCGGCCCGGACCTCCTCGATCGAGCGGGTGCTCAGGGTCGACAGGGTGTAGGGCAGCCCGGCCCGCGCCGCGGCCCGGGCGACGGCCAGCTCGCCGTCGGGGTCGGCGATGCGGGTGAACCCGGTGGGGGCGAGGACGAGGGGGTAGGCGGCCGGGCGCCCGAGGATCGAGGTGGCGATGGTGACCTCGCCCACGTTGCGCAGCACCCGGGGACGGAACCCGGTGCGGGCGAAGGCGTCCTGGTTGGCGGCGAGGGTGCGCTCGTCCTCGGCGCCGCCGTCGATGTAGTCGAACACGCCCCCGGGCAGCCGGCGCTGGGCGATCCGGCGCAGGTCGGCGACCGAGGCGGCCCGGGCCAACCGGCGCTCGACCGGGTCGACCTCGGGTCGCTGGAACCGGACGACCGACCGCAGGGTCGCCGGCATCCGCCGGATCGAGGGACGGTCGCTCACGGGGTCTCCCGGGGGTGGAACGTGCGGAGGGGGGTGCTGGCGGCGACGACGGCGCGGAGGTCCTCCAGCGTGCCCGACAGGGCGCCGTGGGCGCGCGCCTGGACGAGGACGTTGCCGAGGGCGGTGGCCTCGACCGGGCCGGCGACCACCGGGCGGTGGCAGGCGTCGGCGGTGAGCTGGCAGAGCAGGGCGTTCTGCGAGCCGCCGCCGACGACGTGGACGACGTCGACCGGGCGCCCGGTCAGCGTCGCGGCGGCGTCGATCGTGCGGGCGTGGGCGGCGGCGAGCGAGTCGAGGATGCAACGCACGAGCGCCGCCCGGTCGCCCGCCGCGGGCCCGCCGGCGGCGGCGATGCGCGCGGGCATGCGGCCCGGCGGGATGAGGCCCGGGTCGTCGACGTCGATCGTGGGCCCCCCGGGCGCCACCGCGGCGGCGTCGTCGAGCACCGCGTCGAGGGCGACGTCGCCCCACTCCCGCAGGCACTCCTGGAGCAGCCACAGCCCGCCGACGTTGCGGAGGAGGCGGGTGCGCCCGTCGACGCCGGCCTCGTTGCTGAACCCGGCGAGCCGGGCCGCCTCGGTCAGCACCGGGGCGGCGGTCTCGACGCCGACCAGCGACCACGTCCCGCTGATCACGTAGGCGGACCGGCCGGTGGTGGCGGGCACGGCGACGACGGCCGAGGCGGTGTCGTGCGACCCCACGGTGGTGACCACGCACCCCGCCGGGAGGCCGAGGTCGGGCCGCACCGGCCCCCGCACCGTGCCCGGCTCCTCCAGCGGTGGGAGCTGCGCGGCGGTGACGCCCGCCAGGGCCAGCAGCTCCGGGTCCCACGACGGGCGAGCGTACGGACGGTGCCTGGCACCGTCCGTACGCTCGACGGCGAGGAGGCCGGTGGTGGAGGCGTTGGTGACCTCGGTGGCGAGGGCGCCGGTCAGGCGGTGGGCCAGCACGTCGGGCAGGAGGACCACCGACCCGGCGGTGCGGCCGGCGGCCCGGTCGGCGGCCAGCTGGTAGAGGGTGGTGAAGGGCAGGTGCTGGAGGCCGTTGCGGGCGAACAGCCCGGCGGGCGGCACGGCGGCGTGGACGGCCTCGACGGCCTCGGCGGTGCGGTCGTCGCGGTAGGCGATGGGGTCGTCGACCGGCGCGCCGTCGTCGCCCAGCCGGGCGTAGTCGACGGCCCAGGTGTCGATCCCGATCGACTCGACCGCGGGGAAGCGCCGGCCGAGGGACCGCAGGCCGGCCTCCACCTCGTCGACGAGACGGCCGAGGTCCCAGCGCAGGTGGCCCTCGTGCTCGACGACGCCGTTGGGGAAGCGGTGGACCGGCACCAGCTCGACCCGACCGTCGTCGACCACGCCAGCGATCACCCGACCGCCCGAGGCGCCGATGTCGACGGCGCCGAAGACCCGGGCGCTCACCGCGTCAGCGGAGGAAGGCGGCGGCGACGCCGGCGTCGACGGGGACGTGGAGCCCGGTGGTGTGGCTGAACTGCGCCGAGGTGAGGGCGACGACGGCGTTGGCGACGTGCTCGGGCAGCACCTCGCGCTTGAGCAGGGTGCGCTGGGCGTAGAAGGCGCCCAGCTCCTCCTCGGGCACGCCGTAGACGGCCGCCCGCTGGGCCCCCCAGCCGCCGGCGAAGATGCCGCTGTCGCGCACCACGCCGTCGGGGTTGACCCCGTTGACCTTGATGCCGAACTCGCCCAGCTCGGCGGCCAGCAACCGCACCTGGTGGGCCTGGTCGGCCTTGACCGCCCCGTAGGCCACGTTCGCCGGCCCGGCGACCACGCCGTTCTTGGAGCAGACGTAGACGATGTCGCCACCGAGCCCCTGGGCGATCATCACCCGGGCGGCGGCCTGGGCGACCAGGAAGCTGCCCTTGGCCATGACGTCGTGCTGGAGGTCCCAGTCGGCCTCGGTGGTGTCGAGCAGCGGCTTGGAGATCGACAGCCCGGCGTTGTTCACGACCAGGTCGATCCCGCCGAACGCCAGCACGGTTGCGTCCACGGCCCGCTGCACCGCGTCGGCGTCGGTCACGTCGACCGCGACCCCGACCGCGACGTCCGCGGTTCCGAGCCCGGCGGCGGTCTCGACTGCTGCGCCGGCGTCGAGGTCGGCGACGACCACGCACGCCCCGTCGGCGGCGAGGCGGGTGGCGATCGCCTTGCCGATGCCGCTCGCCGCTCCGGTGACCAGGGCGATGCGGCCGGCGTGGCGCTTCGGTGCCGGGAGCCGAGCGAGCTTCGCCTCCTCGAGCGCCCAGTACTCGATGCGGAACTTCTCCGACTCCGGGATCGGGGCGTAGGTCGACAGCGCCTCGGCGCCCCGCATGACGTTGATGGCGTTGACGTAGAACTCGCCGGCGACGCGTGCGGTCTGCTTGTCCTTGCCGAAGGAGAACATGCCGACACCCGGCACGAGCACGATCAGCGGGTCCTTGCCGCGGATCGCGGGCGAGTCGGGCGTCGCGTGACGGTCGTAGTAGGCCTGGTA
>DASTYI010000137.1:0-12615 GCA_035765045.1 Iamia sp. | reverse complement strand
ACCGATGGCTGGTGCGACGGTGACCGCTGGGCGCGGGCGATCGGCTCGCAGGGGATTGGCGTGGTCGACCGACGCTGGGGCGGCGGCGGTGCGGGTGGGCGCGGGCGATCGACTCGGGTCTGGGGTGCGTCGGTCGTAGGGGTGGCGGTGGTGGGGTGCGGTTGTCGCGGGGGGTCGGCCGGGTGGCGGGGCGGGGTGCCTCGGCGGGTGGCGCCGGGGGGCGGGGTCGGGGGGCGGGAGCAGGGCGTTGAGGCGGGAATCTTCGGGATTCGTTGGGTTGAGAGGCATGGGGTTCCCGTTTAGTGGGTAGGAGACGGGTCATGATCGAAGAGCTCGCCACCGCAGTCGAGGCACTGGATGTGCCCGTCGACGCGGACGGGCTCGCTGCGGTGTTGGCGGTGCGGGATCGGTTGGAGGCGAAGATCACCGTCGCGGTCTGCGCGTTCGACGACACCAACGAGTGGGACACTGCGGAGGGGTGCGCGTCACTGGCGGCGTGGTTGCGGGTCCGGGGACCGATGACCGCCTCCGATGCCGCCCGTCTGGCCAAGACGGCGCGGCGGTTGCGACGGTTGCCGGTCCTGCGGGAGGCGTGGCTGTCCGGCACCGTGTCGGGCGGGCATGTCGCTGCGGTGGTGGCGAACCTGAACGACCGGACCGTGGAGCTGTTCGCTCAGCAGGAGGACGACCTCGTCCCGGTCCTGGGGCGGGTGGAGGTCGGCGCCGCGGTGACGGCGATGAAGACGTGGGCGGCCCACGCACGCGAGCTGCTCGCCGACGACCCGTCCGAACCGGACCCGGACCGCTCGGCGCACCTCTCCCCGACCCTGAACGGCGGGCGCCTGGATGCGAACTTGGAGCCGGAGGCGTACCACGCCGTGGAGGCCGCACTTCGGCTGGCGATGGGCGCCAAGGCCGAGGACGACACCCGCAGCCTGCCGCAGCGTCGGCATGATGCGCTGGCAGAGGTGGCGACGCACTACCTCGACCACCAGACCGCCAAGGTCGGCGGGCGGCACCGGCCGCACCACAACGTCACCATCGGCCTCGACGCCCTCACCGACGGGCGCGGGCAGGGATCGTTCGACGACGGGACGCCGATCACCGCCGCGGATGCACGGCGGCTCGCCTGTGATGCGAACGTCCACCGGGTCATCACCCGCAGCGACGGATCGGTGCTCGACTACGGGCGGGCCACCCGCACCGTCTCAGCGGCGCTGTTCACCGTCCTCGCCCTCCGCGACCACGGATGCCGGTTCCCCGGCTGCGACCGAACCGTCCACCGCACCGACGCCCACCACATCCACCACTGGATCGACGGCGGCGAGACGAAGCCCGACAACCTCGTCCTCCTCTGCCGCTGGCACCACCGGGTCGTCCACCGACCCGGGTGGAGCATCGAGCTCGGGCCCGCACCGCCCGATGAGGCTCAGATCTCGACCGAGCGGCTGATGGTGATGGTGCGATCGGGGGGCAGGCCGAAGTACGAGGCCGCCGGCGTGGCGTTGCGGCTGAGGAAGACGAACAGGTGCTCCCGCCAGATCGCCATGCCCGAGCCCGGGGTGGCGCGCACCGACTCGGCGCCGAGGATGAAGGCGGCCGTGGTCGGGTCGAGCCCGAGCTTCGAGACCTGACCCTCGCGCAGGCCCTGCATCACGTCGGGGTCCTCCATGAAGCCGTAGCGGAGGATCACCTGGTAGATCCCGTCGCCCAGGTCGGTCACCACCGAGCGCTTGGCGGGGAGGATCCGGGGCGCAAGCGCCGTCTCGATCGACAGCACGATCGTCGTCTGGTGGAGGACGTCGTTGTGGCGGACGTTGGCGATCATCGCCGGCGGCGTCAGCCCGGGCGACGAGAACAGGTAGACGGCGGTCGAGTCGACCCGGCGGGGCGGGTGGCTCGACCGCTGGAGCCCCTCGACGTAGTCGGTCAGCCGCAGGTCGTTGCGGTGCATCAGCTCGGCGACGATCGCCCGGCCCGTGAACCAGGTGGTCATCAGGGTGAACATGGCCCCGCCGACCACGATCGGGAACCAGCCGCCCGACGGGATCTTGAAGACGTTGGCGCCCAGGTACGACGCGTCGACCACCAGGAAACCGCCGCACAGCGCCAGCGCCGCGTACTTGGCCCAGCCGAACCGCTCCCGCAGCACGAAGTAGAAGAGGATCGCCGTGATCACCATCGTCGAGGTGACGGCCAGGCCGTAGGCGGCGGCCAGCCGGGCCGAGCTCCGGAACCCGATCACCAGGGCGATGCAGGCGATCATCAGGGCCCAGTTGATGACCGGGATGTAGACCTGCCCGAAGGCCGAGGCCGACGTGTGGCGGATCCGGTGCCGGGGCGCGTAGCCGAGCTGGATGGCCTGCATCGTCAGCGAGAACACGCCCGAGATCAGCGCCTGGCTGGCGATGATCGTGGCCATCGTGGCCAGCACCACCATCGGGTAGCGGCCCCACTCGGGCGCCGAGCGCACCAGCGGGTTCTCGATGGCGTCGGGCTCGGCCAGCAGCAGCGCGCCCTGGCCGTAGTAGCTGAGGAGCAGGGCCGGCAGCACGCCCATGAACCAGGCGGCCTGGATCGGGCGCCGCCCGAAGTGGCCCATGTCGGCGTAGAGGGCCTCGCCCCCGGTGACCACCAGGAACATCGAGCCCAGGGCGAGGAAGCCGGTGAAGGTGTTCTCCCGGAAGTAGTCGACGGCGTAGAGCGGGTTGATCGCCTCGAGCACGCCCGGGTTGTCGACGATGTGGCTGACGCCGAGGATCGCCAGCACGCTGAACCACACCACCATCACCGGCCCGAAGATCCGGCCGATGGCCGACGTCCCCCGGTGCTGGAAGGCGAAGATCCCGACCAGGATGGCCACGGCGATGGGCAGCACCGCCGGTTCGAGGTCCGGGGCCTGGACGGTCACGCCCTCGACCGCCGACAGCACGGAGATGGCCGGGGTGATGGCGGCGTCGCCGTAGAGCAGGGCGGTGCCGAACAGGCCGACGAGCAGGAGCAGCTTGCGCCGCCCCGACCAGGCCTCGCCGTCACGCCGCAGCAGGGCGGTGAGGGCGAGGATGCCGCCCTCGCCCTCGTTGTCGGCCCGCATGACGAAGGCCAGGTACTTGATCGAGATCACGATGATCAGCGACCAGGTGATGAGCGACAGGACGCCCATCACGTTGACCTCGTTGACGTGGAGCTCGTGGCCGTGGCCCTCGAAGGTCTCCCGCAGGGCGTAGAGCGGGCTGGTGCCGATGTCGCCGAAGACGATGCCGAGGGCGGCGAGGGCGAGGGCGGCGGTGCCGCCGGTCGGGCCGTGGTGGCCGTGACGGCCCTGGCCGCCGGGGGGCCCGTCGGACGGGGTCTCGGCGCTGTCCGCTGGAGGTGTCGTGGTCATGGCTCTCGTGGGGTGAGGTGCTGCCCGGACGGTCCGGGCGGCGCGTCAGGCCACGAGGAGGGGAGGACCGCGCAGCGGCGGCGGCCCCCGGCGGGCCACGACACCGGCGGCCCAGGTGCCGACGGCCCGGCGGGCCCGGCCGACGAGGGCCCGGCCACCCCGGAGCCCCGAGCGGACCACGACCCGGCGCCGGGCCGGCTCGGCCACCTCGGCGGCGGTCGGGACCGGGACCTGGCTGCGGGCGTCGTCGGGGGTGGGCGTCTGGGTGCCCGACACGGCGAGCAGCGAGAGGCTGGTGGGCCCGACGCCGCACAGCCCGCCGAAGGTCAGGACGAGGCCGGCGATGGCGGCGACGACCAGACCGAGGCCTCGGGGGCGGGGGGACGCGTCGGGCGAGGCCACAGGGAGCCGCACGCTAGCCACACCGGCGGGGTGGGGGAACCCGGAGCGGGCCCGGCGGAACCGACCGTTCAGCCAACGATCAGCCACCGTCCCCCACCGGTTCGCCGCCGCTCCCGCCGGGCCGGGCGACATGGCAGGGTGGCGGCCATGGACCTCGCCGCCCTGCTGGCCCACCCCGGCGTCGAGGAGCAGGTCGAGATCCGCTCGCGGTTCGGCTTCATGGCCTTCCACGGCGGCCGGCTGGAGGAGCGGACCGACGTGGTCGCCTCGCTGGCCGCCACCCTCGCCGGCGCCTCGTACTACGCCGTCCTCCACCCCGCCGACGCCCCCCACCTCCCGTCGACCGCCTTCACCCCGGCGGCCTCGCCCACCCTGGCCCGCTTCCTCGACCACGTCGAGGTCGTCGTCACCGTCCACGGCTACGGCCGCGAGGGGATGTGGACCACGCTGCTGGCCGGAGGGTCGAACCGGCCGCTCGCCGCCCACGTCGCCGGCCACCTGCGCGCCGCCCTCCCCGACCACGAGGTGCGCGACGACCTCGACGCCATCCCCGACGGGCTCCGCGGCCTGCACCCCGACAACCCGGTCAACCTCCCGCCGGGCGGAGGCGTCCAGCTCGAGCTCCCGCCCCGAGTCCGGGGCACCTCCCCGCTGTCGCCGCCCCCCGACCGCGACGGCCTCTCGGCCCCGACCCGGGCCCTCGCCGTGGCCCTGGCCAAGGCCGCCGTCGAGTGGCCGCTCCCCTGACAGGTCGACCTTTCGGCGCGGTGGTTCACCACCGACCCCCAACTTTGGACGGAACCCGCCGCATGGGGCGGGTTGCCGTCCAAAGTTGGGGGGTCAGGGGGCGGCGAGGGCGGTGAGGGCGTCGCCGGCCAGGCGGTAGCGGGTCCACTCGTCCTCGGGGGTGGCCCCGATGCGCCGGTAGAAGTCGATGCTGGGCTCGTTCCAGTCGAGGACCCACCACTCCAGGCGGCGCCAGCCCCGCTCGACGCAGACCCGGGCCAGGGCGGCCAGCAGCTGGCGACCGAGGCCGGCGCCGCGGTGCTCGGGCTGGACGAAGAGGTCCTCCAGCCAGATCCCGTTGCGCCCCGTCCACGTCGAGAACGACACGAACCACAGCGCCATCCCCACGACCTCGCCGTCGACCTCGGCCACGTGGGCGTGGGCGGTCGGGGTGGCCGAGGGCGGGAACAGGGCGGCGACCAGGTCTCCCTCGGTGGCCTCGACGGCGTCGGGCTCGCGCTCGTAGAGGGCGAGGGCGTGGATCAGCTCGAGGATCCGGGGGACGTCGTCGATGGTCGCCGGGCGGACGGTCATGCCAGGGAGTCTGCCGGCACCACCTCGGCCGTCGGCGTGGCGATCGGCCCCTCGGCCAGGAAGAAGCGCCAGAAGAGGAGGCCGAAGGGCCGGCCCTCGGTGGTGATCCAGTTGGGGACGCCCGGGTCGCGGTGGGCCAGGACGATGCGGATCGACCCGTCGGGCTCGGGCACGGCCTGGGCCCGGTTGAGGCTGACCCGGCCCCGCAGGTAGTCGAAGGTCTGCATCTGGCGGTTCCAGAGCGAGACGCTGGCCAGCCGGCACGTCGGCCACGACGCCAGCGTCATCACCAGGGCGTCGTCGGGGCCGAGGAGGTACGGCGCCATCGAGTAGTGGGCGTCGGCGGCGGCGAGGGCGTGGGTGCCGGGCAGCGTCGGCGGCGGGAACACGTGGGGGATGCGGGACACGAAGGCGGGCGGGTCGCCCTCGCCGGGCTTGGCGATGACGTCGAGGGTCCGGCCCCGGACGTAGGTCGCCATGCGGCGGATGGCGACGGCGACCGAGGCGTCGCTCGGCGGCCGGGGGGCGGCGGGGACGTCGCCGGCGACCAGCTCGATGGCCAGCCCCAGGTCGGGGGCGGGCGGGGTGGCCGGCGGCGCCTCCGCCTCCCAGTAGTGGCGCACGGTGAGGCGGGAGGCATCGGGCGCCAGCGGGAGCCAACCCCGCGGTCCCGTTGCTTCCCCGCTCTCGGCACCTCCTTCGTCGGTGCCGGGCCGCTCGGGCCCGGCGGGCGAGGGCCCGCCCACGGTGATCTCGAAGCTGCCGTCGGGGGCCACGTCGAAGGCGGTGTCGTTGAGGACGCCGACGGTGCCGGTGGGGAAGGCGCCCTCCTCGGCCCCGGCCTCGACGGTGATCGACACGTAGGCGGCGCCGCCGGTCCGCCCCCGGAGCCGGTAGGTGCCCCGGGGGTCGATCCGGGCGTCGTGGTACATGGCGTCGGCGTTGTCGCCGAGGGCCTTGCGCCACGGCGTCACGATCGGGCGGAGGGTCGGGTGGGCGGCGTCCTGCTCGAGCTGGGTCTCGATGCCGGTGCCGAGGTGGTGGAGGATCACCCGCAGCCCCTCGGCCACGTCGGTCGGGTCGGTCAGGCCCCACTCCTCGCCGGCGAAGCGCTCGCCGACCTCGGCCAGCGTGGCCAGCAGCTCGGCCCAGGCGTCCTGCGCCTGCGTCATCGGCTCAGGTCTCCGGCTCGATCCCGAACTGGGCCATGTACTCGGCCAGCTCGGCGTGGAGGGCGTCGGGGTCGAAGCCCCAGTCCTCGGCGGTGTAGCGGTGGGCGCCGTGCTGGCCCCGGGGCTTGTCGCGCACGTAGGCCTCGATCGCCGCCGCGTGCTCGGGCACCAGCTCCCGGCCGATCCCGGCGTAGGCACCGGCGACGGCGGCCACCGGGTCGGCCATCAGGTCGGCGAAGCGGAGGTCGCCGAAGGGGGCGGCCAGCGTGCCGTCGAGCCGGCGCCGGCCCACGGTGGTGAGGGCGTCGGCGAACAGGGTGCCGACCAGCGGGGCGACGACGTCGAGCGCGACGTGGTCGCTGCGCAGCCACTGGATCATCGCCACCGTGCTCACCGTCGAGGGCATCGTCCGGGCCGGGTCGCGGTGGGTCTGGATGATGCAGGCGTCGGGGTAGGCGGCCAGCAGGTCGTCGAGCATCATCAGGTAGCCCGGCGTCTTGAGCAGCCAGCGCTTGGGCGGCTGGCCGTGCTGCACGGTCCGGAGGACGGCGCCGTGCCAGGCCAGGTCGGCCCCGACGTCCGGGGCCCAGCCGCCGAGGTCGGAGAGCAGCATCGGCCAGTGGTTGCCGGCGAAGGACGGGGCGCAGATCGTGATGCACTCGACCGGGAGGTCCGAACGCAGCTCGTGCATCCCGGCGAACTCGGGCTGCACGTCGGCCCACAGCTCCTGCTCGCACTCGGTCATGGCGGTGACCTGCTCGGGGGTGGTGCCGGTGGGGACGACGGGGTGGAGCACGTCGGTGGCGATCGGGGTCCGCAGCCCCGGGTCGAGCCCGAGCAGCTCGAAGAGGATCGTCGTGCCCGAGCGGGCCGGCCCGGTGACGACGATCGGGGCCTCGACGACCTCGTCGGCGATCGACGGGTCGCGCCGCCAGCGCTCGCCGATCAGGAAGCGGGTGCGGAGGCCGCGCAGCAGCTCCTCGCGGGTGAGCATCCGGCCCACGACGTGGAGGTCGCTCCCGTTGACGGCGTCGACCAGGGCCCGCAGCCGGCCCTCCCAGTCGCCGTCGCCGAGGTCGCCCGGGTCATCGACGCCGGTTGTGGCCCGGGTGTGGTCGAGCAGGTGGTCGGCGACCAGCGGCACCATCCGCACCGCCCCGCCGACGGCGTCGCCCATGGCGTTGAGGCGCCGGACCCAGTCCGGTCGCGTGTACCGCTCCCCCATGCCCCGGATGCCCACGGCGGGAGAGTCAACCAGGCCGGGAGCCCCCCTGCGTGACCTCGGCCCGGGGCGGCGTCCCCGCGGCCCGAGCGTGACGTCAGCCCGGGGGCAGGAAGGTGAAGAGGCAGAGCTGGGTGGCGTAGGCGACCAGGTGCGGCTCGGACCGGCAGTCGTCGCCCAGGTCCCACAGGGCCATGTCGACCGAGGCGTAGCCGTCGCCGGCCCAGCGGGCGGTGTTGACGCCGAGGATCCACTCCGACCGCCACTCCCCGGTCCGGTGGAAGGTGAGGTCGACGCTGGGCGAGAACCACATCTCGTCCGACGGTCCCACCCGCTCCCCGACGGCGCCCGGCATCGTGTCGGCCACGACCACGGCGGCGAGCGGGTCGGTGGTGCCGTCGGCGCCGACGGGCGGGTCGTCGTAGCGGTACCAGGCGCAGCGCAGGCTGGAGGTCCGGGCCGCGTCCTCCCACGGCGGCGTGCCGATGGCGGCGCGGCCCTCGACCCGCTCGTCCCACATCGGCAGCGGGGGGAAGCGGGGCCCGGCGTCCGGCGGGGGCGGGTCGCGGAACGACGGGCAGTCGTCGGGGTGGGGCACGCCGTCGGGCACGGCCAGGTCGACGAAGTCGAACCCCTTGCGGGGCCCGCCGAAGATCGCCGTCGTCAGGTGGCCCCGGGCCGCCCCCGGGTTGCGGATCTCGCCCCGCAGGTGCGACATCGACCGGCCCCGGCGGAGCACCTCGACGTCGACCTCGACCGGCCCGGCGGCGACCTGGGCGGCGAAGGTGGTGTGCAGGGTGCGGAGGGTCTGGGTCGGGTCGTCGAGCTCGGCCTCGAGGGCCCGGAGGGCGATGGCGGTGACCAGCCCGCCCTGCGGCATCGGGCGGAGCACCCAGACCGGGTGGATCTCGCCGGCGTAGCGCCCCTCCCCGACCCGCTCGACCGCCGTCTCCGCCCCGAAGCTGGTGCCCACGCCCCGACCCTACGAGCGAACCGGCGATCGGATCCGACGGTTTCCCGTCGGATCTGATCGCCAGTACGGGGTCAGGGGGTGGTGACGGGGACGGTGAGGGTGGCGGTGTAGCCCGGCCCGACCGAGCCGGTGGTGGCGGCCATCTGGGTGTCGGAGCCGTCGCTGAAGATGCCGTCGCTCTCCAGCGAGACCTGGGACAGGTTCTCGACGCTCTGCTCGTAGCCCTCGGTGGCGTAGACCGTCTCGCACACGTCCTGGGGGAGGGCGAGCTGGGAGGTGGCGACGATGTCGCCCGAGGCGGTGGCGACGGCCAGGCTCTCGTAGACCTCGAAGTGCACGTGGGGCCAGCGGCCGGCGTAGCAGCCCGGGACCACGCTGGTGAACGTGACCACGCCGTCGGCGTCGGCCTCCTGCACGCCCCGCAGGTAGTTCTCGCCCTCGACCCCCTCGGAGTACATCGAGTAGCGGCCCTCGCGATCGCAGTGCCAGAGGTAGACGGCGTGGCCGGGGAGCGGGTCGCTGGTGGTGGAGTCGGTGACCGTGAGGGCGATCGTCAGCGGGACGCCCTCGGCCACGGTGGTCGAGGACCCGAAGCTGGCCGTGATGTCGGAGCGGGCGATCCCGCTCTCCAGCAGCACGTCGGGGCCGTTGGAGCCGTCAGCGGGGTAGGGGCCGGCCGTCTCGTTCGGGATGGCGTTCGGGTCGTCCGACGAGGCCGTCTCGGCCCCGCCCATCCCCCCACCGGGCGGGCCGCCGCCGGCGCCCTCGGGAGGACCGTCGGCGGGCGAGGTGGTGCTCGTCGTGGAGGCCGTGGTCGAGCTGGAGCTGGGGGTGCCCTCGGGCTCGCGGCCCCCGCCGCAGGCGGCCAGGGCCACGCCAGCCCCGGCCCCGGCGAACAGGACCAGGGCCCGACGGCGGGCCATCAGGGTGCCGACGTCGAACGCCAGGCCCCGGTCGAGCCGGTCGTCGTCGTGGTGGTGGTCGTCCATGGGCATCACCTTGCCCCGCCCGACCGGCTGGTGCGCCGGGAGGTCGCTGAGGGTTCGCCGAGCGCGCTCACGAGCCCTGGAGGACGAGGCGGGCGGCCCGGCGGGCCTGGTGGGTGAAGAGGTCGTCGTAGGCCTCGACGACGTTGTGGAGGTGGCCGAAGAGCTCGAAGCCGAGCCCGCCGAAGATCTGCGTCCAGGCGTAGAGGCAGCGGACCAGGACCTCGTCGGGGAGGTCGCCGGGGACGTCGGCCCGGAGCCGGGCCAGGTCGGCCCGGAGGGCCCGGGGGATCGGGACGGTCCGGCTCTCGTCGACCTCGCCGGCGGCGACGGCGTCGGCGACCACACCGAGGGCGGCGATCGGGGGGCGGGCGGCGGCGGGGACGGTGTCGCCCGGGGCGTGGTAGCCGGGGACGGGGCTGCCGTAGAGCAGGGCGTACTCGTGGGGGTGGGCGACGGCCCAGGCCCGGATGGCGGTGGCGACCCGGACCCAGCGGGCCTCGAAGCCGCCGCGCCGGTCGGCGGCCGCCTCCTCGGCGGCGGCGCCGAGGGCGTCGTAGGCGTCGACCAGCAGGGCGGTGAGCAGCTCGTCGCGGCTGGCGAAGTAGCGGTACACCGCCGAGGACACCATCCCCAGCTCGCGGGCCACGGCCCGGAGCGAGAGCTCCGAGGCGCCGACCTCGCGGAGCTGCCTCCGCCCGGCGGCCTTGATCTCCTCGACCAGCTCGGCCCGGGCGCGGGCCCGGGCGGTCATGGGGGCGTTGGCCATGCCGCCATCCTGCCCGCCCGACGAGAGCGCGTGCACGTTTCGAGAACACTGCTCTTGACTGGGCTCGTCGGCGCGCCCATGATGGCCAGGAACCGAGAGCAGTGCTCTCTCAACCGCACCGGAGACCGAGATGCCCGCCACCGCACCGCCCACCGACCGCTACCTCGTCCCCGGCCGGGCCGACCACCTGACCAACCGCCTGGCCCGCTTCCTCACCCGGCGGGGCCTGAGCGTGGCCGGCTCGTGCGAGCTGCGCGTCGTCGGCCGCGCCAGCGGCGAGGTCCGCTCGACCGTCGTCAACCTGCTCGAGCTCGACGGCCACCGCTACCTCGTCGCCCCCCGGGGCCACACCCAGTGGGTCCGCAACCTGCGGGCCGCCGGCGGGGGCCAGCTGAGGGTCGGCCGCCGGGCCGAGGCCTTCCGCGCCTTCGAGCTCCCCGAGGACGACCACAAGGTGGCGGTGATCCGGGCCTACCTGGAGCGCTGGGCGTGGGAGGTCGGGCGCTTCTTCGACGGCCTCGACGCCGCCTCGCCCGAGGACGCCCTCCGGGCCGCCGGCCCCGGCGTCCCCGTCTTCCTCGTCGAGGACCCGGCGTAGCCCCTCCCTAGCCTGGAGGCATGCGTCGCCTGGCCCCCGCCCTCGTGCTGCTGGGGGCGCTGGCGGGCTGCGGCCGGGAGCCGGCCTTCCCCGACCGCACCGCCCGGGTGACCGTCGGCGGCCGCACGACGACCTTCACCGTCGATGCGTGCGGGCTCGACGGGCAGACCTTCCGCCTCGCCGCTCGCTCGGAGTCGGGGGCGGTGCTCCAGGCCACCGTCGGCGTCGAGTCCGACGGCGAGACCGGGGTGCCCCGGTCGACCGGGTTCACCCTGTTCGGGTGGGACACCGTCGACCTGGCCGCCTTCGGCGACGAGGCGTGGGCCCGCCGGGGCGGCGAGGGCGAGGCCCCCGGGGAGGTCGAGACGGCCCGGATCCGCGGCGCCCGCATCCAGGCCGCGGGCGAGGCCGCCGTGGTCGACGCCGACGAGGTCCCGACCGGCGACCAGGTCCTCGCCGTCAGCCTCGACGCCCGCTGCGACGCCGAGGACTGACGGCCGGGACGGTCAGGCCTTCTTGGTCTCCCAGAAGATCTCGGCGATCTCGTCGATCTTGGCCAGCAGCTTGTCGGCCACCTCGATGTCGTGGCTGCCCTTGCTGCCCCCGGCGCCGGCCAGCTTGGTGGCCTCGTTGATCAGGGTGTGGAGCTGCGGGTACTTCTCGAAGTGGGGGGGCTTGAAGTAGTCGGTCCAGAGCACCCACAGGTGGTGCTTGACCAGCTCCGAGCGCTGCTCCTTGATCAGGATGGCCCGGGTGGTGAACTCCGGGTCGTCGTTGTCCGCCATCTTCTCGGCGATGGCCTTGACCGACTGGGCCTCGATCCGGGCCTGGGCGGGGTCGTAGACACCGCAGGGGAGGTCGCAGTGGGCGTGGACCTCGATGGTCGGGGCGAGCAGGCGCTTCAGCATGGGAGTCCTCGGAGGGATCGCGTCGGTAGGTGGACGGACGCGACCCTATCCCCGGTGTCGCGGCGCGCGACACAGGTGGTTGGCTGGTGCCTGATGTGGGGTTTCGCCGTCGTCCGAGGCCGCTCGATGGAGCCGACGCTCCGCGAGGGCGATCGCCTGCTCGTGCAGCACGGCGCCCCGCCGAGGATCGGTGGCCTGGCGGTGGTGCGGCTCCCCGACGGCACGGTGGCCGTCAAGCGGGTCGCCCACCGGACCGACGGTGGGTGGTGGGTCGAGCGGGACAACCCCGCCATCGGGGTCGACTCCTGGTCGGTGGGCGCCATCCCCGAGGACGACGTGGTCGCTCGGGTGGTGCGCCGGGTGTGGCCTCTGCGTCGGCCGCGACCCCGCTGACCTGGGGGGAACCTCCTCTCGGAACGTCTTGTTGCGAATGCTACGCAATAGCATCAAGCCTGACCAAGACCCCGACCAGAGGATCCACCGATGGCCTTCGAGCTGCCTCCCCTCCCCTACGACCTCGACGCCCTGGCGCCCCACATCTCCCGCGAGACCCTGGAGCTCCACCACGGCAAGCACCACAACGCCTACGTGACCAAGCTCAACGAGCTGGTCGCGGGGACGCCGGACGAGGGCAAGAGCCTCGAGGAGATCATCAAGGACTCCGAGGGCGTGCTGTTCAACCAGGCCGGCCAGCACTGGAACCACAGCTTCTACTGGAAGTGCATGGCCCCGGGCGGCGGCGGCGAGCCCACCGGCGAGGTCGCCGACAAGATCGGCTCGTCGTTCGGCTCCTACGAGGAGTTCAAGAAGCAGTTCACCGAGGCCGCCATGGGCCAGTTCGGCTCCGGCTGGGCCTGGCTGACCGACGACGGCACCGGGG
>DASTYI010000136.1:0-8374 GCA_035765045.1 Iamia sp. | reverse complement strand
TGGGGGACCTCGACCCGACCGATCGACTTCATCTTCTTCTTGCCCTCCTTCTGCTTCTCGATCAGCTTGCGCTTCCGGGTGATGTCGCCGCCGTAGCACTTGGCGAGGACGTCCTTGCGCTTGGCCTTCACCGTCTGGCGGCTGATGATCCGGCCCCCGACGGCGGCCTGGATGGGGACGTCGAACAGCTGCCGGGGGATCAGCTCCTTGAGCTTCTCGCACATGCGGCGGCCGTAGTCCTCGGCCTTGTCCCGGTGGACGATCATGCTGAAGGCGTCGACCGGCTGGCTGTTGAGCAGGATGTCGACCTTCACGAGGGCCGAGAGGCCGTAGCCGTCGGGCTCGTAGTCGAGGCTGGCGTAGCCCTGGGTGCGGCTCTTCATCTGGTCGAAGAAGTCGGTGACGACCTCGGCCAGCGGCATGCGGTAGCGGAGCTCGACCCGCTCGGGCGACAGGTACTCGAGCTTCTGCATCTCGCCCCGCCGGCTCTGGCACAGCTCCATCAGCGTGCCCGTGTAGTCGGTGGGGGTGAGCAGGCTGACGGTGAGCCAGGGCTCTTCGATCCCGTCGACCTCGACCATCGGGGGCATCTCCGACGGGTTGTCGATCTCGACGATCGTGCCCTTGCTGGTGTGGACCAGGTACTCCACCGAGGGGGCGGTGGCGATCAGGCTGAGGTCGAACTCGCGCTCCAGCCGCTCCCGCACGATCTCCATGTGGAGGAGGCCGAGGAAGCCGCAGCGGAAGCCGAAGCCGAGGGCGCCCGAGCTCTCGGGCTCGTAGGTGAAGCTGCTGTCGTTGAGCCGCAGCCGCTCCAGCGCCTCCCGCAGGTCGGGGAACTCGTCGCCGTCGATCGGGTACAGCCCGCAGAACACCATCGGCTTGGGGTCGCGGTAGCCCTCCAGCACCTCGGTGGCCGGGTTGGCCGTGTCGGTCACGGTCTCACCGGAGCGGGCGGCGCCGACGTCCTTGATGCCGGCGATCAGGTAGCCCGTCTCGCCCGGGCCGAGCGCCTTCACCGGCTGGTTGTCGGGGCTGCGGATGCCGATCTCCTCGGCCCCGTGGGTTGCCTCGGCCTGCATGAACCGCAGCTTGGCCCCGCTGCGCATGGTGCCGTCCATGATCCGGACCGAGCTGACCACGCCCCGGTAGGGGTCGAAGTGCGAGTCGAAGATCAGGGCCCGCAGCGGGTCGTCGGGATCGCCCTCGGGGGCGGGGATCCGCTCCAGCACGGCGTCGAGCAGCTCCTCGACGCCCTCGCCGGTCTTGGCGCTGATCCGCAGGACCTCCTCGGCGGGGATGCCGAGGACGTTCTCGATCTCGGTGGCGCAGCGATCGGGATCGGCGGCCGGGAGGTCGATCTTGTTCATGCAGGCCACGATCTCGAGGTCGTTCTCGAGGGCGAGGTAGCAGTTGGCCAGCGTCTGGGCCTCGATCCCCTGGGCCGCGTCGACCAGGAGCACCACGCCCTCGCAGGCGGCCAGGCTGCGGCTGACCTCGTAGCCGAAGTCGACATGCCCGGGCGTGTCGATCAGGTTGATCACGTGGTCGCGCCACGGGATGCGGACCGACTGGAGCTTGATGGTGATCCCGCGCTCGCGCTCCAGGTCCATCGAGTCGAGGTACTGGGCGCGCATGTCGCGGGCCGAGACGATGCCGCTCTTCTCGAGCACCCGGTCCGACAGCGTCGTCTTCCCGTGGTCGATGTGGGCGATGATCGAGATGTTGCGGAGGCGGTCGAGGTCCATGGCGGTCGGTCGATCCTACTGGCGGCCGGGGCCTGGCCCCGCAGCCGGATCAGGCGTCGCGCAGGGTCAGGACGCCGACGGCGGGGCGGCTGAAGAGACGGACCTGCGGGGCCGACCCCCGCTCCAGCCCGACGCCGGGCGAGACGTAGATCGGGTTCCCGGCGACGGCGTGGAGGCCGCCCCGGGCCACCGACCGGGGCACGTCGGTGAACGTGACCGGCGGGCCGAACCCGGGGATCACCACCTGGCCGCCGTGGGTGTGGCCGGCGACGGTGAGGTCGACCCGAGACCCTTCGGGCAGCCCGAGGACGGTGTCGGGGCGATGGCTGACCAGGACGGTGACGGCACCGTCGTCCGGGGTGGCGAGGAGGTCGGCCCGCACGGCGTCGGCGGCGGCGCTGCCGTAGGCGAGGGCGGTGCCGCCGATGCGCAGCGTGCGATCGCCCACCGCCAGCTCGGTGACCTCGTCGTCGAGCACCTCGATGCCGGTCCCCTCCAGCACCCGCCGGGCGTGGCCACCGCCGTCGACGTCGCCCTCGACGAAGAAGACCCCGTGCGGGGCGCGCAGCCGGCCGAGCAGGTCCCGCAGGGCGCCGACCTCGTCGTCCAGCTCGGCGTCGGTGCCCTGGAAGAGATCGCCGGGGAGGAGGATCACGTCGGGCTCGGCGGCGAGGACCTCGTCGACGGCCCGGCGCTCGTGATCGCCGACGCGGTTCGTCTGGAGGTCGGCCAGGACGGCGATGCGGACCTCGTCGTCGCCGGCCCGGGCCGGGTCGACGGCCACCGCGACCTCCTCGACCCGCAGGCGGTGGGGCGCCACGTGGGTGGCGTACACACCGACCGGCACCGGGAGGAGGGCCACGGCCAGCACGGCCCACACCGGGCGGGGGGCGGTGCGGCGGCCGACCGGGCCGGCCACGGCGGCGAGCCCGACGGCCAGCAGGGGGACGGTGACGGTCACGCCGAGGTAGGCGAGGTGGGCCACGGTGAACATGACGAAGCCCTGGCCCCGGGCCACCACCACGGCGGTCGCCAGCACCCCACCCGCCCCGGCCGCCCCGGCGGCGACCAGCAGGGCGCGGGCGCCGACCGGCGTCCCCCGACGTCGGGTGAGCGTCGCCGCCGCAGCCACCCCGGCGACGGCGCAGACGACGGACACCACGGTCAGGGCGAGGGTCGACACGCCGGGAGTCTGGCCCGCCGGCCGACCCGCCCGGCCCGCAGGACGACGGGGGTGCGCACCCCGCACGTCGGGGGTGCGCACCTCGCATGTGACGGCGCCGGGGCCCGCCCGGTAGGCTCTCCCAGCCGTATTCGAGTACCGACCTCAGTGGTGAGGACATCCTGCCGTGGCCAACATCAAGAGCCAGATCAAGCGCAACCGCCAGAACGAGAAGCGCCGTCTCCGCAACAAGGCGGTGCGCTCGGAGATGCGCACCCGCACCAAGGCGGCGGTGGCCACGGCCGAGGCCGGCAGCGACGACGCCGCCGAGGCCCTGCGCATCGCCCTCCGCCGGATCGACAAGGCCGCGGCCAAGGGCGTGATCCACAAGAACCAGGCCGCCCGACGCAAGTCGCGCCTGGTCAAGCGGGCGGCGGCGGCCTCGACCGAGGCCTGACCGCACCGGTTTCGCAACCGGCGCGGCGGGGAGGCGGCGACGCCCCCTCGCAGGATCTCGACGGTGGACGACCCCAAGCGCCTCAGCCTCCAATCCGCGCTCATGGCCATGTCGGCGTGGGTCCTCGCGGCCCTGTTGCTGAGCGCGCCCTACTCCGTGGTCGGCGTCGGTGGGATCGTCGTCCTGCTGGGGACCCTGGTGGGCGTGCGGGTGATCGCCCCCCGCATCGACCGCGACTGATCAGCGGCGGCGGGCCTGGCGGGAGGTGGCGGCCAGCCGGGCGACCAGCACCTCGAGCACGAGCTCACCGGGCCAGGCCTGCGCCCCCTTGAGCGCCAGGTCGGCCTCGGCCAGCAGCCCGATCACCCGGCGCACCCCGGACGAGCCCAGCGTGCGCGACACGTCGAGGGCCTTGCGGGCCGGGAAGGTCGAGCCCCGCAGGCCCAGGATCTCGGCCGCCTCCTTCTCGGAGCGGGCCCCCGAGCCGTCGAGGCGCAGCACCCGGCCGTAGTGGCCCTGGAGGGTCGCCATCACCTGGAGCTCGTGGCGCCCGCCGCCGTGGAGCATGCGGTGGAGCCGGTCGAGGGCGACCTCGGCCTGGCCCTTGTCGATGGCGTCGGTCAGCTCCCACGGGGGGACACCGCCGGCCTCGCCCAGCCAGGGCCGGACCTCGTCCACCCCGAGCCGGGCGCCCGGGCCGTGGACGCCGACCAGCCGCTCGGCCAGCTCGACCACGGCGCCGGCGCCCTCGCCGAGCTGCTGGGCCACCAGCGAGGCGGCGGCCTTGTCGATGCGCAGGTCGTGGGCCTGCATCTGGGCGGTGACCCACGCCTCCCGGTTCTTGGCCGGGGGGTCGGCGTCGACCACCTCTCCCCCGGCGGCCTTGAGCGCCTTGCTGAGGGTGGGCGGGATGTTCCCGAGCCGGGTGCCGGGTTCGGGGCTGCGCTCCCAGACCAGGACCAGGTCGGTGGTGTCGAGCGGGTCGGCCAGGTAGGCGGTGAGGGGCTTGAGGGCGTCGGCGTTGGGGAACCGGCCCATGTGGCGCGCCACGACGACCCGCCGATCGGTGAGGAAGGGCAGGGTGCTGGCCGCGTCGACCACGGCCTCGAGCTCGTAGTCGGGCCCGGCGTGCTCGTCGACCAGGAGTCCCCGGTCGCCATCGCCCACCAACGTCTCGATCAGGCCGACGACGACCTCCTCGCGCAGGACGTCGTCGGCTCCCTTGACCAGCCGGATCGAGCCCACTCAGCCCTCCGCTGCCGGGGGGCGGTGGGCCTGGATGGCCCGGATGACGACGGCGGCCCGGTGGGCCGAGGGATCGTCCTCGGCCACCGGCTCACCGGCGATGGCGGCGACCGAGGCCTCGATCGCCGCGACCACGGAGGGCGGCAGGTCGGCGGGCACGTCGGGGACAGTACCGCCCGGGCTCACGGGCCCGGCCCGACCTCGACGTGCTCGCCGTCGGACACGGCGACCAGCGCCCCCAGCCGGACGGCGGCCGGGGGGTCGCGACCCAGGCGCCAGACCCGCCGGACCGGGGCGCGGTGCCGGGCGGCGTCCTCCTCGTCGACCGCGGTGGAGCCGGGGCCGACCACCAGCAGGTCGATCGCCGTCACCCCGGCGAGGCGCAGGCCCTCCAGGGTGGCCGTGGGCCCCGTGCCGGGGGTGACGACGACCACCGTCGCCTTGGCCCGCCAGACGTCGACCCCGGGAGCGGGCCGGGCGTGCGGCGGTGGGTGGCGGAGGGCGAACCCGGGGGCGGCCAGGGCCCCGACGACGAGGACGGCGGCGACGGCTCGGGTCAGCCTCACGACGAGGGAGCTCGCGCCGGCCGCTCGGGGCGCTCGGGTGGTGGCGAGCACGGTGGCGACGGCGACGCCGACGACCCCGACCTCGGTCCAGCCGAGCTGGCCGAGGGGGGCACGGGCGGCGCCCTGGGCCACGGCGGCCAGGCCGGCCAGGGCCAGCCGGGTGGGCAGGTGGAGGATGGAGGCCGCCGCCGGGGCGAGGCCGGCGACCACCCCGGCGGGCAGGCCCCACGTCATGACCAGGGCGGCCGCCGGGGCGGCCAGGACGTTGGCCACGATGCCGGCCACGGGGACGCCGTCGAAGCTGGCCACCACCAGCGGGGCCACGCCGAGCTGGGCGGCGGCCGACACCGCCATCGGCAGGACGACGAGGGGCGGGCCGGGCAGCACGTCGACCAGCCGGGGACCGAGCACGAGGATGCCGAGGGTGGCGGCCACCGAGAGGTGGAAGCCGGTCGAGCCCACGAGGAGGGGGTCGACGAGCAGGCAGCCGGCGACCGCCAGGCCGAGCAGCTGCACCCCGGCGGTCGGGCGGCCCCGGGCCGCGGCCACCGCCGCCCCGCCGGCCATCGCCACCGCCCGCAGCACCGACGGCTCGCCCCGGGTGAGGACGACGAACAGGGCGAGCAGGACGGCGATGCCCACGCTCCGCCCCACGATCGACAGCCGGCGCAGCAGCGGGCCGGCCAGGGCCAGCACGAAGGCGACGTTCTGCCCCGAGACGGCGAGGAGGTGCGACAGGCCCGAGCCCCGGAAGTCGTCGACCAGCGTCGGGGGCTGGTCGCGGTCGTCGCCGAGGACGAGGCCGAGGTACAGCGAGCGGCGCTCCTCGCCCAGGGGCTCGGCCCCGTCGGCCAGCAGGCGGCGGATGCGGTTGGCCATCCGCCAAGGCGGGGCGGCTGGACCACCGGGTGAGGCGCGGGCGACGGCCACCGTGCCCGACACGTGGCGGACCCGGAGCCAGGGGGCGTCGGCCGGGGGCGGGCCGAGCCGGCCGGCGACCCGGACCCGCTCCCCCGCCAGCCGCACGGCGACCACGTCGGCGGCGGCGCCGTCGGCCTCGAGGAGCACGTGCCGTCCGTCGAGCCGGGCGATGACCTCGACCCGGCCGAACCGGGTCTCGGGATCGCCGACCAGCGTGGCCTCGGCGTCGACCGACGCCCGGGCGGGCGGGGCCAACCCGGCCTCGGCCCGGGCGCCTAGGGCCGAGGCGGCCAGCCCGGCGGCCACGACGAGCACGGCCGGCCGGCGCAGGGCCAGGGCGACGGCGGTGACGGCAGCCGGGACGAGGAGCGACAGCGGGTGCGCCACCAGGCAGCCGACGGCCACGACGGCGGCCAGGAGCAGCGCCCCGCCCGGGGTCAGGGCGCGCTCGTCGGGTGGGGCCGGGGGCAGGCCCGCCACGGGGGTGGGGAGCGGGATCACACCGTCACCAGGGGGCGGATCTCGGCGAGGCGGGCCTCGCCGATGCCACGGACGTCGAGGAGGTCCTCGACCGAGGTGAAGCCGCCGTTCTGCTCGCGGAAGGCGACGATGGCGGCGGCGATCGACGGGCCCACGCCGGGGAGCTCGTCGAGCTCGGCCTCGCTGGCGGTGTTCAGGTCGATCGGGGCGGCGGGGTCGGCGGACGGTCCGGCGGTGCCGGCATCGGGTGACCCGGGTGTGGGCGGGGCGCCGGCGGCGACCACCGGTGGGGCCTCCTCGCCCACCTTCGGGACGTAGACCCGGGCCCCGTCGGCCAGCGGGGCGGCGAGGTTGATGCGGGCGCCGTCGGCGTCGGGGGCCAGCCCGCCCGCGGCTCGGACCAGGTCGTCGACCCGGGCGGCGACGTCGAGGGTGTAGACGCCGGGGCGCACGACCGCCCCGGCGGCGTGGACGACGACCTCGGTGGGTGGGGTGACGCCGGCGGACGGGGGTGGGCCGGCGACAGGCGCCTCCGACGGCGAGCCGGGGGACGACGCGCCCGGGGCGGCGGAGGCCGTGGTGGCCATGGGCAGGGTCTCCTCGACCGCCGCGGGTCCGGGCCGGAGCAGCCAGGCGCCGGCGACCACGGCCACGACCAGGGCGGCGATCCAGGCCCCGACCCGCACGTCGAGCCCGATCCGCCGACGCACGGTCTCCACCCACGGTGGCAACCGCCCGGGGGGCGGGCGGTCGGGGGCGAGGAGGGCGTCGAGGGGATCGGGCGGGCCGGACGGGCCGGGCTCGGGGGTCGGGGGGTGCGGCACGAGGCCTCCCGGGGATCGGTCGTCGGGCGCGCCGACGAGATCGGGTGCACGGGGGAAGTGCCGCCACCCGGCCGCCGCCGGGGTGCGTTGGGGGGACTGTACGCCACCCCTGTGACAGCGACGTTCCTGTGCCCCTGCGTCGCGCTTCCGCAACCCTCACCCCACAAGAACCCCAGAGCGCGACCACCGACCCACAAGAAGGCGTTCCTGTGGGCCAGGCGTCGCGGAAGCGCGACCGGTGGGCCACAGGAAGGGGTTCTTGTGCGGGGAGGGTCGCGGTTTCGGGAGGGGGTCAGGGGGTGGGGGGAGAGGGAGGGAGGTCGGGGCGGCGGGCGCGCCACTCGGCTTCGACCTCGAGGCTGATGCGGCGGTAGGCGGGCCAGTGGGGCCAGCCGTGGAGGCGCAGGCGGAGGTAGTCGGCCAGGTACCGGCGCAGGAAGCCGGCGACGCCCCACTCGGACCACTGGCGGACGTGCTCGGCCTCGTGGCGGAGCAGGTGGGCCGAGCCGGCGGCGCGCCGGCGGACCGAGACCAACGGGCCGATGGTGATCGCCGCCGCCCCGGGCGGGACGGGGCCGCCGACCCAGAGCCAGTAGCCATCGGCCCGGCGGATCCCCACGACGCCCCCCGAACCCGGCCGCGGGCTAGAAGAGCTTGGCCGTCAGGGCCTTGCGGTACCGGGCGGTGCGGGGGTCCTCGGGGCCGAGCACCTCGAGCAGGTCGACCAGCTCCTGGCGGGCGGCGTCGTCGTCGCCGGCCCGGTCGAGCAGGTCGTCGAGCCGGGCGTCGACGTCGTCGCCGTCGTCGACCCCGCCGGTGCGGGCCCGGGCCGCGATCTGGCGGCTGGCGGTCGACTCGGGGATGCGGGCCAGCAGCTCGAGGGCCTCGTCGGCCCGGTCGTCGTCGACGAAGGCGCTGGCCAGGGCGAGGGTGACCTCCTCGTTGGCCGGGTCGAGCTCGAGGGCGAGGCG
>DASTYI010000135.1:0-8505 GCA_035765045.1 Iamia sp. | reverse complement strand
TGATGGCGGCGTGGGGCAGCGTCGACATGATCATGTCGCGGACCTTCCAGTCCTCGATGATCAGGTCGGCGTACTCCGCCCGACCGGCGAACCAGCGCGACTTCCAGTCGGTGGTGACGCCGAGGCGGAACCCGTAGGGGTGGACCTTCTGTCCCATTACTTCTCGTCCTTCTCGGTGTCCTCGGCGGCCTCGTCGGCGTCGTCGGCGTCGGTCTCGGTGGCCTCGTCGGCCGGGTCGTCGCTCTCGCCGATGGCCTCGTCGACGGCGGCCTCGGCCTCGGTGACCTCCTCGGTGCCCACCTCGTCGGTGGCCGCCTCGTCGGTGGTGGGCTCCTCGGCGTCGTCGGTGGCGACCGTCTTCGGGGCGTCCTCGCCCCGCGACTTGGCCACGCGGGCCCGCCGGTCGGCGGCGGGGGTGCGACGGCGACCGCCGCGCCCGCCCTCGGTGGTGAGGCCGGCCTGGTTCTTCTCCCGCCAGCGGCGCAGCTCGTCGTCGTCCATGCGACCGACGATCACCGTGATGTGGCAGGTGCGCTTGCGGATGCGGGTGGCCCGACCCCGGGCCCGGGGCCGCCAGCGCTTGAGGGTGGGGCCCTCGTCGGCGTAGCAGGCGACCACCTTCAGGGTGTCGGGGTCGTGGCTGTCGTTGTTCTGGGCGTTGGCGACGGCCGAGGCCAGCGCCTTGCGGATGATCCGGGCGATGTCGCGCTCGGTGAAGGCGAGCACCTGGTCGGCGTCGCTCACGTGCAGGCCACGGATCAGGTCGAGCACCTCGCGGGCCTTGTAGGCCGAGACCCGCACGTAGCGGACCTGGGCCCGGGTCCCGGGACGCTCGTTGGTCTTCACACCACTGCCGCCCGCCATCAGCGCCGACCCCTCACGGCCTTCTCCTGGCCCGCGTGGTACCGGAAGGTGCGGGTGGGGGCGAACTCGCCCAGCTTGTGCCCGACCATCGACTCGGTGATGTACACCGGGACGTGCTTGCGGCCGTCGTGGACGGCGATGGTGTGGCCGACCATGTCGGGGATGATCGTGGAGCGGCGCGACCAGGTCTTGATGACCTTCTTCTCGCCCTTCTCGTTGAGGCCATCGACCTTGGCCAGCAGGTGCCCGTCGACGAACGGGCCCTTCTTCAGTGAACGCGGCATTCGTGTTACCTCCGCGAGCCGCGGGTGCGGCGGCGCCGGACGATGAGCTTCTGGGACGGCTTGTTGGTGTCGCGGGTACGGCCCTCGGGCTTGCCCCAGGGCGAGACCGGGTGGCGACCACCCGAGGTCTTGCCCTCGCCACCACCGTGGGGGTGGTCGACGGGGTTCATGGCGACGCCACGGGTCTGGGGGCGGACGCCCTTCCAGCGGTTGCGGCCGGCCTTGCCGACCTTGACGAGCTCGGCCTCGGCGTTGCCGACGACGCCGACGGTGGCCCGGCAGTCGATCGGGACCCGGCGCATCTCGGTGCTGGGGAGGCGCAGGGTGGCGAACTCGCCCTCCTTGGCCACCAGCTGGACGCTGGAGCCGGCGCTGCGGGCCATGCGGCCCCCGCCACCGGGCTTGAGCTCGACGTTGTGCACGGTGGTGCCGACCGGGATGTAGCGCATCGGCATGGCGTTGCCGGGCCGGATCTCGGCGCCCTGGCCCGACTGGAGCCGGTCGCCGACCTTCACGTCGCGGGGGGCCAGGATGTAGCTCTTGGCGCCGTCGACGTAGTGCAGCAGGAGGATGCGGCAGTTGCGGTTCGGGTCGTACTCGACCGCCGCCACCTTGGCCGGGACACCGTCCTTGGTGCGCCGGAAGTCGACCTGGCGGTACTGGCGCTTGTGGCCACCGCCCTTGTGGCGGGCCGTCTTGTGACCGCCGTTGTTGCGGCCACCGGTCTTCGGGTTCGGGCCGACCAGCGACTTCTCGGGCGTCGTCTTGGTGATCTCGGAGAAGTCCGAGACCGTCTGGAACCGACGACCGGCGCTGGTGGGCTTGCGCTTGCGGAGTGCCATCTCTCCTACCTCAGCTCTCGAACAGGTCGATCGAGTCGCCCTCGGCGAGGGTGACGATGGCCCGCTTGGTGGAGGACTTGGACCCGACCTTGCCGGTGCGGCGGTTGCGGGTCTTCTTGCCCTGGCGGTTGATCGTGTTCACCTTCAGCACGGTGACGTCGAAGATCGAGCGCACGGCGTCGGCGATCTCGGGCTTCGAGGCCGACGGGTGGACCAGGAAGGTGTACTGGTTGGCCTCGAGCAGGGCGTAGGACTTCTCGCTCACGACCGGGCTCAGGAGGACCTGGCGGGGATCCTTCACGATGCGTCCTCCTTCTCCAGGCTGGGCGAGCCGGCGGGGGCATCGGTCGGCACCGTGCCGGCGGTGAAGACGACCCAGTCGCTGACCAGGACGTCGTAGGCGTTGAGCTCACCGGGCACGAGGATGTGGACGTCGGTGAGGTTGCGGAAGCTCTTCCAGGTCGCCGTGTCCTCGGCCTTGACCACGAGGAGGACCTTGCCCTCGACGCCGAGCTTGCCCAGGGCGGCGATGGCCGCCTTGGTGCTCGGGGCGTCGAAGCCGAGGTCGACGACCTTGACCTTGCCGTCGGCGGCCCGGTCCGACAGGGCCGAGCGCAGGGCCAGGCGCACCATCTTCTTGGGCGTCCGCTGGGCGTAGCTGCGGGGCTTGGGGCCGAGGGCCACGCCACCGCCGGTCCACTGCGGGCTGCGGATCGAGCCCTGGCGGGCCCGGCCGGTGCCCTTCTGCTTCCAGGGCTTGGCGCCGCCACCGGCGACCTCGGCCCGGGTCTTGGTCGACTGGGTGCCCGACCGGCGGGCGGCCAGCTGGGCCGTCACCACCTGGTGGAGCACCGCACCGTTGGGCTCGATGCCGAACACGGCGTCGTCGAGCTCGGCGGTGTCGGTCTTCTTGCCCGAGGCGTCGAGCACGTCGATCTTGCTCATCAGGCGTCCTTCCCGGCGGCCTTGGCCGCGTTGCGCACGAGCACCAGGCCGCCCTTGGGGCCGGGCACGGCGCCCTTGATCAGCAGGAGGTTGCGCTCGGCGTCGGCCCGCACGACCTCGAGGTTGAGGGTGGTGACCTTCTCGCCACCGGTGCGACCGGCCATCCGCGTGCCCTTGAACACGCGACCGGGGGTGGCGCAGGCGCCGACCGACCCGGGGGCCCGGTGGACCCGGTGGGCACCGTGGCTGGCCCGCTGGCCCGAGAAGCCGTGGCGCTTCATGCCGCCGGCGAAGCCCTTGCCCTTGCTGACCGCGGTCACGTCGATCAGCCCGCCCTCGGCGAGGATGTCGACGCCCAGGGTCTGGCCCACCGAGTACTCCGACACGTCGTCGAGCCGGAGCTCGACCAGGCGGGGCCCGGCCTCGACGTCGGCCTTGGCGAACTGGCCGGCGACCGGCTTCGGGAGCTTGGTGGCCTTCTTCTGGCCGAAGGTCACCTGGAGGGCGCTGTAGCCGTCGCGCTCGGGCGTCTTGATGCTGACCACACGGACCGGCTCGACCTGCAGGACGGTGACCGGCACGACGTTGCGGTCGTCGTCCCAGATCTGCGTCATGCCGAGCTTGGACCCGACGATCGCTTTGGTTGCCATGTCTCTCTCTTCTCGCGGAGGAACGGGCGGTCCGTTCACGCGGACGCTCCGCAGGGATGAACCCGGCGGAGCGTCGTCTCGGTTGTGCCGTGCGGTTCCCCCTCCTGGGAGGAGGCGCACACGGACGTCGATTCGGCGTCAGGACCCGACCCGGTCAGGTCCCGTGCACGAGTTGGACACTGTAGCGGTGCCCGCCGGGACCGCCAAGCCCGGGCTCAGGCCGCCTCGGGGATGATCCAGCGCAAGCCCTCGAAGCGGGCGAAGTCGCGGTCGAAGGAGGCGATCGTCGCCGCGTTCTCGATCGCCACCGCGGCCAGGAACGCATCCGGCACCAGGTCGGCCCGGGCGTTGGCGTCGACGCAGACAGCCCGGAGCACGTCGAGGTGCCGGGGCCCCGGCCCGATCGGCCGGTACCCGGACTGACGCACCACGTCGTCGATGAACCCGAACGCCTCCACCAGCGGGGTCGGCTCGGGGGACACGCGGCTGTTGGTCGTCAGGCGGACGTAGGAGGCCCACACCGTCGCCGGCACCCCGAAGGTCGCCCCGCTCGCCCGCAGGCCGTCGAACCAGGGGCGGACGATCCGGTGGTGGTCGTGGTCCCGGCGCTGGAGGGCGACGACCACGTTGACGTCGAACAGGATCACCGCAGCTTCTCGGGCGGCATGCCCTCGTCGAGGAGCTCCTGGATGGCTCGGTTCGACGAGAGGTCGAGACCGGGCCGGAACCCCCCTCCGTCGAACGAGCGGATGGGCGGCCCCGACTCCTGGCGCCGCCCGCCGTTGAGCTCGGTGCGGAGGGCGTCCTCGATGACCTTGCCGAGGGTGGTCCCCCGCTCACGGGCGCGGTCCTTGGCCCGGGCCAGCAGGTGATCGTCGATGGCCACGGTGGTGCGCATGATGCGCAACCTACCGCATCACGCGCATCACGCCTCGGGCGGGGTCAGCACCATCCAGAGGTGGCCGTCGGGGTCGGCGAAGGTGGCGGCGTAGCCCCAGGGGCGATCGTCGGGCTCGGCCACCACCCGGGCGCCGGCGGCCCGGGCCCGCTCGACGGCGGCGACCACCCCGGCCCGGGTGGGGACGGTCCAGCTCAGCTGGCACTCGCTGGTGCCCGGCGCCGCCGTCGGGTGGGGGTCGGTGACCCAGCCGAACCCGCCCCGGGGGATCAGCATCAGGTGGACGTCGGCGCCGAGGCGGAGCTGGAGGGGCTCGGGCACCCCGTCCTCGGCGGGCTCGCCCACCGCCTCCAGGCCGAGGCCCTCGGTGTGGAAGGCGTGGGCCCGGACGCGGTCGGCGGTGGGCAGGGCGATGACGAAGGGGCGCTCCATGCCGGGTCCGACCGCGGCCGGCCGCCCCGCTCATCGCTCGCCGCCGGCGCCGACCCGCCACACTGGCGCCGTGCCGACCCCCGAGGCCCCCTCCCCCACGCCCTTCGCCGCCGTGGTGGCGACGTCGACGGCGGTGGCCGCCACCACCAAGCGGACCGTCAAGCGCGACGCCCTGGCCGCCCTGCTGGCCGCGCTGGAGCCGGCCGAGGTCGCCGTCACCGTCGGCTTCCTCACCGGGCTCCCCCTCCAGGGCCGGATCGGCGTCGGCTGGCGGACCCTCCAGGCCGCCGAGCAGCCCCCGGCCGCCGTCCCCGGGCTCACCGTCCTCGAGGTCGACGCCACCCTCACCGCCCTGGCCGGGCTGGGCGGGGCCGGGTCGGGGAACGAGCGGCGCCGGCTGCTGGCCGACCTGCTGGGCCGGGCCACCGCCGAGGAGGCCCGCTTCCTGTTCGGCCTGCTCGGCGGCGAGCTCCGCCAGGGCGCCCTGGCCGGGGTGATGGCCGACGCCGTGGCCCGAGCCGCCGACGTCCCCGCCACCGTCGTGCGCCGGGCGGCGATGCTCGGCGGCGACCTGCCGGCGATCGCCCAGGTCGCCCTGACCGCCGGCGCCGAGGGCCTGGCCGCCATCGGGCTGGAGCTGGGCCGGCCGGTCCAGCCCATGCTGGCCTCGACGGCGACGTCGGTGGCCGCAGCCGTCGAGGACCTGGGCGACGCGGTCGTCGACTGGAAGCTCGACGGCATCCGCATCCAGGTCCACCGCACCGGCGACGACGTCCGGGTCTGGACCCGCAACCTCAACGAGATCACCGGGCGGCTGCCCGAGGTCGTCGCCCTGGTCCGGTCCCTGCCGGCCGAGCGGCTGGTGCTCGACGGCGAGGCCCTGGTGGTCGACGAGGCGCTGCGGCCCGTGCTGTTCCAGGACACCGCCAGCCGCATCGGCGCCGAGGGCCCCGACGCCCCCGTCGCCGTGCGCCCCTGGTTCTTCGACCTGCTCCACCACGACGGCGTCGACCTGATCGACGCCCCCCTCCACGAGCGGCGGGCGGCGCTGGCCGCGGTGGCCGGCGAGTGGACGATCCCCGGCACCCGCACCGCCGACCCGGCCGACGCCGCCGCCGTGCTCGACGACGCCCTGGCCGCCGGGCACGAGGGCGTGGTGGTCAAGGGGGCGGCGACGCCGTACGAGGCCGGGCGCCGGGGCAAGGCGTGGCGCAAGGTCAAGCCCGTCCACACCCTCGACCTGGTCGTCCTGGCGGCCGAGTGGGGCCACGGGCGGCGCCGGGGGTGGCTGTCCAACCTCCACCTCGGGGCGCGCACCGACGACGGCCTGGCCATGGTGGGCAAGACCTTCAAGGGGATGACCGACGAGCTGCTGGCCTGGCAGACCGAGGCCCTCCAGGCGATCGCCACCGGCGACGAGCGCACCGACGAGGCCCACGTCGTCCACGTCCGGCCCGAGCTGGTGGTCGAGATCGCCGTCGACGGCGTCCAGCGCTCGACCCGCTACCCGGGCGGGGTGGCGCTGCGCTTCGCCCGGGTCGTCCGCTACCGGCCCGACAAGACCCCGGTCGAGGCCGACACCCTCGCCACCGTGCGGGCCCTCGGCCTCACGGGTTGAACCCGACGCCGATCTGGATCCGCCGTCCGGGCCGGGGCGGGCCCGGGGCCTGGGGCCCTCGGCGGCGCCGCCGGGCGATCCCGATCAGCTGGACGGGCAGCACCAGCGCCTCGCCGGCGAGGAGCAGGGCGCCGAAGACGATCCCCAGCGGGCGCCACGACCCGACCTCGGTGATGTCACCGCCGGGCCCCATGCAGACCAGCGTCCAGCTGGTGCCGGTGCTGTCGCCGAGGTCGGTGTGGTACTCGACGATCCACGAGTCGGGCTGCTCGGCCGGGCAGAGGATCGGCGCCGTGGCCCCCAGGACCCCGGGGACGGCGGCGATCGCCACCCACGGCAGCGAGACCAGGGCGACGAGCAGGACGGCCTGGCCGATGAGGAAGCGCCAGATCGGCCTCATCGGGGCCCCTCGGGGACGACCGCGCCGTCGGCGTCGATGACGACTGGCGTCGGCCCGCTCCCGTCGTCGACCGCCACGGTGGTGGCCGGCTCGCCGCCGGTGGCCGGCCGGCCGATCGTCACCGAGGCGACCCAGAGCCCGGGCCCGGCGGCGGCCCGGGCGGCGGCGGTGGCGCCGTCGACGTCGAGGTCGCCGACCGCCACCGGGAAGGGCTCGCCCCCCGGCTCGTCGGGCCGGTCGGGGCCCTCGAGCCCCCGCCCGCCGTAGAGCCCGCTGGTGCCGTAGGTCCACGCCTCCCGGCCGGCGCCGTCGGCGGCGGGCACGACGACGGTGACCCGGGCGAGGGTGGCGGTGACGGCGTGGACCACCAGTGGGTCGGCCCCGGTCTCGGCGGCCACGGCGGCGATCGCCTCGTCGACCAGGGCGGTGGTGACGCCGCCGCCCCGCTGCTGGGCCTCGGCCGTCACCCGCCCCCGGTCGACCGCCCCGATCCCGACGCACGACGTCAGCGCCACGGTGGCCACCACCAGAGCCCCGGACAGGCCCGCTCGTCCTCTCCTCATGGGGGCGACGGTACGGACGGCCCGCCGCCGGCGGATGAGCGCCCGCTACGCAATCGCCCCGAAAACGACCGAACCGGCGATCAGATCCGTCGGGAAGCCGTCGGATCTGATCGCCGGTTCGGGGGGATCAGAGGTGGTGGATCAGCCCTTCTTGGTGCCGTAGCGGCTGCGGGCGTTGGTCCGGTTGGGGACGGCGTTGGCGTCGAGCGCGCCCCGGATGATCTTGTAGTTCACACCCGACAGGTCCCAGCGGCGGGCGCCCTGGATGAGCACCATCGAGTGCTCCTGCAGGTTGTGCCCCTCGCCGGGGATGTAGGCGGTGACCGTCTGGCCGGTGCTGAGCCGCACACGGGCCACCTTGCGGAGGGCCGAGTTGGGCTTGCGGGGCGTCACCGTGGTGACACGGGTGCACACGCCGCGGAGCTGGGGGTGACCCGACAGCGCCGGGGTCTTGCTCTTCTTGCGACGGGGCTTCCGCGGCTTGCGGATCAGCTGGTTCGTGGTGGGCATGCTGGTGGCCTTCCGATCCCGGCTACGCCGTCTGGATCTTGATCTCGATGTCGACGCCGGCGGGCAGCTCGAGCCGCTGGAGGGAGTCGACGGTCTTCGGCGAGGGCTCGAGGATGTCGAGGAGGCGCTTGTGGATGCGCATCTCGAAGTGCTCCCGGGAGTCCTTGTACTTGTGGGGCGAACGAATCACCGTGTAGCGGTGCTTCTCGGTCGGGAGGGGCACCGGTCCACGCACGGTCGCCTGGGTGCGCAGCACCGTCTCGACGATCTTCTTGGTGGACTGGTCGATGATCTCGTGGTCGTACGCCTTCAGGCGGATCCGGATCTTCTGGGAGTCGGCCATCTTCTGGTCTCTTCGCTACTTGAGGATCTTGGTGACGCGGCCGGCGCCGACGGTGCGGCCACCCTCGCGGATGGCGAAGCGCAGGCCCTCGTCCATGGCGATGGGAGCGATCAGCTCCACGGTCATCGACGTGTTGTCGCCCGGCATGGCCATCTC
>DASTYI010000134.1:0-48638 GCA_035765045.1 Iamia sp. | reverse complement strand
CTCGCGCCCCGAGGGCGCCCCGGAGCCGGCACCGGAGGCGGGGGCCGAACCGACGTCGGCGGCACCCGGGGCCGGGGCCGACCCGGCCGCCGCGGGACCGGGGGCGGGGCTCGCCCCGGCCGGACCGGGGTCGGGTTCCGGGGCGGGGCGCGTCCCCTCGGTGGCGGCGGGGGCGGGCGCCGGGGTGGGGGCGCCGGTTGGCGGGGCGACGGCAGCCGGGGCGGGGGCGCCAGGGGGCGGGGCGACGGCGGACGGGGGGGCGCCGGCGGCGAGGCCGGCGAGACCGGCCTCCAGGCGCTCGATGCGGGCGACCAGCTCGTCGAGGCCGGTGGTGCCCTCGCCCCCGGCGGCCGCCGGGGCGGCGCGGGTGATGCGGACCAGGGCGACCTCGAGCGGGATGCGGGGGTCGGGTGCCTGGCGCATGGCCAGCAGGGCCTCGCCCACCTCCTCCAGCGCCCGGGTGACGGCGCGGTCGGTGACCCGGCCGGCCCAGCCCTCGACCCGGGCCCGGGCCGTCTCCGACAGGTGGCCGAGCGGGCCGCCCATGCGCAGGAGGAAGACGTCGCGCAGGTGGGCGAGGAGGGCCTCGCCCAGGACGCGGGGGTCGCGCCCGGCGATGGTGGCGGTGGCGACGGCCGAGAGGGCGGCGCCGGTGTCGACGGCCACGACCGCCTCGGCCAGGGCCTCGGCGTGGTCGCCGTCGGCGCTGACGCCGCCGGCCGCCGCCTGGTCGAGGAACGAGAGGGTGTCGCGGGCCGAGCCGCCGCCGGCCCGGAGGACGTGCTCGACGGCGGCCTCATCGACGTCGAGGCCGGCGTCGGCGATGACCCACCGGATGTGGTCCTCCATGACGTCGGCCGGCAGGAGGTGGAACTCGAAGTGCTGGGTCCGGCTCCGGATCGTGGGCAGGACCTTCTGCGGGTCGGTGGTGGCCAGCACGAACACGACGTGGTCGGGCGGCTCCTCCAGCGTCTTGAGCAGGGCGTTGGACGCCCCCGGCGAGAGCATGTGGACCTCGTCGAGGATGTATACCTTGGTCCGCCCGGGGCTGCCCAGGGCGACCCGCTCGATCAGGGCCCGGACGTCCTCGACCTTGTTGTTCGAGGCGGCGTCGAGCTCCTGGAGGTCGTAGGAGGTGCCCGCCTGCATGGCCACGCACGAGGCGCAGACGGTGCACGGCTCGCCGTCCTGGAGGTCCTCGCAGTTGAGCGCCTTGGCCAGGATCCGGGCCGTCGAGGTCTTGCCGGTGCCCCGCGGTCCGCTGAACAGGTAGGCGTGGCCGACCCGCTCGTCGGCGACCGCCGAGCGCAGGGCGTTCACGACGGTGTCCTGGCCCCGCACCTCGGAGAACCGCTGGGACCGGTAGCGGCGGTAGAGCGACTGGTGGGCCATCGGGGGCGACTCTACCGAGACCGGCTGACCGTGGTCCCCCCGACCGTCGCCGCCCCCGCCCGGGCGCGGACCCGCCCCCGCAGGTGGCGGCCAGGCGATCTGCGGCGCACCCGACGGTCCGCTGAGAGCTGCTGCCTTCCGGCCCTGACTCGGTTCACGGCGTCTGGTCGCACAGGACCCGGCCGCCCCTGCGGGGGCGGGAGACGGGCCAGGGTAGCGGCTCGTCCCGGCTTCGTCACCGTCGGGCTCCGCCCCCTATCCTGGTCCGCTGCCCTGCTCGCAGGGCCCGGAGGGTTGCGAGAGCGGCCGAATCGACACGCTTGGAGAGCGTGTGTGGACACACCAGTTCACCGTGGGTTCGAATCCCACACCCTCCGCCGCATCGGGCGCGCCCCGCTACCTCGTGCGGTCGTCGACGGGGCGGCGGAGGGCGGGCACCAGCGAGATGGCGCAGCCGTCGAGGGCGAGCTGCTCCTGGTCGCGGACGAGGGTGGCGTGGAGGGGGCCCGAGACCGCCAGCCCCACGGCCGTGAAGGCCAGGCCGAGGGGGTAGAGGGCGGGGATGCCGCACAGGGCGAAGGCGGCCAGCCCGGCCAGCGCCGGCAGGCACGACGCCGTCGTGCGGGCGAAGAACCGGCTGCGCCAGGAGCGGGCCAGGGCCAGCTCGTCGGCGCAGTCGAGGCCGACCGGGGCGAGGCGCACGAGGGCCAGCCCGACGCCACCCGCCGCGGCCACGGCGATCGCCGCCATCCACCCCGAGGGGCCGTCGCGGTCGGCCAGCGAGTCGGCCAGCAGGCCGACCACCACCCCGACGAGGAGCAGCCCGACGCACAGGGCGAGGAAGGTCATGCGCAGCCCGACCAGGCCGTCGGCCCGCCCCGACCGGCCCGAGGGGTTCCACCCGGGGTCGTCGCCGAGCCGGAACGGGTCCCTCGGGTCCTCCTCGGGCCGCTCCGGTCCATCGCTCACCGCACGATGATGCCGGACACCGGGGGACAACCCCACCCCGGCCTCACCGGGGGACAGGATGGCCGGATCGGTGCCCCGTCCGTAGGTTGACCGCTGTGACCACCGCCGTGTCCCCGTCGCCCCGCCCGGGGCTGCTGCGCGCCGTGCGCGTCGGTCTCACCGCACCGGTCGCGCCCCGCACCCTCCAGGCGCTCGTCCACCTGATGACCGACCTGTTCTCGGCCCTGGTCACCTCGACGACGATCATCGCCCTGGCCGTCCTCGCCGCCGTGACGCTGCCGATCGTGCCCCTGTCGGTGGCGATCGTCGCCCTCCTCCTGCTGGCCTCGTGGCTCGCCGGGCACCTGGAGCGGTTCCGCATCGCCGCCGCCACCGGCGTGGTGCTGACCAGCCCGCACCCCCGGTTGGAGGGCCCGATCCACACCCGGGTGTGGCGCTGGCTCCGCTCGGCGGCGACCTGGAAGGAGCTCGGCTACCACCTCGTCCACCTGCCGAAGTCGATCGTCGTCAGCACGGTCGTCCTCGGGTCCTGGGCCATGGGCCTGGCGCTGGTGGCCATGCCGCTCTACCTGGCCCACGTCCCCGCCGAGCAGGCCCGCCTCTTCTACTGGCGGATCGACCCGGGGGGCGAGGCCCTGCTGGCCGGCGCCCTCGGCCTCCTCGTGCTGCTGACGGTGCCGTGGCTCACCCGGGGCCTGAGCCGGCTGTCGCTGGGCATGGCCGAGGGCCTGCTCGCCGGGGGCGAGGCCGCCGCCCTGCGCCAGCGGGTCGCCACCGTCGAGGCCAGCCGGGCCGAGGTGGTCGACGCCGCCGAGGCCGAGCGGAGGCGGATCGAGCGCGACCTCCACGACGGCGCCCAGCAGCGGCTGGTCGCCCTGGCGATGAGCCTGGGCATGGCCAAGGAGAAGATGGACTCGGACCCGGCGGCCGCCCGCGCCCTGGTCGACGAGGCCCACCGCGAGGCCAAGAACGCCCTCGTCGAGCTGCGCGACCTGGCCCGTGGCCTCCACCCGCCGGTGCTGACCGACCGGGGCCTCCACGCCGCCGTCGCCGGGCTGGCCTCGCGGGCGCCGATCCCGGTCGAGGTCGACCTGCGGGTCACCCGCCGGGCGCCCCCCTCGGTCGAGGGCATCGCCTACTTCGTGATCTCCGAGTCGCTGACCAACGTGGCCCGCCACAGCGGTGCCCGCCGGGCCCGCACCCTGGTCGCCGACGAGGGCACCCGCCTGGTCGTCGAGGTCAGCGACGACGGCATCGGCGGGGCCTCGGCCGAGCGGGGCACCGGGCTGCGGGGCCTGGCCGACCGGGTCCACGCCGTCGACGGCACCTTCCTGGTCACCAGCCCCACCGGGGGCCCCACCACCGTCCGGGCCGAGCTCCCGCTCCCCTCGCCCGGCGCCAGCCTCGACAAGACCGCCACCGAAGGATCGCCCTGATGCGCATCGTGATCGCCGAGGACTCCGTCCTGCTCCGCGAGGGCCTCATCCGCCTGCTGGTCGACGCCGGCGAGGAGGTCGTCGGCACCGCCGGCGACGCCGAGGAGGCGATGGCGGTGATCGAGGCCAAGCGGCCCGACATCGTGGTGATGGACGTCCGCATGCCTCCGACCCACACCGACGAGGGCCTGCGGGCCGCCATCCGGGCCCGCGAGCTGTGGCCCGAGATCGCCGTGCTGGTGCTGTCGCAGTGGGTCGAGGAGCGCTACGCCACCGAGCTGCTGGCCGGCTCGACCACCGGCGTCGGCTACCTGCTCAAGGACCGGGTCGCCGACGTGCGCGACTTCGTCGACGCCGTCCGCCGGGTCGGCGCCGGGGGCACGGCCCTCGACCCCGACGTGGTGTCGCAGCTGCTCGCCACCAGCCGCAACCGCAGCCCGCTGGCCGCCCTCACGCCCCGCGAGACCGAGGTGCTCAAGCTGATGGCCGAGGGCCGCAGCAACCGGGCCATCGCCGAGGCGCTGGTCGTGTCGGACGGCGCCGTCGAGAAGCACGTGTCGAACATCTTCATGAAGCTCGACCTGCCCATCGCCGACACCGACCACCGCCGGGTCCTCGCCGTCCTCCGCTACCTGGAGGCGGCGCCGTGAACCCGGCGGCGTGGGGGCGCCACCCCCTCGTGCGGATCCCGTCGCTCGTCGTCGGTGGGCTCCTGACCGTGGCGCTGCTCGCCGGCGCCACCTTCGCCGTGGCCAACGTGCTGGTGCGCACCACCGAGACCGACGCCACCACCCTGACCGGCGAGGTCCGCCGGGCCGTCGTCCACGTCACCGGCTCGGTGGAGATCACCACCGGCCCGGTCGACCGGGTCGAGATCGCCCGCCGCTCGACCTTCGGCATCACCCGGCCCCGGATCTCCGAGACCTTGGACGACGGCCTCCTCACCGTCCGGGTCGAGTGCGTGGGCGGGGCCTCGACCATGTGCACCAACCGGGTCGAGCTGGTCGTGCCGGCCGCCGTCTCGATCACGATCGACGCCCTCGGGGTCGACGTGGCCGACGTCGAGGGCGACGTCGAGATCGAGAGCGGGGCGGGCTCGGTCGACCTCGACCGCCTGGCCGGCGAGGTCGCGGTGAGCGTGGGCGGCGGATCGGTCCACGGCCGCGAGCTGCGCAGCCCGCGGGTCAGGGCGTCGGCCGGCGCCGGCTCGGTCGACCTCGGCTTCGTGACCGCACCCGAGGACGTCGAGGCCACCAGCGGCGCCGGCTCGGTCGTCGTCGAGCTCCCGCCCGGGGAGGCGGCCTACCGGGTCGACGCCGACGCCGGGGCCGGCTCCGACACCGTCACCGTCAAGACCGACCAGACGAGCGACCGGCTGATCCGTGCCAACGCCGGCGCCGGCAGCGTCCAGGTCCGCTACCGGCCCTGACGGGTCAGGTCGCCCGGGCTGCGTACTCGGTCGAGGACAGCATGGCCGTGAAGGTCGCTCGGAGGCTCTGGCCGCCCTTCAGCGCCGCCGACAGGGCGTCGCGCTCCGGCTTCTTGGGCGTGCGTCGGAGCATCTCCATGATGACCAAGGTGGCGTTGATGTCGTGCTGGAACTTGGTCTTGTACTCGGCGGCCTCCGAGAAGCCGATCACCAGCGTCCCCCGGGTGCGGCGACCCGAGCGGAGCTCGCCCACCCAGAAGGCCCGGTCCTTGGCCGAGGCCGTCCGGCCCAGGACGTTGAGGTACACGCGGTCGACGTAGGCGGAGTCGGTCATCGTCCCGTAGAGCTTCTTGAACTCGGCCGACTTGGCGAAGTACTCCGCCGCGGCGCGCAGCGAGCGACCCCGACGCCGCTCCTGGGCCCAGAAGTCGAGCCCGCCGTAGTCGGGGATGCGGACGAAGAACGCCGAGTAGAGCCGGGTGATCTCCGGCATCACCCCGGCGTGGGCCTTGTCGTTCCACAGCGTCTCGATCACCGACGCCGCGCTCGCCCCGCCCTGGAGCCGCGACCGGTAGGTGTTCATCTCGGCGGTGGTCGGCGGGCGCCCGAAGAAGTCCCGGAACTGCCGGTCGATGAACCGCTCGACGCTGGAGAAGGGGGCCACCGCCCGGGGCTTCACCGCACCGGACTGCGGGGTCGTCGTGCCGATGCCGTTGGCGTCGTAGGGGGTGACCGTGAAGCGGTAGCTGCGCTCGTTGACCAGGCCGGTGACGGTGGCCTCGGTGGCCGTTCCCGGCACCGTGACCGGCACGCCGGCGACCGCGCCGTCGTAGGGCGTCACGACGAACGACGTGATCGGGCCGACGACGGGGTTGGCCGTCGACGTCCAGCGCACGGTGGCGGCGGCCGGGCCGGCGACGACGCCGGTGATGGTCGCGGTGGGCCGGCGCAGGTCGTGCACGAAGGTGCGGGCCGACGAGGTGCCGAGCACCGCGCCCTGGGCGTCGAGGGCGCTCACCCGCCAGTGGAAGGTGCCGTTCTGGTACGGCTTCAGCAGCGACCACGACGTCATGACCGTGACCTGGCTCTCGACCACGCTCCCGAACCCGGCGGTGGACGACGTCTCGACCCGGTAGGCGGCGGCGCCGGGCACCACGGCCCACTCGAGGGCGATCCGGGGGCGGCTGAAGGTGGCGCCGTCGGCCGGGGCGACCAGCGACGGCGCCCGCCCGGCGACGACGAAGGTGCGCCGGTCACCGGTGGACGGGCTGCCGTCCGGCGTCGGCGGGTCCGAGCTCCACGGCCCGTACCGACCCCGGGCGTCCACGTCGATGCGACGGACCCGGTAGGCGTAGGTGCCGGGGGCGAAGGTCTTCAGCACCGTGTGGGCGGCGACGTTGGTCTGGAGGGCCACGCCGACCCGGTTGCTCGGCGTCCAGCTGGTGTCGCCGTTCTTGTAGTACTCGATCTCGTACTTGGCGGCGAAGGGCTGCGGCTCCCACCGGATGACGGGGACGCCGTCGACCTCCGCGCCGCTGGTGGGCGAGGTGACCTTGATCAGCGGCGACCGCTTGGTGACCGTCCAGGTGGGGCTGTAGGTCAGGTTGTTCCCGCTGCCGTCGACGGCCTGGACCCGCCAGTACAGGGGACCCTCGGGGTAGGTCCTGTCGTGCGGCGTGTAGGTGGTCTGGTCGACGAGGGCCTCGTCGATCCGCGTGGCCTCGCTGAAGCCGGCGTCGGTCGCCACCTGGATCCGGTAGTGGCGGGCCTCGATGTCGTCGTTGGCATCGGTGCTCACCCACTGGTCGCTGGGAGCCTCCCAGTGGAAGGTCACGAGGTCGGGCCTGGTCGACCCGTCGGCCGGTGAGGTCAGGGTGATCGGGCGCGAGCTCTTGCGGAAGGCCGCGGCCGTCGGGAACACGCCGCTGTCGTAGCGACCGCACACGTCCTCGGAGCGGCACGGTTGGACGAACCAGTGGTAGGACTGCCCGGCCTGGTTGTCGGGCAGCGCCTCCATCGGGCGCAGCGCCGTCTGGGTCGTCGTGTACACCCACTTCAGGTTGGTGAAGTCCGGGTCGAGGGCGATGTGGACCCGGTAGAACCCCGCCCACTCGACCGGCTCCCACTCCATCAGCGGCGTGGCCTGGTGGGTCGTGCAGGCGGAGCCCTCGTCGCAGTCGACGGGCGCCGTGGGGGTGACCACGTCCAGCGGTGCGATCGTGATGCGCCGCAGGGCCGAGGCCCCGAGGACGTTGCCGTCCTCGTCGTAGGCGACGACCTGCCAGTCGTAGGCCCCCGGGGTGATCGGCGTGGTCGGGCTGAAGCCGCTCCGGCTCGGGAACCGGCGGGGCGAGTTGCTGCCCTGCCGGGGGTCGAAGAGCTCGGTGGCGACAGGGATGGGGGCGCCGGCCGGGTAGGTCCGGACGCGGTACTGCGTGGCCCCGGCCACGGGGGTCCAGTCGAACTCGGGCTGCACCGTCGTCACGCCGTCGGCGGGGCTCACCAGCTCCGGGGTGGAGCCGGCGTCGGGCTCGCTCGGCGTGAGCGTGAACGTGGTGCCCACGACCGTCGGCCCGGCACCCCCGTTGCTCGAACCCCCGGGGGCCCCGAGCTGGAGGGCCCGCACCCGCCAGGTCACGGTGGCGGACTCGTCGACCGGCGTGAAGAGGGGGGCGACGTACGAGGTGCCGTACACCTGGGTGGCGACCTGCTCACGCCCGTCGACCGAGACCCAGATCTCGTAGCGCTCGACACCGGGGACGGGCTCCCACTCGAGCTTGGGCACCGAGACCGTCCCCGTGGGACCGATCGGGTCGGGCGCACCCACGCCCGGCAGGTACATGAAGCTGGAGACCGTCGAGAACCGGCCGAGGGCCGACGGGGTGAGGTTGGGCGACGAGATGTCGAGGCCGCGGACCCGCCAGTAGTAGCGGACGCCCTGACGGAGGTAGGTCAGGCGGCCGCCGCTCGTGTCGGCCAGCGGGCAGGCCCCTGGCCGGGCCGGGAAGGCCGGGTCGCTGTTGCGGAGCCGCAGGTACGGCGTCCAGTCGGTGTGGTTGGTGACGCAGGTCGAGTAGCTGTTGGTGTTGGTGAAGTTCGGGTCGGTGCCGACCTGGACCTCGTAGGCGCCGGCGTGGGGCACCGGGTCCCACTTGAGGACGAAGTCCTGGGCCACCAGGTCGTTGTCGGCCGGGGCCACCAGGGTGGGGATGTCCGCCCAGCTCCGGGTGAACTGGCGGCCATCGGGCGACCACGGGCCGTTGTCGGACGGGTTGCGCACGCTCAGGGCCCGCACCCGCCAGAAGTACGGGGCGTTGTTGAGGGTGACCGGGGGCGAGTACGAGGTGCCCATCACCACCTTGTCGAAGGTGATGTTGTTGGCCCAGTCGCCGTTCGGGCTGACCTGGATCTGGTACTTGGCCGCCCCGGCCACCGGGTCCCAGCGGAACACGACGTCGGTGACGTGCTCGCCCTGGGCCGGCTCGGTGAGCGTCGGCACGATCGGGGAGCCGTCGGCGGCCCAGGCCAACGTGTACCGCCACGTCGCGGAGTACTCGGTGTTGACCCCGCTGGCCGCGGTCTGGCCCTGGACCCGCCAGTAGAAGCTCTGGCCCAGCGGCTGGGTGCTGGTCAGGGCCCAGCTGGTGGCGTCCGTGGTGACGGTCTGGGCGCCGATGAAGTCGGGGGCGTCGTCGACCTCGACCTTGTAGTTCTTGACCCCGGGGACCGGCTCCCAGCGCAGGACCGCCGGCTCCGAGGGGTACTCGAGGGTCGCCCCGTCGGTGGGCGAGAGCAGCTGCGGACCGTCGAGGCGGGCCCGGGTGAACGACGCCGGCGCGAAGGGCCCGACGCCGCTGCCGCTGGGGTCGACCCCGGCCACCCGCCAGTGGACGGTGCCGAGGGGCAGCTCGGTGGGCGGCGTGGCGGTGACGTTGGCGACCTCGACGTTCCAGATCAGCGGGCTGAACGAGTCCGAGGTCGAGATCTGGACCCGGTACCGCGTGACCCCGTCGAGCGGCTCCCACCGCAGCACGGGGTTGGCCCCCTCGGTCGTCGCGTGGGGACCGATGATCGTCGGCGTCTCGGTCGGCACCGCGGCACCGGCCGGGCCACCCGTGCCCGGGCCGGCGACGAAGCCGGTGATCCCGATCGCCACGGCGACCACCAGGGCGACGAGACGCGTCGCGGTCGATCGGGTCTGGGGCATGTCTGGTCCTCCCGCCATCGTGTGACGCGCTCGCCATCGGCCGCGATCGGCCCACGTTGAGGGATCGCGTGGTGGGGTCAGCCCCACCCCTTCGGGTGGCGAGCCCCACCCGGGGTCGTGGGCGGGCTCCACCCCCGATCCGGTGGCCCGGCCCATTCCGGCGAACCCCCTGCTCACGAACGATGGACAGGCACCCCGAGACCCCGTCCGAGGAGGACACCGTGCCCACCATCGCTCCCCCCCACCCCCAGGCCCAGCCCGGCCAGGACGCCGGGGCCGCCGCCGTCCGCGCCTTCGCCGTGCGCAAGGTCTACGGCTCCGGCCCCGCCGCCGTCACCGCCCTCGACGACGTGACCGTCGGCGTCGCCCGCGGCACCTTCGTCGCCGTCATGGGCCCGTCGGGCTCGGGCAAGTCGACCCTGATGCACTGCCTCGCCGGGCTCGACACGGTGACCGCCGGTTCCATCGAGATCTCGGGCATCGACCTGTCGGGCCTCAACGACCGCCAGCTCACCAAGCTCCGCCGGGACCGCATCGGCTTCGTGTTCCAGTCGTTCAACCTGGTCCCGACGCTGACCGCCGAGGAGAACATGACCCTCCCGGCGACACTCGCCGGCCGCAAGGTCGACCCGGCGTGGATGGGCGAGATCGTCCGCACCGTCGGGCTCCAGGACCGCCTCGACCACAAGCCGTCGGAGCTCTCGGGCGGCCAGCAGCAGCGCGTGGCCGTGGCCCGGGCGCTCCTCAGCCGGCCCGAGGTCACCTTCGCCGACGAGCCCACGGGCAACCTCGACTCCCGCTCGGGCGCCGAGGTCCTGGGCTTCCTCCGCCGGGCCGTCGACACGATGGCCCAGACCGTCGTGATGGTCACCCACGACCCGACGGCGGCGGCCTACGCCGACCGCGTCCTCTTCCTCGCCGACGGCCGCCTGGTCGACGAGATGACCGACCCGACCGCCGCCTCCGTGCTCGACCGCATGAAGCGCTTCGGCGACTGACCATCCCGTTCGCCCGCCTCAACGTGCCAGGCACCTTGAGGCGGTCACACCACCCGAGGACCTCACATGTTGCGCATCTCCCTCCGCACGCTCCGGGCCCACGCCCGCCGCTTCACCTCCACGGTCATCGCCGTCGCCCTGGGCGTGGCCTTCCTCTCCGGCGTCCTGGTCATGGTCGCCACCTTCCAGAAGAGCTTCGACGACATGTTCGCCACCGGCACCGCCGGCACGGCGGCCGCCGTCCGCTCCGACACCTCGATCGACCTCGGCTTCGGCGACGCCGCCCGGGGCGAGATCGACGCCTCGCTGGCCGCCACCGTGGCCGACGTCGACGGCGTGGCCGCCGTCCAGACCGTCCGCACCGGCACCGCCCAGATCGAGGGCGCCGACGGCGAGATCATCGGCGGCGGCGGCCCCCCGCAGGTCGGCTCCGAGTGGATCACCGTCGACGCCCTCAACCCCTGGCGCCTCGACGACGGCCGGGCCCCCGAGGGCCCCGAGGAGGTCGTCATCGACAAGGCCTCGGCCCGCCAGGGCGACCTCGCCGTCGGCGACACCACCCGGCTGTTCACCCCCGAGCCGCTCGACGTCACCATCGTCGGCATCGCCAAGTACGGGACGGCCGACTCGCCCGGCCCGCTGACCCAGGCCCTCTTCAGCCAGGAGGGCGCCATCGCCCACCTCGGCGGGACGCCCGGCCAGGTCGACGAGCTCCTCGTCGCCGCCGAGGACGGCGTGAGCCAGGAGGCCCTGACGGCGGCGATCGCCGACGTCCTCCCCGACGGCGTGGAGGCGATCACCGGCGACCAGCTGACCGAGGAGTCCCAGCAGATCGGCCGGGACTTCATCAGCGTGATGCGCCCGGCCCTGCTCGCCTTCGCCCTGATCGCCCTGCTGGTCGGGACGTTCAGCATCTACAACACCTTCGCCATCGTCGTGGCCCAGCGGACCCGGGACGCCGCCCTGATGCGGGCCATCGGCGCCTCCCGCCGCCAGGTGATCACCTCGACGCTGCTCGAGGCCGGCATCGTCGGCCTGATCGGCGGGCTGATCGGCCTCGCCGCCGGCATCGGCCTGGCCGCCGGGCTGGGCGCCGTGCTGTCGAGCTTCACCGGGTTGAGCTCGTCGTCGCTGATCATCAGCGGCGCCACCGTGGCCACCGCCCTGGGCGTGGGCATCGGCGTCACCGTCGTCGCCGCCCTGCTGCCCGCCCGCCGGGCCTCGAAGGTCCCGCCGGTCGCCGCCCTCCGCGAGGTCGCCGTCGACGGGGGCCGGGTCGGGCGCATCCGCCCGGTCGTCGGGCTGGTCGTCCTGGCCGTCGGCCTCGCCCTCGGGCTCAACGGGGCCCTCGGCGACGGCAGCGCCACCACCGCCGGCGCCGGCGCCGCCCTGCTCCTGCTGGCCGCCATCGTCCTGGCCCCCAGCGTGGCCAGCCCCCTGGTGCGGGTCATCGGGGCGCCGATCTCCCGGATCAAGGGCGTCTCGGGGCTGATGGCCCGGCGCAACGCCGTCCGCAACCCCCGCCGCACCGGCAGCACCGCCACCGCCCTGGTGATCGGGGTCGCCGTGGTCGCCCTCTTCACCGTGGTGGCCGCCTCGATCCGGACCTCGCTCGACGAGATCATCGACCGCCAGATCGCCGGTGACGTCGTGGTCCAGGGCCCCGACGTCGACGGCTTCGTCGGCCTCGCCCCCAGCTTCCAGCAGCGGCTGCGGGACCTGCCCGAGACGGCGGCCGCCGCCGGCGTCGGCAACATGCCCGGCACCGTGAACGGCGAGGACGAGTTCCTCGGCTTCACCAACGCCACCTCGATCGACCAGGTCATCGACCTCGACATCAGCGAGGGCTCGGCGGCGGACTTCGGGGCTGGCCAGATCGCCGTCTCCGAGGACTACGCCGCCGACCACGACCTGGCCCTGGGCGATCCCGTCCCCGTCACCTACATCGACGGGGTCGAGGAGGACCTGACGGTCGGCCTCGTCTACGGCGAGACCACCCTGGCCGGGCCGTTCTTCGTCGACGAGGCCACCGTCGCCCCCCACGCCCCGCAGGTCGGGCCGAACGTGATGCTCCTCAAGGCCGCCGAGGGGGTCACCGCCGAGCAGCTCGACGACGCCGCCCAGGCCGCCGCCGAGGAGTGGCCGGGCGCCACCATCGAGACCCGCGAGGAGTTCGCCGAGACCCAGGGCCGCAGCGTCGACCAGATGCTCATGCTGATCTACGTGCTGCTCGCCCTGTCGATCGGGATCGCCCTGATGGGCATCGCCAACACCATCTCGCTGTCGACGCTGGAGCGGCGCCACGAGCTGGGCCTGCTCCGGGCCGTGGGCCAGACCCGCCGCCAGGTGCGGTCGATGGTCCGCTGGGAGGCCGTGATGGTCTCGTCGCTGGGCACGCTGGCCGGCCTCGCCGTCGGCGTCGGCGGCGGGGCCATGGTCATCCGGGCCGCCGGCGAGGACTTCAACACGGTCGCCATCCCGATCGGGACCCTGCTGGTCGTCGTCCTGATCGGCGCCGCCGCCGGGGTCCTGGCCTCGGCCCGACCCGCCGCCCGGGCGGCCAAGACCGACGTCCTCACCGCCATCGCCAGCGTGTAGCGCCGCCCGTCGCGTGCCTGCGCCACGCGCCGGCTCGCCGCCGTCCTCCCGCCCCGGTCGCGTCCTCCTCGGGTGTGCGACCGGGGCGGGGCCGCGCCAGCGCAAGCGAGCCGGCCTTCCCCGATCGGGGACGGCCCGAGCACAGCGAGGTCGCTCGGGGTGGCGGGTGGGGTCGGCGGACGTGGGGCCGTGCGAGCGCCGGCGGTACGGTCCGCCCGTGGACGACCACGAGCTGATGGGGCTGGCGCTGGCGGAGGCCCGGGCCGCGGGGGCCGCCGGCGAGGTGCCGGTGGGGGCGGTCGTCGTGGTCGACGACGCCGTCGTGGCCCGCCGGGGCAACGAGCGGGAGCGGACCGGCGACCCGACCGCCCACGCCGAGGTGCTCGCCCTGCGGGACGCCGCCGCCGTCGTGGGCGACCGCCGGCTGCGGGAGGCGACGCTGGTCGTCACGCTCGAACCGTGCCCGATGTGCGCGGGGGCGGCATGGGCCGCCCAGGTCGGCCGGATCGTGTTCGGGGCCGACGACCCCCGGGCCGGGGCCACCGGCTCGCTCTACAACGTGGCCGTCGACGTCCGCCTCAACCACACCTCAGCGGTCACCGCCGGCGTCCGGGCCGAGGAGTGCGCCGCCGAGCTGGTCGCCTTCTTCGCCGGGCGGCGCTGAGGCCGTGCCCGGGCCCGCCGTCGCCTGGGGCGCGGTCGTGATCGACGCCACCGACGCCGAGCGGATCGCCGCCTTCTGGGGCCGGCTGCTCGACCGGCCGTGGCGGGCGCTCGACGGCGAGCGGGCCGGCTGGTTCCAGGTGGCGCCGACCGTCGCCGGCGGGCCAGGGCTGACCATCCAGCCCGTCGCCGAGCGGCCCGCCGGGCCGACACCGATCCACCTGGACCTGTGGGTCGACGACGTCGAGGCCGTCCTGGCCCGGGTCGAGGTGCTGGGCGGGCGCCGGGGCGACCATTCCGAGACCCTGGCCCGGGGCCGGATCCACACCGCCCACGACCCCGAGGGCCATGTCTTCTGCCTGCTGTCGGGGCCGGCGTGACCAGGGGCGGGGGGCGGTTCGGCCCGCCGGGCCGGGGCAGGCTGACGGCCATGTCCTCCGTGGCCGTGGCGCCGACCGAGCCCGTCGTCGACGAGGTGGCCGGGGCCGCCCGCCTGGCCGGGGCGTTGGTCGACACGCTGACGGGACCGATCCAGGAGACCCATCGGGGCATCTCCCGCCGGGTGTTCGGGCTGCTGGGGCCGCTCGGCCGGCCGACCCGCCGGGTCCACGACACCGTGGCCGCCACCACCTACGGCGCCGTGCGGGGCGGCGCCCGCCTGGCCGGGGCGGTGGCGGGGGCCGGGCTGGCCCTCTCGGCCCGGGGCCGCGACCGCCGGCCGATCAGCGGCCACCCGCTCGGGGCCCAGGCGCTCGCCTTCGGCAGCGGTCTGCTCGGCGACTGGATGGACGGGCGCACCGACGACCTCGTCGTCCGCCCCGGGTGCACCCAGCACGGTCGCCCCCTCCCGCCCGACCCCGCCGCCCTGGTCGCCGCCCTCGACGACCCCACCGACCGCCTCGTCCTGCTCGTCCACGGGCTGGCCGAGACCACCGCCGCCTGGGGGTGGTGGTCCGAGGGCGCCGACGGCGGGGCGATCCCCACCTACGCCGAGCGGCTCTGCGCCGTCGGGTGGACGCCGCTGGAGGTCCGCTACAACACCGGCCTCCCCGTGGTCCGCAGCGGCGAGGAGCTGGCCACCCTGATCGCCGACCTGGTCGCCGCCTGGCCCACCCCGGTCACCGAGATCGCCCTGGTCGGGCACTCGATGGGCGGGCTGGTCGGCGGGGCCGCCTGCCACCACGCCGTGGCCACCGGCGCCGGCTGGACCGCCCTCGTCAGCCACGTCGTCACCCTGGGCACGCCCCACGCCGGTTCGTGGCTGGCCCGCGGCGCCCACGCCCTGTCGACGGGCGCCGCCCGGCTCCCCGAGACCCGCGGTCTGGCGACGCTGGTCGACCTGCGCAGCCCCGGCATCCGCGACCTCACCCGGGGCTGGCGGGCCGAGCCCGAGCTCCTCCCCCACCTGCTGCCCGGCGCCCGCCACGCCTTCGTCAGCGCCGGGCTCGTCGGGCCGCTCGGGCGCATCGTCGGCGACGGCCTCGTCCACGCCCGCAGCGCCGACGCCCCCGCCCGGGCCGTGGGCGCCGAGCCCAACGTGGTGATCCGCCACCACCCCGGCGTCGGCCACCTGCGGCTGGTCCACCACCCTGCGGTGGCCGACGACCTCGTCGGGTGGCTGGGACCGCGCCGTGTGACCGACGACCCGATGGTGGAGCGCGCTCCTGGAGCGCGGTCCACGGTGTGAAGGGCGCCACACGGTCGTTACCGTCGGTCGGGTGACACGACTCGGCTACCAGATCCCCAACTTCACCTATCCCGACGTCGGGCCCGAGGACCTGTTCGCCACCGTGGCCCGCCAGGCCCGGGCGGCCGACGCCTCGGGCTTCGACACCGTGCTGGTGATGGACCACTTCTACCAGCTGCCCATGCTCGGCCCGCCCGAGCTGGAGATGCTGGAGTGCTACGCCCTGCTGTCGGCGCTGGCCCAGCACACCTCGACCGTGCGGCTGTCGGCCCTCGTCACCGGGAACACCTATCGAGCGCCGGCACTGCTGGCCAAGACGGTCACCACCCTCGACGTCGTCTCCGGCGGCCGGGCCCAGCTCGGCATCGGCGCCGGCTGGTTCGAGCTCGAGCACGACTCGCTCGGGTTCGAGTTCCTCACCTTCACCGAGCGGTTCGAGAAGCTGGAGGAGTCGCTCGAGATCATCAGCGGGATGCTGGCGGGCACCAAGCCCAGCCTCGACGGGAAGTGGTACAAGGTCAGCGAGGCGATCAACTCGCCGGCCCCGCTCTCGAAGATCCCGATCATGATCGGCGGCGGGGGCGAGAAGAAGACGCTGCGCCTCGTCGCCCGGTACGCGGATGAGTCCAACCTGATCTGCGGGCCCGACGAGATCCCCCGCAAGCTCGACGCCCTCGCCGGCCACTGCGCCGATCTCGGCCGCGACCGCTCGGAGATCACGGTCAGCTACCAGGCCATGGCCTGCATCGCCGACACCCACGACCAGGCCGTCGCCGACCTCGACGCCTTCCTCGCCTTCCGCGGCCTCGACGTGACGACGATGGACGACGACGCCAAGGCGCAGGTCCGCGGCATGGTCCCCCACGGCAGTCCCGACGAGCTGGGCGAGCACTTCTCCGACCTGTTGGCCCGGGGCATCGACGGCTTCACCGTCGCCGCCCCCGCCAATGGCCACATCGAGGGCCGCGTCGAGCTCCTCGGCCAGACCCTCAACAAGGTCGTCGGCTAACCCGCGTCCCCGAGACCGCCTCAAGGTGCCTGGCACCTTCAGGCGGTCCGCCCGATGGGCGATGATGGGGGTTCGTGGCCGACGATCTCCTCACCGCCCTCGGGTGGTCCGACCGCTGGGCGGCGCTGGCCGCCCGCGCCGCCGAGGAGCTGCGGTCGGCCTCGACCCCCGGTCGGGTCGTCCGCCACGACGGCGCCCTCGTCACCGTGGCCACGGCGGCGGGGCTGGAGGCGGTGCCCGTGCTGGCCTCGATCGACCCGCCGCCGGTCGTCGGTGACTGGGTGCTGGTGGCCGACGGGGCGGTGCGGGCCACCCTCGCCCGGTCGTCGCTGCTGCGGCGGCGCGACACCACCCGCGACGTCGAGCAGCCGATCGTCGCCAACGTCGACATCGTCTTCATCGTCTGCGGGCTCGACCGGCCCCTCAGCGCCGGCCGGGTCCAGCGGGCCACCGCCCTCGCCGTCGACGCCGGGGCCCAGCCGATCATCGTCCTCACCAAGGCCGACAAGGTCGACGACCCCGAAGCCGTGATGCGGGCGGTCGAGGAGGCCAACCCCGACGTCGACGTGCTGCTCACCTCGTCCCGCGAGGGCGCCGGCATCGACGAGCTGCGCGACCGCACCACCGGCTTCACCGTCGTCCTGATCGGCGAGTCGGGCGCCGGCAAGTCCCGGTTGACCAACGCCCTGTGCGAGGACGAGGTCGCCCTCGTCGGCGACGTGCGGGAGGGCGACAGCAAGGGCCGCCACACCACCAGCCACCGCGAGATCCACCTGCTGGCCAACGGCGGCATCCTCGTCGACACGCCCGGGATCCGGTCGGTCGGGCTGTGGACCGACACCGAGGCCGTCGACGCCACCTTCGACGACATCGAGGAGATCGCCGCCGGCTGCCGCTTCTCGGACTGCGCCCACCAGGGTGAGCCTGGGTGCGCGGTGCGGGCCGCCATCGAGCGGGGCGACCTCGACCCGGCTCGCGTGGAGCAGTGGCGGGGGCTGGTCGCCGAGAGCGAGCAGGCCGCCCGCCGCCAGGAGGAGAAGGCGTGGCGCCAGGGCGAGGGACGCCCGCCCCGCAACCAGACCCGGCGCGGCCGGGCCCGCGTCCCCGACGACCCCGAGGACGCCTAGCCCGTGTCCTGTGGATCGGTCCGAGCCCGGGCGGACGGTCGGGCCGGTCGGGGCCGGGATCACGTGGCGCCGGCGAGGAGGGCTACCCGACGTCCCTCTCGTAAGGGAAGCCGAGGTCCTCGGCGGTGACCAGGGCGCGGAGGGGGACGCCGGCCTCGGCGGCGAGGGCCTCGACGGTGCCGCCCCGGTCGACGACGGGGACGAGCAGCACGGCCTCGGCGCCGACGGCCCGGATGACCTCGACCGCCTCCAGCATCGACACGCCCCGGGTGACGGCGTCCTCGGTGACGGCCACCTTGTCGCCCGGCCCGAGGGCGCCGGCCACCCGGCCGCCCATGCCGTGGCCCTTGGCCTCCTTGCGGACGGTGAAGGCCTTGAGCGGGCGGCCCCGGACGGCGGCGATGCCGGCGGTGGCGTAGGCGGCGGCGTCGGCCCCGACGGTCAGGCCGCCGAGGGCGGTGACGTCGTCGGGGATGACCTCCAGCAGGGCGTCGGCCACGAGCAGCATCCCCTCGGGCGAGCACGTCGTCTGCTTGGCGTCGATGAACCACTCGGACCGCTTCCCCGACTTCAGCGTGAAGTCGCCCCGTTGGACGCTGTGGGCCAGGACGTGGTCCCGCAGGGCGGGGAAGGCGCAGGTGGGCAGGGGCGAGGGAGCGTCGTCGGGCACGCCTCGTATCATGCCGCCCGTGACCCGTGTCGTCGCCGTGGCCAACCAGAAGGGCGGGGTGGCGAAGACCACCACCGTGCACTCGCTTGGGGTGGCCCTGGCCGAGGCGGGCCGGAAGGTCCTCCTCGTCGACCTCGACCCGCAGGCCTCGCTCACGTGGGCCTGCGGCATCGACCCCGACACCGTCGAGCGCTCGATGCACGAGGTCCTCCTCCGCCGGTCGAAGGCGGCCGACGCCGTCACCCGGGTCGGCGACCTGGCCGTGCTGCCGTCGACCATCGACCTGGCCGGCGCCGAGATGCACCTCCTGACCAAGACCGGCCGGGAGTACGTGCTGCGCAAGGCCCTCGACCGCCTCGTCGACGACTACGACGTGGTGCTGATCGACTGCCCGCCGTCGCTCGGCATCCTCACCATCAACGGGCTGACCGCCGCCGGCGAGGTGCTGATCCCGCTCCAGGCCGAGGCGCTCGGCCAGCGGGGCGTGGCCCAGCTGATGGACACGATCGGCGACGTCCGCTCCTACACCAACTCCGACCTCCAGGTCCGGGGTGTGATCGCCACCATGTTCGACGGGCGCACCAAGCTGGCCCGCCAGGTGGTCGAGCAGGTGCAGGCCGAGCACGGGCTGGAGGTCTTCGACCCGCCGGTGCCCAAGTCGGTCAAGGTCGCCGAGGCCCCGGGCCGGGGCCGGTCGGTGCTCGAGCACGCCCCCGGGTCGAAGGGCGCCGTCGCCTACCGGGAGCTGGCCGAGGCCATCTTCGGTACGCGCAAGGGGAAGAAGGCGCGCCGATGACCGAGCGGCGCCGCAACCTCGACCCGCAGGGCCGGCGGGCCCTGTTCGAGATGCCGGTCGAGGCCGCCCGGGACACGATCCGCAGCGGCGACGCCAAGGAGGGCAAGGACGCCCTCTACTCCACCGGTCCCCGCCAGCCCGGCTCGGTGGTGGTCGCCTGCTCGGGGTGCCGGGTCCGCACCCGGATCTCGGTCACCGACGTGCTGATGCGCCTGGCCAGCGTCTCGCTGTGGATCCCGGGCCGCAAGAAGGGCCACTGGATGCGCTGCCCCGCCTGCGAGCGCCGCCGCTGGTGCTCCATCGACTGGATGGGCTGACGCCCGCCTCAAGGTGCCTGGCACCTTGAGGCGGTCAGACGTAGCGGAGGGTCCCGCGGCCCTTCTCGACGGCGCCGATCTCGACGGCGCGGACACCGGCGGTGCGGAGGGTGTCGAGGGCCCGGTAGGTGTCCTCGGCGGGGACGACGGCGACCATGCCCAGGCCGAGGTTGAAGACGCTGCGCATCTCGTCGTCGCTGATGCCGCCCAGCTGCTGGATCTCGCCGAAGATCCGGGGTGTCTCCCAGGTCGCCTCGTCGACGACGGCGTCGACGTTCCGGGGCAGCGAGCGGGGCAGGTTGCCGGGCAGCCCGCCGCCGGTGACGTGGGCCAGGGCGTGGACGTCGACGCTGTCCAGCAGCTTGCGGATCGCCGGGGCGTAGACGACCGACGGCTCCAGCAGCTCCTCGGCCAGCGTGTGGCGGGCGCCCTCGTAGGCCGGGCCGTCGAGCGGCCGCGCCGCCTTCTCCAGCAGCACCTTGCGGGCCAGCGAGTAGCCGTTGGAGCGCAGCCCGGGCGAGGGCAGGCCGATCAGCCGGTCGCCGGCCTGCACCCGGTCGGGCCCGAGCATCAGGTCGCGCTCGACGACGCCGACGGCAAAGCCGACCAGGTCGAACTCGCCCGGCTCCATGGCCCCGGGGTGCTCGGCCATCTCGCCACCGATCAGGGCGCAGCCGGCCTGGCGGCAGCCCTCGGCCACCCCCTCGACCAGCTGCTCGATGTGGTCGGGGTCGAGCTTGCCGACGGCGATGTAGTCGAGGAAGAACAGCGGCTCGGCCCCCGAGCAGACGATGTCGTCGACGCACATGGCGACGAGGTCGACGCCGATCGTCTCGAAGCTCCCCGCCGCCTGGGCGACGAGGGCCTTGGTGCCGACGCCGTCGGTGGCGCTGACCAGCACGGGGTGCCGGTAGCGGTGGCCGGCGAAGGAGAACAGCCCGCCGAACCCACCGATGTCGCCGATGACCTCGGGCCGGAACGTCGAGCGGACCTTGGCCTTGATGCGCTCGACGGCCTCCTCGCCGGCGGCGATGTCGACGCCTGCGTCCTTGTACGTGTCGCCCGTCATCGGTGCGGCGTCCTCTGCGGTGGGGGGTTCAGTCGGTGCGGCGGGCGTCGTCGGCCGGCAGCAGCGAGGGCTGCTCCAGCACGGCGGCGGCGGCCTGCGAGGTGCCCCGCTCGATGCGGGTGGCGGCGCCGGCCTCGAGCACGCCCTTGTTGAGCTCGACGGGGACCTCGACCGGGTAGCTGCCGGTGAAGCAGGCGGCGCAGAACCCGGCCTCGCGGGCCCCGGTCGACTCGAGCAGCCGGTCGATCTCGATGTAGGCCAGCGAGTCGACGCCGAGGAAGTCCTTGATCCCGTCGATGTCGAGCTTGTGGGCCAGCAGCTCGTCGGGGCTGCCGAAGTCCATGCCGTAGAAGCACGGCCACTTGACCGGCGGCGAGGTGAGGCGCAGGTGGACCTCGCGGGCGCCGGCCTCGCGCAGCATCCGCACCAGCTGGTGCTGGGTGGTGCCCCGCACGACCGAGTCGTCGACCACGACGATCCGGCGGCCCTCGATGTTCTCCCGCAGCGGGTTGAACTTCATGCGGACGCCGAGGGCCCGCATCTCCTGGCTGGGGGCGATGAAGGTGCGGCCGATGTAGCGGTTCTTGACCAGGCCCTGGCCGAAGGGGATGCCGCTGGCCCGGGCGTAGCCCTCGGCCGCGGGCACGCCCGACTCGGGGACGCCCATCACCATGTCGGCCTCGACCGGCGCCTGGGCGGCGAGGGCCTCGCCCTGGCGGACCCGGGCGTGGTGGACGCTCTGGCCGTAGAGCCGGGCGTCGGGGCGGGCGAAGTACACGAACTCGAAGAGGCAGAGCGTCGGGTCGATGCGCTCCTCGGGGTACGGCCAGCGCGACCGGGGCGCCTCGCCCTTGGCCAGCACGACGACCTCGCCGGCCTTCACCTCGCGGACCATGGTGGCGCCGACGATGTCGAGCGCCGGGCTCTCCGATGCGACCACCCAGGTCTCGCCCCGCTGCCCGAGGCAGAGGGGGCGCAGCCCGTTGGGGTCGCGCATCCCGTACACCCGCTCGGTGTCCATGACGACGAAGGAGAAGGCGCCCTCCAACCGGGGCAGGACGGCCATCAGGGCCGACTCGAGGGCGTCGCTGGAGGCGGCGTCCTCGCTGGCGGCCAGCTCGTGGCTGATCATCTCGGCGACGAGGTCGCTGTCGCTCGTGACCGTCCCCGGCAGCATCCCCATCTCGGCGGCGAGGGCGGCGGTGTTGGTCAGGTTGCCGTTGTGGCCGAGGGCGAACTGGTGGTCGTTGACGCTCCGGTACACCGGCTGGGCGTTGCCCCAGGTGCTCGACCCGGTCGTCGAGTAGCGAGTGTGGCCGATGGCCAGGTGCCCGACGAGGGGGGCGAGGGTGCGGTCGTCGAAGACGTTCGACACCAGGCCCATGTCCCGCACCACGGTGAGGTGCTCGCCGTCGCTGACGGCCATGCCGGCCGACTCCTGGCCTCGGTGCTGGAGGGCGTAGAGCCCGAGGTACGTGAGGTGGGCGACGGGGTCGTCGACGCCGATCACGCCGAAGACGCCGCACGCTTCCTTCGGCGAGTCGTCGAAGGGGTCGAGCACGGCCCCCATCATCGCAGGTGGAGCCTCCGGTTCCCTACCTCGTCGGGGGAGGCCGTTCAGCCCTGGGTGACGGGGGCGTCGAGGGCGGCGGGGAGGCGGTCGCGCCAGGCGCTGACGGCGTCGGCCAGGGCCACGTCGACCAGGCCCTCGACCACCAGGCGGTCGCCGCCGGCGGCGCCGATCTCGCGGGCCGGGACGCCGGCGGCCTCGGCCCGCTCCAGCAGGGCGGCCACGCCGTCGATCGGGACGCAGGCGACGACCCGGCCCGGGGTCTCGCACAGCAGGGCGGCGGGGCCGTCGATCCCGGCCACGGCGGCGCCGACGCCGCTGCGCACCGCCATCTCGGCCAGGGCCCGGCCCAGCCCGCCCTCGGCCACGTCGTGGACGCCCGAGAGGCTGCCGTCGGCCACGACCTCGCGCACCAGGCCGGCCAGCTTGGTCAGCGCCAGCAGGTCGAGGGGGTCGAGCACGCCGACGCGGGGGCGCCCGGCATCGGCCGCCCAGCGGGACCCGGCCAGCGAGCCGCCGGGGTCGGCGCCGAGCAGCACGAGCCGGTGGCCCTCGACCAGGTTCACCCCCGGGGGGCGTCGGTCGAGGGCGTCGACGACGCCGAGCATCCCCACCACGGGGGTCGGGTCGATGTCGGTGCCGCCGGTCTCGTTGTAGAGGCTGACGTTGCCGCCGACGACCGGGAGCCCGAAGGCCGAGCACGCCTCGGCCATGCCGTCGATCGCCTCCGACAGCTGCCACATGACCTCGGGGTGCTCGGGGTTGCCGAAGTTGAGGCAGTCGACCACGGCGACGGGGCGGGCCCCGACGCAGGCCAGGTTCATCACCGACTCGGCGACGGTGGCCGCCGTGCCCAGGCGGGGGTCGACGGCGCACCAGCGGTGGTTGCCGTCGGTGGTGAGGGCCAGGCCGCGGCCGGTGTCGGCCCCGGTGGTCGGGTGCTTGAGCCGCAGCACGGCGGCGTCGCCCCCGGGGGCCTCGACGGTGTTGAGGAAGAGCTGATGGTCGTACTGGCGGTAGACCCAGCTGGCGTCGCAGAGCTGGTCGACGACGGCGGCGGTGCAGTCGGCCGGGTCGGGGACGCCGGGGTCGGTGGCGGCCCGGGCGGCCCGGTCCGACGGGGCGGCGCGGGGCCGGTCGTACTTGGGGGCGGCGTCGTGGAGGCTGCTGGCCGGGACCTCGGCCAGGACCTCGCCGTCGAAGCCGTCGACGATGCGGAGCTGGCCGCCCTCGGTGACCCGGCCGACGACCGTGGCGGTGACCTCCCAGCGGGCGCACAGGCGCAGCACCTCGTCGAGCCCCTCGGGGGTGACGATGGCCAGCATCCGCTCCTGCGACTCGCTGGTCATCACCTCGAAGGGCTCCATGCCGTCCTCCCGGCGGGGCACGGCCGAGACGTCGAAGTCCATGCCGACGCCGCCGCGGCTCGCCGTCTCGCTCGCCGCGCAGGTGAGCCCGGCGCCGCCGAGGTCCTGGATGCCGACGACGAGGCCGGCGTCGAGCAGCGTCAGGCAGGCCTCGATCAGCCGCTTCTCCTCGAAGGGGTCGCCGACCTGGACCGACGGGCGCTTGTCCTCGCTGCCCTCGTCGAAGCCGGCGCTGGCCAGCACGCTGACGCCACCGATGCCGTCGCGACCGGTGCTGCTGCCCAGGAGGACGGCCAGGTTGCCGATGCCGGTGGCCGCGCCGAGCACCAGCCGCTCGGTCGGCAGGACGCCGAGGCAGAGCACGTTGACCAGCGGGTTGCCCTGGTAGCAAGCGTCGAAGACCACCTCGCCGCCGACGTTGGGCACGCCCACCGAGTTGCCGTAGCCGGAGATGCCGGCGACGACGCCCTCGGCGACCCAGCGGCTGCGGGCGTCGTCGAGCGGGCCGAACCGGAGCGGGTCCATGGTGGCGATGGGCCGGGCGCCCATGGTGAAGATGTCGCGGAGGATCCCGCCCACGCCGGTGGCCGCGCCCTGGGCCGGCTCGATGAAGCTCGGGTGGTTGTGGCTCTCGATGCGGATGGCGGCGGCGATGCCGTCACCGACGTCGACCACGCCGGCGTTCTCGCCCGGGCCGACGAGCACGCCCTCGCCCTCCGACGGGAGCCGCCCGAGGTGGATGCGTGACGACTTGTACGAGCAGTGCTCCGACCACATCACCGCGTACATCGCCAGCTCGAGGTGGTTGGGCCGGCGACCGAGGATGTCGGCGATGTCGTCCGCCTCGGCATCGGTGAGCCCGAGGGCTCGGTGGACGGTCGGATCGGGGCCGGTCTCGCTCACGGCCCGACGTTACCGAACCCGGTGGTTCGCTCCTCCAAGTGACCGTCCGACTACCCTCTTGGACGGCCATGAGGAGGGCGTGGTCACACCGGAAAGACCCCGACACGAAAGCGGTGGATCATGCCCCCGAAGAAGGCTGCGACAAAGACGAAGCGGACGATGTCCGACGAGCACAAGACGGCCATCGCCGAAGGTCGCAAGCAGGCCAAGGCGGTGTCCGACTACCTGGAAGCGCTGGCCGCCAACAAGCCCAAGCGGGGCCGTCAGCGGACGCCCGACAGCATCAAGGCCCGCATCGCCAAGATCGACGCCGAGCTGGCCGACGCCGACGCCATCACTGCCTTGAACCTGCGTCAGGAGAAGATCGATCTGGAGGCCGAGCTGGCCACCAAGTCTGCCGGTGTCGACCTCTCGGGCCTCGAGGCCGCCTTCGTCGAGCACGCCGCCGGCTACAGCGCCCGGAAGGGCATCAGCTACGGCGTCTGGCGCGACGCCGGCGTCGCCCCCGCCGTCCTCAAGAAGGCCGGCATCTCCCGCAGCGCCTGAGGCGACGTGCGGCTTCCGCCTCAAGGTGCCAGGCACCTTGAGGCGGTCTAGGCGCTGACGGCGGCCCGGTCGAGCAGCGACCGGAGCAGCGGCACGCCGTCGGCCGAGCCCAGCAGCTCCGACGAGGCCCGCTCGGGGTGGGGCATCAGCCCCACCACGTTGCCGGCCTCGTTGCTGACCCCGGCGATCGAGTCGACCGAACCGTTGGGGTTGTCGACGTAGCGCAGCACGATCTGGTCGTTGTCGATCAGTTGGCGGAGGGTGTCCTCGTCGACGGTGTAGGCGCCCTCGAAGTGGTTGATCGGCACCCGCAGGACGCGGCCCACGGCGACCGATGCGGTGAGCGCCGATCGGTTGGACGCGACCTCCAGCTCCACGGTGGTGCAGAGGAAGCGGAGGCCCTCGTTCTTGCGGAGGGCACCGGGCAGGAGGCCGGCCTCGGTGAGCACCTGGAAGCCGTTGCAGATGCCGACGACCGGACCGCCCGACCGGGCGAAGTCGGCGATGGCGCCGACGACGGGCGAGAACCGGGCGATGGCGCCGGGACGGAGGTAGTCGCCGTGGGCGAAGCCCCCGGGCACGACCACGGCGTCGACCCCGTCGACGCTGCTGTCGCCGTGCCAGAGCAGCCGGCCCTCGGCGCCGAGGGCGGTGACCGCCTCGATGACGTCGAGCTCGCAGTTGGAGCCCGGGAACTGCACGACGCCCACCACCGGGGCCATCAGGCGACCTCGGTGAGCGAGACGGTGCTGTCCTCGATGACCGGGTTGGTCAGGAACCGGGCGCACATGTCCTCGACCTCGGAGCGGGCGTCCGCCTCGGTGGCGGCGTCGACCCGGAAGCGGATGGCCTTGCCCACCCGGACCCCGGCGACACCCTCGTAGCCCAGGGCCGGGAGGGACCGCTCGATGGTCTGCCCCTGCGGGTCGGCCACCCCCTTCCGTGGGCTGACCTCGACCAGCACGTCGAACTGCATGGGCCCACTCTGGCACGGCGGGGGCCTTGGTCCGAACCTGGCTGTGACTATCTTGCGCGGCATGGCGGTCCGGCACATCCAGCTCGGCCACCGGTGGGGCGGCCATCCCCTGTGGGACCCCGAGTGGGACACCGACGTCGACCCCTCCCTGCTGCCCCTGCCGGAGTCGGTCGTCGCCCGGCTGGCGGCCTGGGCGGCCCGCTGGGACCTGACCTTCGACGTCGAGCGCCCCGATCGCCCCAAGGTCGAGCGCTTCGTCATCGACGAGCTGGGCCGCGACGGCGCCCGCCTGTGGCGGGCCATGCTCGGCCTCCTCCCCCCGCAGGAGTGGGAGGTCGTCTACGTCCACGCCGACGTCATCTACCGCACCGTCGACGAGCTCCCCCTGGAGTGGCGCGTGGGCTGAGCCCCCGACGCTTCTGTCCACCCGCATGGCCCGCAGCGGGCCACGGGGATGGACAGAACGAGACCTACGCCCCCGGCCAGGCGTCGAGGGAGAGGCCGGTGATGCGCTCGTAGGCCTCGCGGTAGCGGGCGGCGCTGGCGGCGACGACGTCGTCGGGGAGGGCGGGTGGGGGCGGGGTCTTGTCCCAGTCGAGGGTCTCCAGGTAGTCCCGCACCGGCTGCTTGTCGAACGACGGGGGCGTGCTCCCGGGCACCCACTCGTCGGCCGGCCAGAACCGCGACGAATCGGGGGTGAGGACCTCGTCGGCCAGCACCAGCTCGCCCTCGACCAGCCCGAGCTCGAACTTGGTGTCGGCGATGATGATCCCGCGCTCGGCGGCCCACTCGGCGCCCCGCTGGTACAGCGCCAGCGAGACGTCCCGGGCCCGCTCGGCCAGCTCGGCGCCGACCAGCGAGACGGCGGTGTCGAAGTCGACGTTCTCGTCGTGATCGCCGACCTCGGCCTTGGTGGAGGGGGTGAAGACGGGCTCGGGCAGCTTGTCGGACTCCTGGAGACCCTCGGGGAGCTTGGAGCCGTGCATGGTGCCGCTGGCCTTGTACTCCTTCCAGGCCGAGCCGGTGATGTAGCCCCGGACGATGCACTCGATCGAGAGCATGTCGGCCCGGCGGCAGAGCATGGCCCGACCGGCGATCGACGGGTCCTGGGCCTCCTCGGGCAGGTCCTCCAGCTCGGTGGAGATGAGGTGCCCGGGCACGATGTCGGCCAGGTGGTCGAACCAGAAGGCCGACATCGCCGTCAGCACCCGACCCTTGTCGGGGATCGGCTCGGCCATGACCACGTCGAAGGCCGAGAGCCGGTCGGAGGTGACCATGAGGAGGCGGTCGTCGCCGGCGTCGTAGATGTCGCGGACCTTGCCCGAGGCCACGTGGGGGAGGGAGATGGCTGCCATCGCCGCAGAACCTACCGGTCCCGCTGACCAGGGGCCGCACGGCGGTGGGTTCGGGCCGCCCCGCTTCGACCACCAGGCGGAGACCGATCATGAAGGCCCCTCGTGGCCCTGCACCGCTACGGCATGTCCCTCGACACGCGCGACCGCCGGCCGCTCCCCTAGGGGGTCAGAGGATGGCGCCGGGGGTGTAGGCGGCGGCGTCGGGGTCGGCGGCGACGATCTTGTCGACCTCGGCGACGAAGGCCTCGGCCTGGGTGCGGGCCCGGCCGACGAAGGCGATGGGGTCGGCGGCGATGGCACCGAGCTCGGCGGCGTCGAGGCCGAGCCGCTCGTCGGCGGCCAGCCGGTCGAGGAGCGGCGTGTCGGGCACGCCCTGCTCGCGCATCTCCAGGGCCACGGCGACGGCGTGCTCCTTGATGATCTCATGGGCCTGCTCCCGGCCGACCCCGGCCCGGACCGCCGCCATCAGCACCTTGGTGGTCATCAGGAAGGGCAGGTAGCGCTCGAGCTCGCGCTCGACGATGGCGGGGAAGACGCCGAACTCGTCGAGGACGGTCAGCGTCGTCTCGATCAGCCCGTCGATGGCGTAGAAGGCGTCGGGGAGGGCGACCCGGCGCACCACCGAGCAGCTGACGTCGCCCTCGTTCCACTGGTCGCCGGCCAGGGCGGTGACCATCGCCAGGTGGCCGCCGAGGATCACCGAGAGCCCGCAGATCCGCTCGGTCGAGCGGGTGTTCATCTTGTGGGGCATGGCCGACGAGCCGACCTGGCCGGGCTTGAAGCCCTCGGTGACCAGCTCCTGGCCGGCCATCAGCCGGATGGTGGTGGCCAGGCTGGTGGGGCCGGCGGCCAGCTGGACCAGGGCCGACACCACGTCGAGGTCGAGCGACCGGGGGTAGACCTGGCCGACGTTGTCGAGCAGCCGGTCGAAGCCGAGGTCGCGGGCGACATCGGCCTCCAGCACGTCGACGGCGACGTCCGAGCCGAGCAGGTCGAGCATGTCCTGCTGGGTGCCGACCGGGCCCTTGATCCCCCGCAGGGGGTAGCGGGCGAGGAGGTCGTCGAGCCGGGCCACGGCGACGAGCAGCTCCTGGCCGCTGTTGGCGAAGCGCTTGCCGAGCGTCGTGGCCTGGGCCGGGACGTTGTGCGAGCGCCCGGTGATCACCCGGGCCTCGTGCTCGGCGGCTCGCTTGGCCAGGCGGGCCAGCACGGCGACGGCCCGGCGCCGGACGAGCCGGAGCCCGTCGCGGATCTGCATCTGCTCGACGTTCTCGGTGAGGTCGCGGCTGGTCATGCCGGCGTGGACGAGCTCGTGGCCGGCGAGGGCGTTGAACTCCTCGATGCGGGCCTTGACGTCGTGGCGGGTGACCCGCTCGCGCTCGGCGATCGAGTCGAGGTCGACCTGGTCGACGACCCGCTCGTAGGCCCGGACGACGTCGTCGGGCACGGCCACGCCGAGCCGGGCCTGGGCCCGCAGGACCGACAGCCACAGCCGTCGCTCCTGGACCACCTTGGCCTCGGCCGACCAGATGGCGACCATCTCCGGGCTGGCGTAGCGCTGGGCCAGGACGTTCGCCGGGGTGCTGCTCACGGGTCGAGGCTACTGCCGGTCGCCGCCGGGCTCTCAAGGCCCGGCCCCGCCGGCCGATCAGCACCGGGTGAGCGTGCCCCAGATCGGACCGACGCCGCAGCCCGTCGAGTCGACCAACTGCATCCTGCACCCCTTCGAGCCGGCCGACCGGCTGTGCAGCCAGTGCGGGGGGTGGCACTGCGACGGCTGCCTCGTCATGCCGTGGGGACCCCGCAAGGGCGCCCTGTGCGTGTCGTGCGCCATCCAGCGGGGCGGGGTCCGCAAGACCTCGGGCCAGTCCCAGATGCGCACCCCGGCCGAGATCCGCAAGATCGAGCGCGACCGCCGCAAGGAACAGCGCGACGAGGACCGTCGCCCGATCGTGGTCAGCCCCGTCGGGCTCCAGAAGCTGGACGTGCCCGACGACCCCCCCAAGCGCCGAGGCCTCTTCCGCCGCAAGTAGCCATCCCACCCATCAGTCGACCTTCGGGGGGATGGCGTTCTTCTCGGCGCGGGCCTTGCGGTCCTCGACCAGCTTGGCGGCCAGCTCGGCGTCGGTGACGGCGAGGATCTGGGCGGCGAGGAGGCCGGCGTTGGCGGCGCCGTCGATGGCGACGGTGGCCACCGGCATGCCCGGGGGCATCTGCACCGTGCTGTAGAGGGCGTCGACGCCGTTGAGGGCCCCGCCCGACACGGGCAGCCCGATGACGGGGAGGGTGGTCTGGGCGGCGACGGCCCCGGCCAGGTGGGCAGCCATGCCGGCGGCGCAGATGAACACGCCGTAGCCGGCCTCGCGGGCCGTCGAGACCAGGGCCGACACCTCGGCGTGGTTGCGGTGGGCCGACAGGACGCGGACGTCGGTCTCGATGCCGAAGCCCTCCAGCGTCTCCCACGCGGCCTTGACCTTCTTCCCGTCGTTGGGGGAACCCATGAGGATGGCGACCTTGTAGCTCATGGGTCGGAAGGTAGCCGGAAGGCTCGGGGCCACCCCACGGTTGGACCCTCCGATGACCGATCCCGTGCTCTCCGTGCTCGACCTCTCGATCGTCGGACGGGGCTCGACGCCGTCCGACGCCCTCGACGGCAGCCGACGCCTGGCCCAGGAGGCCGAGCGGCTCGGCTTCCACCGCTACTGGGTGGCCGAGCACCACAACATGCCCGGCATCGCCAGCTCGTCGCCGCCGGTGCTGATCGCCCACCTGGCCGCCCACACCACCACCCTGCGGCTGGGCTCGGGCGGGGTGATGCTGCCCAACCACTCCCCCCTCGTCGTGGCCGAGCAGTTCGGGATGCTCGAGGCCCTCCACCCGGGACGGATCGACCTGGGCCTGGGACGGGCGCCCGGCACCGACGGGCTGACCGCCGCCGCCCTGCGCCGCACCAACCGCTTCGACGCCGAGGAGGAGTTCCCCCGCCAGCTGGGCGAGCTGCTCGCCTACTTCCAGGGCACGTTCCCCGACGACCACCCGTTCAAGGCCATCCACGCCACGCCGGGCCGCGGCTACATGCCCGACGTCTGGCTGCTCGGCTCCAGCCTCTACAGCGCCCAGCTGGCCGGGATGCTCGGGCTGCCGTTCTCCTTCGCCCACCACTTCTCGGGCGAGAACACCGAGGCCGCGGTGGCCGCCTACCGGGAGGCCTTCGACCCCGACGGCGTGCTCGACGCCCCCTACGTGATGCTCGGCGTCAACGTCCTGTGCGCCCCCACCTTCGACGAGGCCCGCTACCTCGCCGGGCCCGGGAAGCTGGCCATGGCCCGCCTCCGCTCGGGCCGGCCCGACGTCTACCCGACCCCCGAGGAGGCGGCGGCCCACGAGTTCTCCCCCCAAGAGGAGGCGACGGCGCGCAGCTGGGGTCGCCACCACGTGATCGGCCCCCCGGAGGCGGTGCGGGCCGGCCTGGTCGACCTGGCCGAGCGGACCGGGGCCGACGAGCTGATGGTGACGACGATGACCCACGGCCTCGAGGAGCGGCTCCGCTCCTACCGCCTGGTCGCCGAGGCCATGGACCTGAAGCCCCTCGCCGCCGCGTGAGCCCCGACCGCCTCAAGGTGCCTGGCACCTTGAGGCGGTCTCGGGCGTGACGGTCGTCGCCGCGCTAACTTGACCGGCCAGTCAAGTTCGCTCCCCGACGCAGGTGGTCCCATGGCCGACAGCCCCTCCCTGGACGAGTTCGAGACCGAGGTCCGGACGTTCCTCGACGCCAACGCCCAGCCCAAGCCGCCGGCCGAGGAGTTCGTCTGGGGCAAGGGGGACGACGACGTCGCCATGTTCGAGGAGGTCGACCGCGAGACCGAGGCCCGGCAGCTGGCCGAGGCCAAGGCGTGGCTCACGACCCGCGCCGAGGCCGGCCTCCACTGGATCGCCGGCCCGACCGACCTCGGCGGGCGGGGCCTCAGCCGCCAGCACGCCCAGCTCTACTCCCGGCTGGAGGCCGGCTACCAGATCCCGAAGCAGTCGTTCTTCGGCATCGGCTTCGGCATGGTGGCCCCCACGATCCAGGCCCACGGCCAGCCCGCCACCACGAGGTACCTGGACCGGATGTACCGGGGCGATCTCGTCGGCTGCCAGCTGTTCAGCGAGCCCGGCGCCGGCTCCGACCTGGCCGGCCTCCAGATGCGGGCCGAGCGCGACGGCGACGAGTGGATCCTCAACGGCCAGAAGGTCTGGACCTCGGGCGCCCACTACTCCGACATCGGCGAGGTCATCTGCCGCACCGACCCCGACCTGCCCAAGCACAAGGGCCTGACCGGCTTCGTCGTCGACATGCACGCCCCCGGCGTCGAGGTCGTGCCGCTGCGCCAGATGACCGGTGGGGCGTCGTTCAACGAGGTCTTCTTCACCGACGTCCGGGTCCCCGACGACCACCGCCTCGGCGACGTCAACATGGGCTGGACCGTGGCCCTCACCACGCTGATGAACGAGCGGGCCTCGATCGGCGGCGGCTCGGGCAGCGGGGGCACCGGCCTGGTGTCGATCGTCCGGCTGATCGAGATGGCCCGCGCCTTCGACAAGGCCGACGACCCGGTGGTCCGCGACGCCCTGATGAAGCTCTACACCGGCTACTCGGTGGCCCGCTTCACCAACATGCGGGCCGCGGCGAACCTGAAGGCGGGCGGGCTGCCCGGGCCCGAGATGTCGATCGGCAAGCTGGCCCTCACCGCCAACCTGACCGCCACGACCGAGCTGGTGAGCCTGATCCTCGGGCCCCGCCTGGTCGCCGACACCGGCGAGTGGGGCACCTTCGCCTGGTCGACCTTCGCCACCGGCACGCCCGGCATGCGGATCGCCGGCGGCAGCGACGAGACCCTCCGCAACATCGTCGGCGAGCGGGTCCTCGGCCTCCCCAAGGAGCCCGGCATCGACTCGAAGTCCCCGTTCAAGGACCTCCTGAAGAGCTGACGCTCAGGCCGCGCCGATGTCGGTGCGGTGGTGCATCCCGGGCCAGCTGATGGCGCTCAGGGCGCGGTAGGCGTTGGCGCGGGCGGTGGCGCCGTCGGGGCCCCGGCCGACGACGTCGAGCACCCGCCCGCCGGCGGTGACCAGGCGGCCCTCGGCGTCGAGGGCGACGCCGGCGCACAGCACGTCGGCGCCGGGGACGGCCCGGGCCTCGTCGAGGCCGACGATGACGTCGCCGGTGCGGGGCGCGGCCGGGTAGCCCTCGGCGGCGGCGACCACCAGGACGACGCTGTCGTCGGAAGCGGTGACGGGCCCGGCGGTGCGCAGGTCGCCGTCGGCCGCCGCCGCCAGCAGCTCGGCCAGGTCGGAGGTGAGCCGGAGCAGCACGACCTGCGAGTCGGGGTCGCCGAAGCGGATGTTGTACTCGACCAGCTTGGGCCCCTCGGGGGTGAGCATCAGCCCGGCGTAGAAGACGCCCCGGTAGTCGATGCCGCGGGCCCGCAGGGCGGCGAGGGTGGGCTCGACGAAGTCGGACACGACCAGGTCGGCCAGCCCCTCGGGCTCGGCGGCGAAGGGCGACCACGCCCCGACGCCGCCGGTGTTGGGCCCGGCGTCGCCGTCGCCGACCCGCTTGTAGTCCTGGGCCGGCGGCAGGGCGACGGCCCGCTGCCCGTCGCTGACGACGAAGACCGAGGCCTCGGGCCCGGTCATCCCCTCCTCGATGACCACCCGGCGCCCGGCGGCGCCGAACGACGAGCCCGAGAGCTTGTCGCGCACGTCGGCCACGGCGTCGTCGAACGAGTCGGTCACGAGGACGCCCTTGCCGGCGGCCAGGCCGTCGGTCTTCACCACGTAGAGCCCGGGCAGCGTGCGGAGCAGCTCGATCGCCGGCTCGACCTCGGTGAAGGTGCCGTAGCGGGCGGTGGGGACGCCGGCCTCGGCCACGAGGTCCTTCATGAACGTCTTGGACCCCTCCAGCTGAGCCCCGTCGGCGCCGGGACCGAAGACCCGCTTGCCCTGGGCCCGCAGCCGGTCGGCCAGGCCCTCGACGAGGGGCTGCTCGGGGCCGACGACGAACAGGTCGGCGTCGAGCTCCTCGGGCGGGGTGGGGACCGAGCCGGGGATGCCGGGGTTGCCCGGGGTGACGACCACCTCGGCGGTCCGCCCCAGCGTCACCGCCAAGCCGTGCTCGCGTCCCCCCGACCCGACGACGACGACGTCCATGCGCCGGACCTTAGGCGCCGTACGAACGGTGCCTGGCACCGTTCGTACGGCATCGCGTCACGGGGTGGAGGCGTCCCTCCGGTGGACGTACTGGTCACGGCCGGGGCCGGTGCCGACGAGGGTGACGGGCACGCCGACCTCGGCCTCCAGCCGGTCGAGGTAGGCGACGGCCTCGGAGGGGAGCCCGCCCGTCTCCCGCACCTCGGTGAGCGACGTGTTCCAGCCCGGCAGCTCGGCGTAGATCGGCTTCGCCTTGTGCAGGTCGGTCTGGTGGTAGGGCAGGTGCTCGACCCGCGTGCCGTCGACCTCGTAGGCCACGCAGATCTTGACCGTGTCGAGCGTGTCGAGGATGTCGAGCTTGGTGATCGCCAGCTCCGACAGCGAGTTGAGCCGGACGGCGTGGCGCAGCATGACGGCGTCGAACCAGCCCGGCCGGCGCCGGCGCCCGGTGTTGACCCCGTACTCGCGGCCGACGTCGACGAAGTGGTCGCCGAGGCGGAGCTCCTCCTCGGACACGCCCTCACGGTCCTTGCCGCCGACGGCGTCGTAGCTCATCGCCAGCTCGGTCGGGAACGGGCCGGTGCCGACCCGGGTGACGTAGGCCTTGGCCACGCCGACGACCCGGTCGATGTAGCGGGGGCCGACCCCGGCGCCGGTGCAGACGCCGCCAGCCACCGGGTTCGAGGAGGTGACGAACGGATAGGTGCCGTGGTCGAGGTCGAGGAAGGTGGCCTGGGCGCCCTCGAACAGCACGTGCTGGCCGGCGTCGAGGGCGTCGTGGACGAGCCCGACGGTGTCGGCGATGTGGTCCTCGAGCCGGGGGCGGTACTCGTCGAGGTAGCGGTCGGCGATCTCGTCGGCGTCGAGCGGCAGCTGGTTGAAGACCTTGGCCAGGACCTGGTTCTTCTCCTTGGCCAGGACCTCGAGCTTGGCCCGGAAGATCTTGGGGTCGAGGAGGTCCTGGACCCGCAGCCCGACCCGCGACGACTTGTCGGCGTAGGCGGGACCGATGCCCCGCTTGGTGGTCCCCAGCTTCGACCGCCCCAGCCGGCGCTCGGTGAGCCGGTCGATCTCCTGGTGGAACGGGAGGATCAGGTGGGCGTTGCCGCTGACCCGCACCCGCGAGACGTCGATGCCCCGCGAGGAGAAGGCGTCCATCTCCTTGAGCAGGACGGCCGGGTCGACCACCACGCCGTTGCCGATCACCGGCGTGACGTGGCTGTACAGGATGCCGCTCGGGAGCAGCTGGAGGGCGTAGGTCTCCCCGTCGACCACCAGGGTGTGACCGGCGTTGTGGCCCCCCTGGTAGCGGACCACCATGGAGGTCTCCTTGGCGATCAGGTCGGTGAAGCGACCCTTGCCCTCGTCACCCCACTGGGTGCCGACCAGGACGGTGGCGGGCACGTCGATCTCCTCTGGTGCCGGACGGGACGGCCGGTCACGCTACTCGCCCTGGCCCCCGCCCCCCGAGACGGCTGGCGGCTCGGCCTCGGTCGCGGCCCGCTCCTCGGCCGCCGCCAGCACCTTGGCCGGGTCCTCCCAGTCGGGCTCCTCGTCGAAGACGGGCGGGCACCCCTCCATGCCGTAGGAGGCGAAGCGGTCGCGGAGCCGGACGTCGGTCTCGATCACGGCCCGGCCGTCGCCGGGGCGGCGGTGCAGCGTCTCGATGAGGACGTCGAGGTCGGAGTAGAGGTCCGAGAGGTAGGTGACGTCGCCCTGCGGCGGCGGGATGCTCTTGAGCCGGTTCGACAGGCTCTTGTACTCGGGGACGACCTTGGCCCGCACCCAGCGGTCGGGGCGGTCGAGGTAGACGTTCCCGCCGTCGCTCAGCGGGGCCAGCAGCTCGTCGACCGCCAGGTCCATGTAGAGGGCGTCGATCGCCTCGTCGGCGCCGGTGCAGACGTCGTCGGCCATCGAGGCGTACTCGGCCTGGGTCGGCCCCGAGGCGTCCTCGGAGCACCCGGCGGCGGCCAGCAGCAGGGCGGGCAGGACGGCGACCCCGGCGAGACGCCGGAGCGACGGGCGGACAGCGCTCACCCCGCCCCGATCGGCACCCGGGTCCCGGGACTTGAGGACGCCGCTCACCCTCGACCCCGCGAAGGCGCTCCGTCAGGCGTCGCCGATGGCGTAGAAGCGGCCGCCGCGGGCGCCGACGTAGATGCGGCCGTCCCAGACCGCCGGGGTCGACTCGACGCACCCCTCCAGCTCGACGGTCCAGAGCTCGGGCGGGTCGGACCGGGGGTCGGACAGGTCGAAGGCGTGGAGGGTGCCGGCGCAGTCGCCCTGGATCCACACGTCGTCGACGACGACCGGCGACGACCAGGTCGGCCCGGGGAGCTGCTTCTCCCAGAGGATCTCGCCGGTCTCGGCGTCGGCCCCGATGATGCGACCGCTGTCGGTGGGGGCGATCACGATCCCGTCGGCCAGCCCCGGCGTGGCCCAGATGCCGTTGTCGTCGGCGATCGACCACACGATCGGGTCCTCGGGGTTCGACGGGTCGAGCTTGACCAGCTGGCCGACCTCCTGGCTGCGGGCGCTGGAGGACGAGCGCTCGACCTGCTGGCCGAAGTAGAGCATCCCCTCGGCGTCGGCCACGAGCGAGGCGTCGGTGTCGTCGCCGCTCCAGAAGCGGAAGACCCGCTCGGGGGTGGCGCCGTCGGCCAGCCCCGAGATGTCCCAGCCCTGGACCAGCCCGCCCGAGTTGGTGAAGTAGATCGTGTCGCCCACGACGACGAGCGAGTTCTCGATCGAGACGTCGTCCTGCCGGCTGCCCGAGCCCGCCAGGGCCGACAGCAGCTCGTCGTCCCAGCCCGGGGCGTTGAAGACGATCTCGGGGGCCACGGTGACCAGGCCGTCGTCGCCGGTGGCCCGGTTGAGCTTGACGATGAAGAACTGGCCGTTCTCGCCGCCCTCGAAGAGGTAGTCGTCGATCACCAGCGGCGAGCTGTCCCAGTCGTCGTTCCACTTGGTGGGCTGGACGTCCTCGGCGTTGAGGCTCCACAGGCTCTCGGGCGTCTCGCGGTCGGTGGCGATGACGTGGAAGTCGGCCCGGCTGCCGCTGTAGAGGAGCGGGTAGCCGTCGGGGTCGCGGGTCACCGAGCCCTTGACGATGTCGCCGATGGCGAACGGCGGGATGATGTCGGAGCCGTCGTCGGCGTCGAGGAAGTGGACGTTCTTGTCGTAGGCGCCGAAGGACACCCAGGTGCGGTCGGCGTCGGGGTCCTCCCAGACCGAGGGCTGGCCCGTCCACCCGGTGCCGCACCACGTCTTGGCCTCGCCGCCCACCGCCGACTCGCCGCAGAACCCGCCCTCGGACGGGACGCTCCACAGGATCTCGGGGGCCTCGGGCACGGGGCCGCCGCCGTAGTACGACCGGGTCGGGTTGCCCCGGAAGGTCAGGAGCCCGTCGACGTCGGCCGTCCACGGGTGGCCCGAGGAGGCGGGGTCGACCCAGCCGTCGTAGCCGTCGTCGTTGGCGTAGGGGCCGTCGTCGGCCACGGGGGTGGTGGTCGCGCCGGCGGCCTGCTCGCCGTCGGACTCGCCGCCCCCCGGGTCGTCGCCGCCGTCGGACCCGGTCGAGGAGGTCGTGCCGTCGCCCCCGGTGGAGCGCCCGAGGCCCTCGGTGACCCGGTCCTCGACGCAGGCGAAGAGCACGAGGGACAGGACGAGCACCACGGCCAGCGACCGCTGCTGGCGCTGCACCTTGAGGCGCGAGCGCGTGGGGAGCCCCCGCCGGGGACCGTCGGCGTACACGGCGCCAGGCTAGGGAACCGGGTGCGGCGGCCCGGGGACGGCCGGCTTCAGCCGGGCCCGACCCAGCCCTGGAGCTGGTCGCGGGTGGCCACCACCACGTGGCCCGGACCCACCGCCGTGCTCCGCACCCCGGCGACCTCGATCCGGAGCGCGGGGCCGGCCCCGACCACGGGGAACCAGGTCACCCCGTCGTCGTCCCGGGCCAGGAGGGCTCCGTCGGCCAGCTCGACCACGGTGGCGCCGGCGAGGTCGATCGGTGGGCCCGGGGTCCCGTCGGCCCCGTCCCGCACGACGACGTCACCGGCGACCACCAGGGCGACGTCCTCGGCCCCGAGCCCGTCCCCGGTCGGCGTGCCCATGGCGACGACGGCCTGCTCGCAGCCGGTGCACGGGTGGTGCCAAAGCTGCTCCACCGGCCCGGTGACCCGGAGGCCACGGACCCCGTCGGGGCCGGCGACCACCACCGTGTCGCCGACGATGGCCACGACCTGGGTGCGGTCCTCGTCGTCCGCCCCCGCCCCCACCGGGCCGCCCCCGATCGGCAGCCCGCCGTGATCGAGCAGGTGCACCGTGCCCCCGGAGGCGTAGGCGATCCGGCGGGCGTCGCAGCGCACGGGCCGGAACCGGTCGCGGTGCGGCACCGGGATCGACCAGCGCCGGGCGCCATCGGCCACGTCGTGGGCGTCGAGGCGGTCGCCCTCGCTGACCAGCACCGTGTCGTCGCCGCACGGGTGGATGGACAGCGCCCCGCCCGCCCCGGCCCGGCCGAGGACCTCGTGGCCGGAGATCGCTTCGACCACGGCCAGAGCGACCTCCTCGCCCCCCGGGGCGGTGGCGTCGACGACGAGGTGGTCGGGCCCGACCGGCCCGACGACGACACCGCCGCGGCTCCAGAGCCGGTCCCCGGTGGCGGGGTCGAGGGCGACGGTCTCGTTCGCCGGTCCGACCCCGCCGACGGCCACGATCGACGGCAGCCGCTCGAGGGTGCCGGCGCCCTCGGAGAAGGCGGCCTCCCACCGCACCTGGCCGCTGGCGACGTCGTGGGCCCGGAGGGTGGCCGTGCCACCCACGTCGACCAGGGCGTAGGCCCGCTCGTCGTCGGTGGCGAGGGGGCAGGCGATGCTGCCGGCGCCGGAGTCCTCCTCGAACCGGGGGCAGACCACGGCGGCCGTCCACGCCGGCGAGCCGAGGCCCTCCGGTCCCGGGAGCGGGGCCGGCGGGGCGGTGCTCGACCCCGGGGGGCGGGGGCCCGGGTCGGCCTCGCCCTTCGCCCCGCCCCCGAGGACGACGACGCCGGCCACCACCGCCACGACGACGGCGACGGCGACGACCGCCAGCGTCCCGACCACCGGCGCTCGCCGCCGCCGAGGGGCCGGGCCGGCGACGGGGGCCTCGGTCGGGGCGAAGGGGCCGGCCAGGTCCGGGCGCGGCGCCGGTGGGGCCGTGGCGCTGGCTTCCCTCCCCCACACCGCCTCGAGGGCGGCGTCCTCGTCCTCCTCCATGCCCCCCGATCCTGCCCCGGCTCAGGCGCCGGCGGCGTACTCGTCGGAGGCGATCAGCAGCGAGACGAAGCCGATGTCGGCGTCGCCCCCGGCCAGCAGGCCGGTCCAGGTCTCCCGCTCCGAGCGGGTGGCGGCCCGCCCGAACAGCACGTAGTACGCCCGCGAGATCGTCCCCGCCGTCCGCGTCCGGGCCTTGTGCTCGGGCGACTCGGAGAACGAGGCGAGGAGCTGGTGGCGCCGCATCCCGTCGGCCAGCCGCCCGACCCAGTAGTCCCGCCCGGCGGCGTCGGGGGCCCGGCCGAGGACGTTGCGGTAGATGGCGGTGACGAAGGCGGTGTCGTCGAGGGCGTCGTAGGCGTTCCGGAACTCGGGGGTCACGGTGAACTCGCGGGCCATCGAGCTCAGGCTCAGGCCCTTGTCGCGGCGGTCGACCCAGTAGCGCAGGCCCGCCGTCTCGGCCTCGCGCCCGAAGGCGGCCCGGTAGAGGCGGGCCGGGCCGCCGACCCGGATGTCGGTGCGGGGGTGGAGGACGATCCCGGTGGCGAGGGTGTCGCGGGGCCAGCCGCCCCGGGTCACCAGGCTGGTGTTGTGCCCGACCGAGCCGTTGGGCGCCGTCCGCCCGAGCGAAGCGGTCTCCAGCCGGCCGAAGAAGGCGGCGCCGGTGCGCGACGGCCGCCACCGGCCCGGCTCGTTGGTGGCCGCGATGCGGGCGGCCACGTCGCCCCGCAGGGTGGGCAGCCGCTGGTACAGCCGCTCGCCGGGGCAGGCGGTGAGGCCGCTGTCGCGGTGGCCCTGGATCGTCGGCAGCACGACCGTCCGGCCCTCGGGGTAGCGGGGGCTCCCCCGGCTGACGATCGGGACGCTGGCCCGGGGGTCGACGCCGTGCGCCCCGAGCTTCCACGCCAGCACGTCGCGCAGGGCGGTCATCGCCGCCGTGGTCGGGCTGGTGCTCCCGTAGGTGCCGATCATGGCGATGCCCACGCTGTCGGTGTTGAAGCCCTTGGCGTGGCCTCCCATGATCGGGGCGTTGAGGCCGCCGCTGCGGCCCTCCCACACGGTGCCGAAGCGATCGACGAAGAGGTTGTAGGCGACGTCGCACCAGCCGTTGGTGGCGGTGTGGAAGCGGTAGATGCCGGCCAGGATCGCCGGCACGTCACCGGCCGCGTAGGTGTTGGTGCCGTCGGTGTGGTGGACGACGGCGAAGCGGAGGGCGTTCATCACCGTCGGCGCCGGCGTGCAACCGGAGCGCCCGCCCTGCCACCCGCCCGGCGCCCACGACGACCGGGCGTTGATGTTCGGCCCCCCGGCTGCGGTGGCCGGCCGGTCGACGGTGACGGCCCGGGTCCGGGGGCGCGAGGCGAAGCGCATCGCCTCGACCCGCAGGTCGGTCGGCGCCCCGGCCACGACCCGGACGGCGATGCGGTCGACGCCCTCGGACCCGAGCCAGACCGGGCCGACCCCGGTCCGGCCCCCGACGGGCGCGCCCTCGGGGGCGTCGTGGTGGAGGTCGACCCACGGCCCCCAGCCGGCCCCCTCGGGCGGGGCGACCTGGATCTCGACGTCGTCGCCGCCGGCCCACGAGACGCCCACCATCTCGGTGCCGGCGCCGACGGGGACCTCGATCGGGGTCCCGGCCCGGCGGGACCCGGTGTCGACGGCCAGCGTCGTCGTGGTCAGGGTGCCGGCCGGCGTCGCCGTCTCGGACCGGGCGACGGTCCGGCTCTGGGCGCCCGCCGGTTCCGCTCCGGGGGCCAGCGTGGCCAGCAGGGCGGCCAGCAGCACCGCCGCGCCCGCCACCCGGTTCGGGGTCCGTCGTCGCATCGCTCACCTCTCCGCCCGGCGGTGGGTTCGACGCTACCTGCCGTCTTCCCTACCCCAGGGCGCGGCGCACAAGGGCGGTGCGGGCCAGCCCGTCGGCCACCTCGACGGTGCGGGCCCACGCCGCCCGGGCCACCACGGTGAGGGCCGAGGCGGCCAGGGCGAAGGCCAGCGCCAGGGCGACGACCAGCGGCACGGCCAGCGGGTGGAGCACGCCGACGATGCCGTCGACGGTGGCGTGGGGCCGGGTGACGACGTGCCACGAGTGGAGCCGGGGGATCCGCCCCAGCACCACCCCGAAGCCGCAGGCCAGGTGGATGGCGCTGCGGATCGCCACCCGGTGACGGGCCAGGGCGGCCCGGCGGGCGAGGGCCCGGTCGACCTCGGCCAGCGCCACCGCGTAGCAGCCCACCCCCCACACCACGAGCAGCGCCAGCACCCCGGCCGGCACCATGTCCGACACCCGCGTGCCCGGGTTGCCCTCCAGCATCGAGCGCAGGTGGATCAGGTCGGTGATCACGTAGGGGGCGTTGGGGAGGAAGAGCAGGAAGAGGCCAACCCCGCCCAGCCAGGCCACCGACGGGCGCCGGGGCCGGTGGAAGAGCGCCACCGCCAGCACGGCCGGGATGGCAGCCAGGGTGGCGTTGAACACCATCCACGGCCCCGACCCCAGGGCGAGGCCCCGCACCAGCTCCACGTACCGGTCCACCAGGTCGAGCACCATGGCGGCCATCGTCGCGCCCCCGCCGCGCCGGTGCGCCGCGGCCAGGTCCTACCGTGGCCGCGATGCAGGACGCGCTGTTCGGCGACGAGGAGGTCCTCGACCCCACCTGGACCGTCGCCGACCTGTCGAAGGCGATCGGCACCGTCCTCGAGCAGGCGTTCCCGGGCGAGATCTGGGTCCGGGGCGAGATCCGCGAGCTGCCCCCGCCGGGCGACGGCCGCCGGGCCCGCCCGCACCTCTACTTCGACCTGATCGAGCCGGCCCCGCCCGGCCAGCGGCCCCGGGCCGTGCTCCCGGTCGTCCTCTGGAACACCGACCGCAAGCGGGTCAACGCCGACCTGCGCCGCTCCGGGGTCCGGGTCAGCGCCATGGACAACGGGGTCGACGTGCGCATCCGGGGGCGCATCCGCTGGTGGGCGCCGGGCGGGCGGCCCCAGCTCCAGATGACGGGGATCGACCCCGACTACACGCTGGGCCGCCTGGCCGCCGACCGGGCCGCGGTGCTGGCCGCCCTGGCCGCCGACGACCTCCTCGACCGCAACGCCCGGCTGCCGCTGCCGCCGGTGCCCACCCGGGTGGGGCTGGTCACCAGCTTCGGCAGCGCCGCCCAGGCCGACGTCCGCCGGGTCCTGGAGGCGGCGGGGCTGGCCCACCTCCTCGTCGAGGCCGACGCCCGCACCCAGGGCCCGGCCGCCGTCGAGACCGTCCCCCTGGCCCTCGCCGCCGCCGTCGAGGCCGGGGCCGAGCTGGTGCTGCTGGTCCGGGGGGGCGGCTCGCGGGTCGAGCTGGCCGCCTTCGACAACGAGGCGATCGCCCGGGCCGTCGCCACCTGCCCGGTCCCGGTCCTCACCGGGATCGGCCACGAGGTCGACGAGAGCGTGGCCGACCGGGTCGCCCACACCGCCTGCGCCACCCCGACGGCGGCCGCCGCCCTGGTCGTGACGTCGATCGCCGCCGCCCGGGACCGCACCGAGGCGCTGTGGGCCGCCATCGGGGCCGCCTCCCGCCGGGCGGTCCGGGCCGAGGGCGACCGCCTCGCCGGGCGCGGCCGCCACATCGCCACCCACGCCGGCGGCGCCCTCCGCACCGCCGAGGTCGGCCACCGCTCGCTCTCGACCCGCCTGCGGGCCCGGGGGCCGGCCGGCCTGGCCCGGGCCACGGCCCGGCTCGACGCCCTCGGCACCAGCCTCGGCCGGGGCACGCGCCGCGACCTGGGCGAGGCCGATCGCCGGGTCACCGCCGCGGCCACCCGCCTGGCCCGCCGCCCCGGGCCGCTGCTCGACCGGGTCGGGCGCGACCTGGCCGGCGTCGAGGCCCGGGTGCGCGCCGTCGACCCGGCCCTCGCCCTGGCCCGGGGCTGGTCGATCACCTACCGGGCCGACGGCACCCTCGTCCGCTCGACCGCCGACGCCGGCCCCGGCGCCGAGCTGGTGACCCGCCTCGGCGACGGCGAGGTCCGCAGCCGGGTCCCCGATGAGGGAGGATCGCCCGATGCCTGAGGCCACCACCCCCGACGCCGGACCCGACCCCGCCGGCTACGCCGAGGCCATGGCCGAGCTCGAGGCCATCCTGGCCGAGATCGAGGACGAGGCCGTCGACGTCGACGTGCTCGCCCGCAAGGTCGCCCGCGCCGCCCACCTCGTCCGCTGGTGCCGCGCCCGCATCGACGGCGCCCGCATCGACGTCGAGCGCATCATCGCCGACCTCGACCCCGACGCCCCCTCCTGATCGTTCTGGTGTCACCAGGCGAAGCGTCGGCTCCGTCAGGTGACACCGGTTCGGGGTCAGCCGTCGAGGGCCTGGTCGCCGTAGAGCATGCGGGCCATCGAGTCGAGGTCGGGGCCACGCCGGACGTGCATGCCGCCGTCGACCGACAGCGCCACGCCGCTGACCCAGCTCGACTCGGGGCCGCACAGGAAGCGGACGGCCCGGGCGATGTCCTCGACCTGGCCGACCCGTGCCACCGGCATCTGGGCCAGGTAGTCGTCGACCACGCCCGGGGCGTTGATCAGGTGGTCGCCCAGGTCGGTCTGGACCAGGCCGGGGCGCACCGAGCTGACCCGGATCCCCTGGCGGCCGAGCTCGTCGGCGGCCACCTCGACGAGCATGTCGATGCCGGCCTTGCTGGCGCAGTACGGCCCCATCCACCGGTGGCTCTTGAGCCCGGCGATCGAGGAGATGGCGACGATCGCCCCGCCCCGGCCGGTGGCCGTCATCGCCCCGGCGGCGTGCTTGATCGAGAGGAAGGTGCCGGTGAGGTTGCTCTCGACGACCCGGTTCCACTCCTCCAGGGGCAGTGCGGTGATCGGGCCGAGGGTGCCGGTGCCGGCCGACAGCACGGCGATGTCGAGGCCGATGCCCTCCGAGGCAGTGGCGACGGCGGCGGCGACCTGCTCCTCGTCGGCCACGTCGGCGACCGCCCAGCGGACCTCGGCGCCCTCGGGGGCGGAGGCGCCGATCTCGGCGGCGGCGGCCTCGAGGACGTCGCCCCGGCGCCCGACCAGGGTGGCCGAGGCGCCATCGGCCACCAGGGCCTCGGCGCAGGCCCGTCCGATGCCGGTGCCACCCCCGGTCACGAGGGCGGAGCGGCCGGCGAGCGGGAGCGAGGGGTCTGCGGACACGGGGTGGGCCTCCGGTGCGGTGGGCGGACGGCGGGACGCTAACGCCCTGGTCGCACGGTCGGGTGAGATCGACCGGCGCCCGGCCGCGACCGTTTGTGGCCCGAGGGCCAGGGGTACCCCACCGGCCATGGCTGGCGACCTGCGCACGGTCGACGCCGACGCTCCCCCCGCTGCACCCGAGGCGCCACCCCCGGACCCCCACCACGTCCTCGTGGCCGTCGCCCTGGCGGCGAACGTCGAGGCCGCCGCCCAGGCCCGCCACGTGGTCCGGGACCTGCTCCGCCAGGGCCACCGGCCCGACCTGGAGGACACGGCGTGCCTGCTCACCAGCGAGCTGGTGGCCAACGCCGTCGTCCACGCCGGCGCCGGCGTCGAGCTGGTGGTCGACCTCGACCGGGCCCGGCTGGCCGTCGAGGTGATCGACGCGTCGAGCGAGGCCCCGGCGCCGGTCGAGGCCCAGGCCCTCGCCACCAGCGGGCGGGGCCTGGCGATGGTCGAGCACCTGGCCGACGCCTGGGGCGTCACCCCGGTCGTGCCGGGCAAGTCGGTCTGGTTCTCGCTCACCGCCTGAGCCGCCGCGGCGATCCGGGACGGGTGCGGGCGGGCCGGGCGGCGAGAGTACCCTCCACCGGCAGTCCCCGAGCGGAGAGCCGACCCCATGCCCCCCATCGACGCCCCCGACGAGGTCGTCCTGACCCTCCCCGCCGCCCCCGAGTTCGTGCGCCTGGCCCGGCTGACCTGCGCCGGTCTCGCCACCCGGATCGGGATGGGCTACGACGAGGTCGAGGACCTGCGCATCGCCGTGGGCGAGGCCTGCTCGCTGCTCATCGGCGCTGGGGCCCGCAAGGGCACGCTGACCCTCACCTTCGGCCTCGAGCCCGACAGCGTCGGCGTCACCATCGCCGGCTCGTTCGACGGCGACGGGGCCGCAGGCGACGAGGGCGGCCTGTCGGACCAGATCCTCGACGCCGTCGTCGATGCCCACGAGGTCGACCTCGCCCAGGACCGGGTGTGGATCTCCAAGCGCCACGTGCCGACGGCGTCGGGGGAGGCCGAGCCGGCGTGACGGTGCCCCACCGCATCGCTCACGGCCGGGGGGTGCACCGATGAGCCTCGACGACGCCGAGCGGGAGCACCTGCGCCAGCGCTTCCGCGAGTACCAGGAGACCGGCGACCGGACGATCCGCGACGAGCTGATCGAGGCCCACCTCCGCCTGGCCGAGCACCTGGCCCGCCGGTTCAACAACCGCGGCGTGCCCCTGGAGGACCTCGTCCAGGTCGCCTCGCTGGGCCTGGTGAAGGCGGTCGAGCGGTTCGAGCCCGAGCGGGGCCTCGAGTTCTCGACCTTCGCCACCCCCACGATCGTCGGCGAGCTCAAGCGCCACTTCCGCGACAAGGGCTGGTCGGTCCGCGTCCCCCGGCGCATCCAGGAGCTCCACGTCGAGGTCAACTCGCTGGTCGGCACGCTGACCCAGCGGCTCGGCCGGTCGCCCACCATCGCCGAGCTGGCCCGGGCCTCGGGGACGTCCGAGGAGGAGGTCCTCGAGGCGATGGAGGCGGCCCAGGCCTACCGGTCGACCTCGATCGACGCCCCCTCGGTGGGCGAGGACTCGGGCCTCGGCCTGGCCGGCCAGCTCGGCGACGAGGACACCAACCTCTTCGCCGCCGAGAACCGGATGCTGGTGGCCTCGCTGGTCGACACGCTCCCCAAGCGCGAGCAGCTCATCATGAAGCTCCGCTTCTACGACGGGATGACCCAGAGCCAGATCGCCGACCGGCTCGGCATCAGCCAGATGCACGTCTCCCGCCTGCTGGCCCGCAGCCTCGGCCAGCTCCGCGCCCGGCTCGAGCACGAGGGCTGACCCCGTGCTGCGCATCCCGCTCCAGCGGCTCGACCCCGACCTCCCGCTGCCGTCCTACGCCCACCCCGGCGACGCCGGCGCCGACCTCCGGGCCCGCGAGGACGCCCTCGTCCCGGCCGGCGGCGGGCGGGCGCTGGTGCCCACCGGGGTGGCCCTGGCCCTCCCCCCGGGGCACGCCGGGCTGGTGCAGCCCCGCAGCGGGCTGGCGCTGCGCCACGGCGTCACCGTCCTCAACACGCCGGGGCTGATCGACTGCGGCTACCGCGACGAGATCAAGGTGATCCTCGTCAACCTCGATCCCGAGACCGACTACCAGGTCAGCCGGGGCGACCGGATCGCCCAGCTGGTGATCCAACGGGTCGAGCAGGCCGCCTTCGCCGTGGTCGAGGAGCTGCCGTCGACCAGCCGGGGCGGGGGCGGGTTCGGCTCGACCGGACGCTGAGAGACACCCCCCTCGGGTTGCACGGCGTAGGGTCCACACGATGCTCGTGTGGATGGACCTGGAGATGACCGGGCTCGACCCCGACCGGTGCGCCATCGTCGAGATCGCCACCATCGTCACCGACGACGAGCTCGAGGTCGTGGCCGAGGGGCCGGACCTGGTGATCCACCAGCCGCCCGAGGCCCTCGCCGGCATGGAGAAGGTCGTGCTCGACATGCACACCAAGTCGGGCCTGCTCCCCGCCATCGAGGCGTCGACCACGACGCTGGAGGAGGCCGGGGCGGCGACCCTCGCCTTCATCAAGGAGCACGTCCCCGAGCCCCGCACCGTCCCGCTGTGCGGCAACTCGATCGGGACCGACCGCCGCTTCCTGGCCAAGCACCTCCCCGAGATCGAGGACCACCTGCACTACCGGTCGGTCGACGTCTCGACCATCAAGGAGCTGGCTCGGCGCTGGTACCCCGAGGTGCTGGAGCAGCTGGTGCGCAAGCAGACCAGCCACCGGGCCCTCGACGACATCCGCGAGAGCATCGACGAGCTGCGCGTCTACCGGTCCCGGATCTTCCGCTCGGTGGCGATCACGCCCGAGGGCTAGCGCCCGCAGCGATCACCGCGATCGCGGTGACGGATAAATCGCTTGACGCCCCCGGACGGGTGAGGTTGAGTGACCGGGCGCCCGGACTGCCCGGGCGCGCGCGATGCGGGCCCCCGAGCCCGGCGCCCCGACCCACCGAGGACCCGATGAGCACGCTGACGATCGCAGCCGAGCGGATCACCGCCGCCGGTTGCTCGCGCGCCGTCGCATCCTTCGATGTGGCCGCGGTCGAGTACGCCGGCGCCGCTTCGTTCGTCGCTGCTGCCGACTTCCGCGGTTGGGGTTCGAACCCGACCTCGGGGATGCAGGTGAAGGCCACCAAGCGGCACCACCTCACCCCCGCCCCACGGCCCGAGGAGGCTTCTCCCTGATACTGGGAAGCCAGGAAACCTCTGAAGGCCGTCGGGATCTCCCGGCGGCCTTTCTGGTTTTCGGGCCCAGATCCCTCCCTCACCCACCGACGACCACCACACCGATGACGACCATCACCACCACCACTCCACGACGAGACGAGACAGAGGAGAGACCCGTGATCGCGCTGAACGACCTCGCAGAGGCCGCCGAGGACACCGACTGGTGGGCCGACGCCCGGTGCAACGACACCGCCGGCTCGCTGTCGGCCCTGTTCTTCAGCGAGGAGCTCCAGGACATCGCCGCCGCCAAGCGGATCTGCGAGCTGTGCCCCGTGATGGAGGACTGCCTCGCCGGCGCCCTGGCCCGACGGGAGCCGTGGGGCGTCTGGGGCGGGCAGCTGTTCCGCAACGGGCGCATCCTCGCCACCAAGCGGCGTCGGGGCCGGCCGCCCAAGGTGGCCCGCCCCGAGGACGAGCTGCCCGTCATCGCCGTCCCCGAGGCCCTGGCCGAGGTGGTCATCCGCCGCACCGCCTGATCCGGGCCCCGCTCGGATCGGGAGGGTGGTGAAGGTGATCGTCTCGTCCACGTCCGCCCTACCTGCGGACCGGCGGGCCGGCCGACGTCCCCGTCGGCCGGTCCGCCCCTCGGGGGAGCCGTCCCCCCGCAGCCGTTTGGATCGCCCCCCCGGGGGCGGTGCTAGGTTGCTCCAGCCCCGCAAGGGGTGCTGGTCCCGTGGTGCAGTTTGGAGTGCACGCCGGCCTGTCAAGCCGGAGGTCGCGGGTTCAAATCCCGTCGGGACCGCCACTGTCGTCCATCCCCGCCCCCTCCGGGGGGCGGGCGACAGCACGGCTGGGTAGCTCAGTTGGCAGAGCGCGCGCCTGAAAAGCGTGAGGTCACCGGATCGACGCCGGTCCCAGCCACCAGGTTCAGGTCTCCAAGCTCGAAGGTGGGTCGGCGTGGAGGCCCTGGCCGACTCCCCGTTCGCCATGTCCTGTCCTGTGATCGTGCGAGGGGCCGTCTCGGTCGCGACGACCCAAGACAAGAACTGGTTCTTGTAGCGGTGAGGTCGCGTGGGCGCGCCCCCACCGCGCCAGAACGGCTGAGCCCCTCTCGCTGGGCATCGAGGGCTCGATCCGGGCCCACGCCCGCGTCGGCCGGCTCACCAACCCCCGGCACCGCCGGCGAACTCGCGTGCCACGGCGGGACGTTCCCCGGGAGCTCGCCGTCGAGATCGACTCGGGATCATCGCCGCCGGGCCGCCGGGCCACCGGGCGGACGGCGGGACCCCATGGCCTCAGCCCGTACCAGCCCGGCGACCCGTGGTCGTGCGGGCGAAGTCCTTGGCGCAGGCCACGTGGAGGCCGCTGCCGTCGGGCCTGCGGAGGTAGGGCGACGAGAGAGCATCCCCGCACCACTCGCAGGCCGCGACGACGACATCCACCCTGGCGTCGATCGTTGCGGTCGCTGCTGTCATGCCCACCCATCGGGTGGTCCCACCCGTTCCTGGAGGGTGCGGGCGAGCGATGAGCCGATCGGCCCAGACGGCTAGCTGTAGTTCCTAGGAGCGTTCGTCAGCCTTGAGGAGGCTGGCGGGGGTCCTCTTGCCGAGGGTGCCGTGTGGGCGTTGGGTGTTGTAGTAGTCGAGCCAGGGCGCCAGGGCCAGGGTTCGGTGGTCGCTGTTGCGGTAGACG
>DASTYI010000133.1:0-32952 GCA_035765045.1 Iamia sp. | reverse complement strand
GCGAAGTCGGGGCAGTGGTTGCAGCCCTCGCGGGTCCAGGCGTGGCACTCCTTCAACGGCACCTCGTGGTAGCCGCCGTCGTGGGTCCAGATCTGGAAGACGCCCTTGATGTTGACCTTCTTGATCATGGCCCGGCTCAGGCCGTACTTGGCCTCGAAGAGCTCTTCGAAGATGGCGTCGTCGAAGGTCTTGGAGCACAGCAGGCCGATGTTGAACTTGATCGGCTTGCCGATCTTGCCGGCCTTGCGGGACCACATGATCGGCGGCACCGAGGACTGACACGACATGCCCACCAGGGCCAGGTCCTTGAGCCCCCGCTCCATGGCTTCGTCGATGGCCAAGGTGTTGGCCGAGTACGTGTAGCGGGACCCGGCGGCGGCGAGGATCTCCTCGGGGGTGGAGGCGACCCCGGGCTTGGCCACCCACGAGGACCCGTCGCCCTCCAGGTAGCTGACGAGGGCGCCGTCGATGTACTTCTCCTCGAGGAGCCACAGGAGCATGGCGGTGACCAGGCCGCCGTCCTGGCCGGCCTCGTGGACCCCGGTGTCGGCGGCGCGGGTGAGGAGGATGTCGGAGTAGACGCCGGAGACCTCCTCGGTCTCCCGCACCCGGCCGAAGAGGTGCTCGTCGGCCTGGGTCTCCCAGTGCTGGTAGCGCGGACACGCTCGGGTGCAGGTCGTGCACCCCTTCTGGCCGTGCACGCAGTCGCCCGCCCCCAGCTCCTCCTCCAGGTGGAACGGCCGGTACCCCCCCGAGGCGTGGTCGTAACCGATCACGTCGTGCGGACACGAGATCACACACCCCGCGCAGCCCGTGCACAACCCGGAGGTCACCACCTCCTCGTACAGCTCCTTCCACTGCGCCGTCCACCGGACGGCCTTCGCAGCGGGAGCCTCGGTCGACGGTGGATCGGCGACGACGTCGGTCATGGCGGGCATCGTACGTCCGGCCCGGCGCCGCTCCCCCGATCCGCCGAGGTCAGCCCGTCGGACAGGTCGGGAGCACCTCGGGGCGCTCGCCCGTGAAGGCGACGGCGTCGGTGACGGGCCGGCCGGCCAGGCGGTCGAGGACCCAGGTGGCGCGGTCGGCGGCCGAGACGGTGACCGTGGCGGCGTGGCCCTCGTCGTCGTAGCGCCACATCCGCACGTCGGTCCCACCGGCCTCGAGGTCGCGGCAGACCTGGTCGGCCAGGAAGGCGAGGGCCTGCTCGTCGCCCTCGCTCTGCACCACCAGCACGGGCGCGGCGACCGGGCGCTGGCCCGGGTCGTTCTCCGCCAGGGCGGCCCGCCACGCCGGCACCGTCATCGGGTCGGCGCCGAGGTGGCGGTCGGGGTCGAGGTCGGGCGGCGTGCAGGCACCGCCGGGCAGGTCGGCCTCGGCGGCGAAGGCGTCCTGGGCGGCGGCCCCCTCCTCGGTGAGGATCGCCGACCGGTCGAGGTCGGGGCGGGCGGCGAGGATGCCGGCCAGCACCGAGCCGAGGTAGCCCTGCACGACGGGCATGTCGGCGGCGCCGAAGGCGAGCCCGAAGCGGCTGGGCACGCCGATGGGGACGATGCCCCGCAGGTCGACCTCGGGGGCGTAGGCGGGCTGCTCGGCCCCGGCGAAGATCGACGCCTGCGAGCCCTGCGAGAAGCCGACGACGGCGGCCGCCGGCCCGGCGGCGCCGAGGGTGCGGGCGGCGCGGATCGAGTCGAGCACGGCCCGACCCTCGCCGACGCCGTCGAGGTAGGGGTGGACGCCGGGCGTGCCCAGCCCGGGGTAGTCGCTGGCCGCCACCACGTGGCCGGCGGCCAGGATCGGCCCCATCCCCACGTCGAGCAGGGAGGCCCCGGCGTCGGGGTGCCCCGAGGGGGCGTCGCAGTCGGTGAGCCCCACGGTGCCGTGCCCCCACGCCACCACCGCCCGGCCACCGGGCGGCTCGGGCGCCTCGACCGGGACCAGCACCAGCCCCGACACCGCCGTGGGGGCGCCGAAGCGGTCGGTCGAGAGGTACAGCACCTGGTGCACGTCGACGGCGCCGCCGGCATCGATCGTCGCCACCACCCGCTCCTCGACCACCGTCCCCGGCGGGCCGTCGGGGAGCGGGTCGGGCACCTCCAGCAGCCCCGGCCCGGCCTCGCTCGGCGGGGCGACCGTCGTCGACCCCTCGGGGGGCCGCGCCGTCTCGTCGGCCCCGCAGCCGGCCAGCACCAGGAGCACCACCACCACCCACCGCACGGACCGATGTCTACTCCCCGCGGCGCCGGTGGGGCCGGCCACCCGGACTCGCAGTGACCGGGCTGGGTGCGTCAGGCTGACCGCATGGACCTGACGTACCCGCCCGAGGCCGAGGAGTTCCGCGCCGAGATCCGGAGCTGGCTGGAGGAGAACCTGCCCGACGGCTGGTTCGACGAGGGCTTCTCGATGACCCCCGAGGAGCGGGCCGCCTTCAACGACGAGTGGACCCAGAAGCTCTTCGACGGCGGGTGGATCTGCGCCACCTGGCCCACCGAGTACGGCGGCAAGGGGCTCTCGACCATCCAGGGCGTGGTGCTCTCGGAGGAGTTCTCGCGGGCCAAGGCCCCGATGCGGGCCGACTTCTTCGGCGACACCCTGGTGGGGCCGACGATCCTCCAGTACGGCACCGAGGAGCAGAAGAAGCACTTCCTGCCCCAGATCCTCAAGGGCGAGGTGCGCTGGTGCCAGGGCTTCTCGGAGCCCGAGAGCGGCTCGGACCTGGCGTCGCTCAAGACCAAGGCCGTGCTCGACGGCGACGAGTGGGTGATCACCGGCCAGAAGGTCTGGACCACGCAGGCCCAGTTCGCCGACTACTGCTTCGTCCTGGCCCGCACCGACCCGGACGTGAAGAAGCAGGCCGGCATCTCCTACCTGCTGGTCCCGATGCAGCAGCCCGGCGTCGAGGTGCGGGGCATCGTCCAGCCCGACGGCACCGACGAGTTCAACGAGGTCTTCTTCGACGGCGCCCGCTGCCCCAAGGAGAACGTCCTCGGCGGCGTCAACAACGGCTGGACCGTCGCCAACTCGACCCTCGGCTTCGAGCGGGGGATGTCGGCCACCACCGGCCACCGCCGCTTCGAGGAGGAGCACCGCCTGATGGTCGAGGCGGCCCGGGCCAACGGCACCATCGACGACCCGATCGTCCGCCAGGGGCTGGCGAGGTACCACACCAAGATCCAGATCCTCCGCATCAACGGCCTGCGCAACCTGACCGCGGCGCTCACCGGCAAGCGGGACGCGGGCACCGCCGCCCTGGGCGCCACCAACAAGATGTTCTGGTCGGAGATGCACAAGGAGGCGATGGAGCTGGCCCTCGCCATCCACGGCGCCGACGCCCTGCTGTCGACCGTCGGCCCGGCCAAGGGCTCGTGGCCCGGCACCGCCCGCACCGAGGGCCGCGAGGCCTACCGGGTCAGCCCGATGGTGTCGGCCTTCTTCTTCAGCCGGTCCGAGACCATCTGGGGCGGGACCAGCCAGATCCAGCGCAACATCGTGGGCGAGAAGGTCCTCGGCCTGCCCCGCGAGCCCAAGCCGCCCACCGGCGGCTGACACTCACGGCCGGCGGGCGCCGGGTGCGGTACCGTCCGCCGATGCACGCTCGCGCCCGTCGCAGCGTCACGGCGGTCCTGGGGGTCTGTGCCGTGGTGTCTGTGGGTCTCTCCGCCTGTGGTGACGGCTCCGACCCGGTCTCGACCGGGGCCGGGGCCGAGGCCGCGCCGACCACCCCGGCGCCGGCGCCGGCGCCGACCGAGCCGGCGCCCAGCACCGAGCCGGCCCCGCCGGGTGGGGACTCGCCGGTCGACGGGTTGAGCGCGGCGCAGCTGCGCACGGTCGTCGAGGCGCCCCCCAGCGGCACCGCCGCCCGCCGCCGCACCGGCCCGGTCGCCGACCGGGTCACCGTCGACGGCCGCACCGTCTGGCGCATCACCATCCCCGGCACCTACGACCTCCTGTCGTCGCGCATCACCGTCACCGTCGGCGGCACCGACGTCGGCGAGGGCATCATCGCCCCCGACCTCACCGCCCTCGTCGCCGTGGTCGCCGACCCCGCCGTGCTGGTCGCCGGGGCGCCGGTCGCCTACCGCTGGGGCGCCGGCGACCCGGTCGCCGCCGGCCGCCTGGAGGTGGCCCGATGAGCCGCCGCGCCCGTCTCGGGTGGCTGGCCACGCTGCTGGTCGCCACGCTCGTCGCCCCGCTCGCCACGCCCGGCTCGGTCGTCCCCGCCGGGGCCGTCCCGCCGCCGGCCACCGACCCGGGGGTGCTCGGCGCCCGCCCGGTCGAGGAGCTCACCTACGACCTCGGAGCCGAGGCCTTCGCCCCCGAGGCGCTCGGCGCCCGCGTCGAGCTGCGGGGCAAGGTCTACGCCCCCTCCGACGGCACCGACGCCGGCCCCCTCGTCGTCCTGCTCCACGGACGCCACGCCACCTGCGGCGGCGACGACCCCCACACGGTCTCGGCGGCCTGGCCGTGCCCGCCCGGCGTGCCCGAGATCCCCAGCTACAAGGGCTACGACGCCCTCGGCCGCAACCTGGCCAGCCACGGCTCGGTGGTCGTGTCGATCGGGGCCAACGGCGTCAACGCCAACGACGCCTTCATCGACGACGGCGGCGCCGCGGCCCGCGCCGAGCTGGTCATGGAGACCCTGCGCCGGTTCCAGGCGTGGGGCGCCTCGGCCACCGGCTCGCCCTTCGGGAGCCGCTTCGTCGGGCGGATCGACACCAGCCGCGTCGCCCTGATGGGCCACTCCCGCGGCGGCGAGGGCGTGGTGGCGGCGGCCGCCCTCAACCAGGCCATCGGCTCGCCGTTCGGCATCCGGGCGGTGCTGGCCCTCGCCCCGGTCGACTTCGCCCGCCGGGTCCTCACCGGCGTCCCCCTCGGCGTCGTCCTCCCCGACTGCGACGGCGACGTCAGCGACCTCCAGGGCGCCGACTACTTCGACGACGCCCGCTACGCCGTGGCCGGCGACCCCGCCGCCCGCTCGGTGTTCCACGTGCGCGGCGCCAACCACAACGCCTTCAACACGGTCTGGACCGTCGGCCCCGGCAGCGGCGACGACGCCGAGTGGTCGGAGCGGTCGACCTGCCAGCCCGGCGCCAACGGGCGGTTGACCCCGGCCCAGCAGGAGGCCGCCGGTGCCGCCCTCATGGCCGGCTACATCCGCCGCTACCTCACCGACGAGACCGGCTTCCAGCGCCTGGTCACCGGCGCCGCCCCGGTCCCGCCCTCGGCGGCGCCGGCCCGCTGGACGACGGCCTACTGGTCGCCCGACCGGCTCGACGTCGCCCGCTGGGACTCGGCTGCCTCCGCCCGCCGCTCGGGCGAGGGCGTCGTGACCCCGCCGACGGCGGCGACGCCCGGGGTGGTGTGCAACCCCTCCTCGCGCGACATGTGGGGCGAGTCGAGGGCTCGCATCGACGTCGACTGCCCGGGTGTCTACGGCCTCGGGATGATCAACGACACCGGCACCTACGACCTCGGCTGGACCAGCCGCGGCGTCGTGGTCCGGCGCCCGCTGGCCCCCGGCGGCGTCGACGTCACCGCCTACGACGGCCTGCGGTTCCGTGCCGCCGCCGCCCGCGACTCGCGCAACCGGCAGCGTCACGCCCAGGATCTCAGCGTGGTGCTGGAGGACACGACCGGGGCCACCGCCTCGGCCTCGGTCCGGGCCTGGTCGCCGGCGCTCAACGGCCCGCTCGCCGGGCACCCGGGCAACGTCGTCCTGGCCGGCGTGCGCATCCCCCTCAGCGCCTTCGCCGGGGTCGACCTCACCCGCATCCGGGCCGTCGAGCTGCGCACCGACCGCACCGACGCCGGCCGGATCCACCTGGCCGACCTCGCCTTCACCGCCGAGGGCACGGCCGAGGCGGCGGGCCCGGCGATGGCCGGGGGGCGGGTGACCTCGCCCTGCCTGCGCACCGCCGAGTCCCGCTTCGCCTGCGCCGTGAGCCAGGCCGTCCACGGCCGCGACCTGGCCGGCTACGAGGTCGACGCCGTCGTCCCGCTGCTGCGCACGGCGGCGGGCCGGCGGGCCTACGTCACCTTGACGACGGCCGGCTCCGAGGCCTTCGAGGTGCGGTTGCTCCAGCACCTCCAGCGCCTGACCCAGGCCCCGATCGAGACCGCCGGCATCCTCCCGATGCTCCCGCCCGCCCAGCGGCGCAGCTGGGAGACGGCCCAGACCGTGCTGGCCGACGAGCTGATGTACAGCTTCCCGACCTACGCCTCGCCCGAGCAGATCGTCGACGGGCTCTACGAGACCCACCTCGGGGCTCGGGCCGATGCCGCCGGCCGCAGCTACTGGGTCGGCCGGATCGGGTCGGGGGCGGCCCGCCCGTCCGACCTCTCCCGCAGCCTCCGCCGGTCGGCCGCCGCCCGCCGGATCGTGGTCGTCAACCGCTACCGCCAGCTGGTCGGCTACTCGCCCGACAGCGCCTCGGTCACCTACTGGTCGGGGCGGCTGCTGAACGGCGGGGGCGAGCGGGCCCTGGTCGTCGAGCTGATGAGCACGGCGCGGTTCCACCAGCTCGCCGGCTCGACGACCTGACCGGCCGAGCCGGCCTCAGCCGCCGAGCTCCTCGAGGGCGGCGCGGATCTCGGTCGCGGTCCGGGTCCCCTCCAGCACCGAGCGGACGATCCCGTCGGGGTCGACCAGCACCGTCGCCGGCAGCGGCCCGACCCCCCAGGGCTCGACGTCGGAGGGCCGGGTGACGAGGGCCTGCCAGACGATCCCGTGCTCGTCGGCCACGGCCCGGGCCGCCTCGACGGTGTCCGCGACGAAGAGCGAGACCACGCTGGCCCGGCCGTCGGCGTGGAGCGGCCGGTGGAGGGCGTCGAGGTCGTCGATCATGGCGATGCACGGCCCGCACCACGACCCGGTGAGGCTGACGATCGTCCACTCGCCGTCGTCCTGGGGCGGCTCGTAGGCCGTGACGCCGAGGGCGCTCCCCCCGATCGCCGGGGCGGGCCGGCCGATCAGCCGGCTGGTGCTGGCCGTGGCCGGGACGGTGGGCTCGGACTCGCCCTGCGGCCCCACGGTGGTGGCGGTCTCGGGGTGCCCGACGGAGGGTTCGGGGTAGGCGGCCCGCCAGGTGGCCTCGTCGACCAGCGCGACGCCCCGGGCGATCTCCAGGGCCTCGGCCGGCCCGTACTCGGCGATGAGCGAGACCGTCACCCCGCTCGGGTCGGTCCAGGCGATCCGGGTGAGGTCCTCGTGGGTGCCCATCCAGCCCTCGCCGCCGTCGACGTCGACGGGCGAGATCGGGCCGCCGGCGCTCATCACGGCGTGGCCCGGTGGCCCGGCCCCGGTCTCGACCACGACGGGGAGGTCGTTGCGGCCCCGCCGGACGAAGGCCTCGGCCTGCTCGGGCTCGGTGGGGGTCGGGGGGACGATCACCTCGTAGCCGTCGGGCAGGTCGCCGATGGCCAGCGTCGGCACCCGGCCCGGGGTCCCCGTGAGCGTCAGCCCGGTGCCGGCGATCGCCCGCAGCAGGTCGGCCGCGCCATCGCCTCCGGCCACCACCAGGGTGGCGCCGGGGGCGTGGAGGGCGATCGCCCCGGTGCGGGGGTCGAGCGAGTAGCCGTCCCCGAGGTCCTCGGTCGGCGGGATGGGGTAGGCCAGGGTGGGGAGCTGCTCGGAGCCGGCGACCAGCTGGACGACGTCGGCCACCGTCCCGTCGGCCGCCGGGCGGCCCAGGGTGGCGTGGACGAGCGGCGTCTCGGGCCGGAAGCGCGAGGGCAGGGCCTCGCCGATGACGCCCTCGCCGTCGTTGGCCTCGACGGGGAGGTCCCCCAGGTCGGCGGGCAGGTGGCCGAGCACCGGGAACCGGCCCGGGGCCTCGACCGGCGCCTGGGCCTGCTCCAGCGGCCGGTCGTCGCGGCTGGCCACGAGGCCGACCCCGCCCAGCACGACCACCACCAGCCCGGCGGCGGCCAGGGCGAGCAGGCGCCGGGTGTCGCGGGGCCGGCGGCCGAGGTCGACCAGCGGGGCCGGGTCGTGGTCGCCGGCCAGGACGGCGTCGACGTCGGGGTGGACGTCGACGGCGGCGGCCGAGCGGGCCAGCAGGTCGGTGAGGCGGTCGTCGAGGTCGTTCACGTGAGTGCCTTTCGCAGGGCGCGCAGGCCGCGCTGGATCCAGGGTCCGACCGTCCCCGGTCGGCAGCCGAGCAGGTCGGCGATCTCCTCGTGCGGGAGCTGGTGGTAGAAGCGGAGGACGACGGCCGCCCGGTGGTTGAACGGGAGCGCCTGGAGGGCGTCCCACAGGTGCTCGTCGCCGGGCTGGGGGTCGGGGACGAGGAGGGGCAGGCGGCGGCGGGCGGTCGCCTCCCGGCGGCCGTGGTCGCGGCACCGGTTGAGCACGGCCCGACCCAGGTACGGGCCGGGGTCGCGCAGGTCGTCCCACCGGCGGTAGACCTCGACGAAGGCGTCGTGGACCACGTCCCGGCCGGCCTCGGCGCTGCCGGTCAGCAGCGCCGCCCGGCGGACCTGGCCCTCCACCTCCCGCAGGTACAGGGCGGTGAAGGCCGCCTGCCGGTCGTCCTCGCCCACCCGGTCCCCCTCTGCGGTCATCGCCGTCACGGAGGGATCCACGTCCACCGCCCCCGGATCCATGCACCCATCTCAGTTCGGCGGCAGCACCGGTGCCTTGGCAGGATCGGGCCCGTGGAGTTCGCACTCGCCCCGGAGCTCGAGACCCTGGCCGCCGAGGCCCGAGAGCTGGGGGAGGGGTGGGCGGCGCGCAGCGCCATCGCCGAGGAGTCGTGGATCGTCGGCCACGACGTCGAGGTGGCCAAGGCCCTCTCCGAGCGGGGCTGGCTGGGCATGACGTGGCCGACCGAGCACGGCGGGGGCGGGCGGTCGACGCTCGAGCGCTTCGTCGTCTTCGAGGCCCTGATCAGCGCGGGCGCCCCGATCGCGGCGTCGTGGTTCGCCGACCGCCAGATCGGCCCGACCCTCCTCGAGTTCGGCACCCCGGAGCAGCAGGAGCGCTTCCTGCCCGGGATGCTCTCGGGCGAGGCCATGTGGGGCATCGGCATGAGCGAGCCCGACGCCGGCTCCGACGTCGCCTCGATCCGCACCCGGGCCGTGCGCGACGGCGACGACTTCGTCGTCAGCGGCCAGAAGGTCTGGACCAGCGGCGCCGCCCACGCCGACTTCGTCTACCTCGTCGCCCGGACCGACCCCGACGCCCCGCCCCACAAGGGGCTCTCGGAGCTGATCGTCGACCTCCGCTCGCCGGGCGTGCGGGTCGAGCCCATCCTCGACATGACCGGCAGCCGCCACTTCTGCGAGGTCTACCTCGACGAGGTCCGGGTCCCGGCCGAGAACCTGGTGGGCACGCTCAACGGCAGCTTCAAGCAGATCATGCGGCAGATGGAGCACGAGCGGGGCGGCATCGACCGGCTGGTGTCGAACCGCCGGCTCTACCAGGACGTGCTCCCCCTGGCCGACCTCTCCGACCTGCGGGTGCGCGAGGAGGTGGCCCGGATCGAGACCGGCTACCGGCTCGGGCGGCTGCTCGTCCTGCGCGAGGTGCTGGGCCAGGCCCCGGCCGGGTTCTCGGCCGCCACCAAGACCTTCTGCACCGAGCACGAGCAGCGCGTCGCCGCCTTCGTCGGCAAGGTCCTCGGCCCGGCCGCCACCCTCGCCGACCCCGGGCTGCGCTTCCGGGCGTCGCGCAACATCGCCTACGGCCCCGCCTACACGATCATGGGCGGCACGGCCGAGATCCTCCGCAACATCCTCGCCGAGCGCGTCCTCGGCCTTCCCCGCTGATCCCCCAGGAGACCCCGTGCCCATCGAGCTCGACCGCGCCGACGGCGTGGCCACCATCACCGTGGCCAACCCCGGCCTCCGCAACGCCCTCGACGTCCAGCTGGCGCGGGACCTGATCGCCGCCTGCGAGGAGGTCGACGCCGACGCCTCGATCGGCGCGGCGGTCGTCCAGGGCGCCGACGGCACCTTCTGCTCGGGTGCCGACCGCAGCCTGCTCGACGCCAAGGTCGACCAGTCGGGCGAGCCGCAGTACCCGTCGATGGGGCTGATCTACGAGTCGTTCCACCGAGTCGGGAGGCTGGCCGTGCCCGTCGTAGGGGCGATCCGGGGGGCCGTCGTCGGCGCCGGCACCAACCTGATGCTGGCCACCGACCTGCGGGTCGTGGCCGACGACGTCAAGGTCCTGGCCGGCTTCCTGCGCATCGGCGTCCACCCCGGCGGTGGCTTCTTCACCCTGGCCGGACGGGCCGGGGGCCGGGAGACGGCCGCCGCCCTCGGCCTCTTCGGCGAGACGCTCGTCGGCCAGGCCGTGGTCGACGCCGGGCTGGCGTGGGCGGCGGTGCCCGACGCCGAGGTCGAGGACCGGGCCCACGCCCTGGCCGCGGTGGCCGCCGCCGACCCCGAGCTGGCCCGGGTCGCCGTCGAGACCTACCGCCGCGAGCTGGGCCCCCCGGCCATCCCCTGGGACGTCGCCATCGGCTACGAGCGCCCCAGCCAGATGTGGTCCCTCACCCGCCGCGCCACCAAGGCCTGACTGACCCACCCACCCGAACCGGTGTCACCAGCCGGAGCCGCGGCACCACCTGGTGACACCGGTTCGGGGAGGTCCGACCGGGTGGGGCGGCGAAGATGGGGGGCGTGAGCTCCGCCTCGGACCTGCCCGCCCTCCCGCTCGGGAGGGACAGCGTCATGTGGCGGGTGTCGACCGAGCCCGCCTTCCTCCTCCCGTCGGGGCCCCGGGCCCTGCTCCTCCAGGTCGCCCACCCGGCCGTCTCCGCCGGGGTCGCCGACCACTCCGACTACGAGAGCCGGCCCTGGGTGCGGCTGATCGCCACCCTCGACGTCATGAACAAGCTCGCCTTCGGCACGCCCGAGGGCTCGGCCCGCCAGGCCCGGAAGCTGCGCGAGCGCCACGCCGAGATCACCGGCACCCGGCCCGACGGCGCCCCCTACCGGGCCCTCGACGCCGACAACATGCTGTGGGTCTGGGCCACGCTCGTCGACACCCTCGTCGTCAGCTACGAGCGCTACGTCCGGCCCCTCGGCGCCGACGAGCGGGACCAGCTGTACCGGGAGTGGAAGGCGATCGGCCGGGCCTGCGGCGTCCCGCTGGCCCGGCTCCCGGAGACGTGGGCCGACTTCACCGCCTACGTCGCCTCGGTCGTCGCCGACGACCTGGGGGCCACCGAGACGGCCGTCGCCGTCGTCGACCAGATCGTCCACCCGCCGCTGCCTCGCCCGCTGGGGCCGGCCATCGGCCGGGGCCTGTCCGCCCTGACCGCCCCCGTCCTCCCCTCGGCGCTGCGGCGCGGCCTCGGGTTGGGCGAGCCGTCGACCACCGCCGACCGGCTGGCCGCCCTCGCCCGGCGGACCGCCGACCTCACCCCGGGCCGGCTCCGCCGCACCCCGTTGGCCGTCGTGCTCTCGGTGTGGGCCCGCCCGCCCCGGCTCCCCAGCCTCCGCCCCGCCTGACCCGACGCGGACGGTCAGCCCGTCACCTTGAGGCCGACGATGGCCACGACGAGGAGGGCGAGGCAGGCGATGCGGGCCGGGGTGGCCGGGTCGCCGTGGACGGTCATGCCGACGACGGCCGCCCCCACGGCCCCGATGCCGACCCACACGCCGTAGGCGGTCCCGAGCGGGATGTCCTCGCTGGCCTTGGCCAGGGCCACCATGCTGGCGGCCAGCAGGCCGAGGAACAGGGCGGTCGGCGCCGGGCGCGACAACCCCTCGGTGGTGGGCAGCGTGGCCGCCCAGGCGACCTCGAGCAGGCCGGCGACGACGAGCAGGATCCAGGACACGACGAGCCTCCTGAGCCCCGTCTTCGCACCGGCCGGTACGGGACACCCTCGTCGGCTCCACCGGACCCGGCGGACGGTCCCGAGGCTACCGGGGGGCGTACATGATCACGCCCACGCCGACGAGGCAGATGCCGGCCCCGATGAGATCGAAGCGGTCGGGTCGGTAGCCGTCGATCAGCCGCCCCCAGGCCAGCGAGCCGGCCACGAAGATCCCGCCGTAGGCGGCGAGGATCCGACCGAACTCGGCGTCGGGCTGGAGCGTGGCGACCAGGCCGTAGAGCGCGAGGGCGACGATCCCGGCGCCGACGAAGGCGACCCCCCGGTGCTCCCGCACGCCCTGCCAGACCAACCAGGCGCCGCCGATCTCGGCCACGGCGGCCACGACGAAGAGGGCGATCGACCGGGCGACGTCCATCCCGCAGCGTACGGGCGGCCGTCCACCCGGCCGTCACCCGGGGGACACCGGCGTTCGGTACGGTCCCGCCATGCGCGCGACACCCGCCGTCGGCCCCGACCCGCAGCACGTCGCCACCGTCGTCGACGCCCTGATGGACCCGGTGCTGGAGCCGATCGTCGACCTGGTGGTCACCGCCGACGAGGTGGGCTACGAGGCCCGGGCGGTCGACGGCCGGGTCCGCTTCACCCGGGAGGACGACGGCGCCGGCTGGCGCTTCACCGAGACCCTGGTCGAGGGGCGCAACCCGCTGGGCGACCAGGCCGTCGACCGGTTCAGCCCGTTGGCCGACGAGCGGGCCGTGCCGTACCCCGACCGGGCGCGCACCAGCTACCCGTTCGCCTACGAGATGGTCGCCCAGGTCTTCGACCACCCCGCCGCCCCGGACGTGATCTGCCAGCACACCGCCGCCCACAACTGGGAGGACCACGGCGGTGAGCGGGGCGAGCACGGCTCGATGGGCATCGTCCAGGCCCGGGCCCCGTTCGTCATCGCCGGCGCCGGCGTGAAGGCCCACGGCGTGCTGCCCCGGGCCTGCAAGCTGGTCGACGTCGCCCCCACCGTGCTGGCGCTGATGGGCGGAGCGCCGCACCCCGAGGGCGTCGGCCTCAACGGCCGGCGCCGCGAAGGCGCCCTGCTGCGGCGCCAGGACGGCGAGGTCCTCACCGACCTGATCGACGCCCGGGAGGCCGCCCCCGAGCACGTCGTCGGCTTCCTGCTCGACGGGTGCAACGCCAACGTCATCTACGACATGGCCGCCCGGGGCGAGGCCCCCAACGTGGCCCGGCTGATGGCGATGGGCACGACGATGGGCCACGGCGCCATCTCCTCGGCCCCGACGGTGACCCTGCCGAACCACACGACGATCCTCACCGGCGCGCACCCCGGCCACCACGGCGTCCTCAACAACGCCTGGTGGGACCGGGCGAGCGGCGAGCAGGTCATCACCAACTCGCCGGCGACGTGGGCGTGGTCGATGGCCTCGCTGTCGCCCGACGTCGAGACGCTGTACGAGGCCGTCCGCCGCACCTGGCCCGACGCCTTCACCCTCGCCGCCAACGAGCCCTGCGACCGGGGCGCCGACTTCGGCACCTTCCACATCCTGCGCGACGGCGGCCTGCCCGACCGGCCCCCGCCCGCCGAGGAGCTGCCGTTCGCCACCGAGCGGTTCGTCCGGCCCGAGAAGAGCTACCGGACGGCGTCGCGCATCGACCACACCGCCCTCGAGCTCACCCGGGGCGTGTGGGGCGACGGCTACCAGGGCGTCGCCTACCCGCGGCCCCGCTTCACCTGGGTCAACACCTCGTTGACCGACGCCGCCATGCACCACGGCGGCCCGTACTCCGACATCGCCGCGGCCGCCGTGCGCGACACCGACGCCCGCGTCGGCGAGGTGCTCGACCTGGTCGAGCGGTCCGGCGCCTTCGACCGCACCGCCTTCTTCCTCGTCGCCGACCACGGCATGGAGGACTCCAACCCCGAGGTCACCGGCGACTGGGGCACCGCCCTGGCCGCCACCGGCGTCCCCCTCCGCGACGAGGCCTACATGTGGATCTACACCGGCGTCAGCTGACCACGAGGTCGACGAGGGTCCACACCGCCAGCCCGGCGAAGACGGCGGCGCCGGCGTAGTTGACCTTCTGGATCGGCACCCGGGCGATCAGCTGGCGGCCGAAGGTGGCGGCGATGGCAGCCACCGAGACCAGGGCCAGGAGGGCGCCGAGGCCGGTCGAGACGGGTTCGCCGCTGCGGGCGGCCAGGCTCGCCGTCGCCAGCTGGGTCAGGTCGCCCCACTCGGCCAGGACGATCAGCCCGAAGCTGCCGGCCACCGTCGTCCACGGAGAGTGGAGGGCGGCCGCCCGCTCCTCGTCGACGTCCTCGGGGGCCTCCCGGGCGGCCCGGACCAGCAGCGCCGCACCCCCGAGGAAGAGGACGGCGACGCCGAGGCCGACCACCACCTCGGGCAGCAGCCCGATGGCGCTGCCGGCGGCGACGGCCACCACGACGTGGACGGTGAAGGCGGCGGTCGCCCCCGCCCACACCCAGCCCGGACGCCGGTAGCGGGTGACGAGGACGATCGTGGCGATCATCGTCTTGTCGGGCAGCTCGGCCGGGAAGACGGTGGCCAGGGCTTGGAGCAGGGCTCGGATCGACATGGGGCAGCTCCTCGGTCGCCCCGGACCGAGAGTCGCCTCCGGCCGAGACGACGCACACGTGGGGTGGTCACTCAGCCGAAGGTCTCGCCCGCCTGGCGGACCAGGCCCCGCCGACCGGGTCCCACGGGGGACCAGTGTGTCGACCGACGGGTTGGGGGCTACTCCCCTTCGCGGTCCCGACCCTATCCGCCGTTGCGCGCTCGCCACTCATGTGGCCCGGCGGGCCCGGCAGGAGGATGCGGGCATGGGCTTCTTCAAGGACATGCAGAGGGCGCGCCGGGCCGGCAACGAGGTCGCCGCCGCGCAGGGCCGACCGACCACCACCATCGGGCGGATCGGCAACATCGGCAACGACATGCGGGCCGCCGCCGACGCCGCCGAGTGGGCCGCCGACCAGCAGGCCCGCGCCGGCGTCGTCGACGGCCCGATCGCCAACGGGATCCTCGGCGTCGCCACGCTGGTGACCTTCCGGGCGACCGGCCAGCTCGACGGCTTCCAGCCCGTCAACGAGCTGACGCTCGACGTGGAGTCCGACGGCTGGGGCCCCGAGCGGGTCACCACCTTCCAGCGCATGCCCTACGAGGCGCTCGTGCTGATGACCCCGGGCCGCCGCCTCCGCGTCAGCTTCGACCCCCACGACCCCCGCCAGATGACCGTCGACTGGACCGCCACCGACGTCTGACCCGCCCCCCGGGCCGGAGCTGCCTGGATCTCAGTCGACGAAGATGCGCGAGGCGAACCGGCCTTCGTAGATCGGTCCATTGACCACGAAGTACTTGGCGAAGAGCCGCCAGACTCGCTGCCACTGATCTGATTGCGGATCCATCTCGGTGACCGGGAGTCCGCAAGCCTTCGCGTCGTGAACTCCGAAGACCGCGGCGTGGTTCTTCGGATCGTCGATCAGGGGGCGCCGAAGGTTCGCCAGCATCATGTCGACCTCCGCGTCCGTCCTGCCCTTGCAGCTCTTGAGCGCCTCCATCACGAGGTCACCGCTCCGGTCGATCGCTGAACGGGCCTGCTGGACCATGAGGGCACTGACATCGCTCAGGAGCGACGCGTGGAGCGGGAACGTGTCCGGGTTCGACGCGATGGCGCGCTCGGCGGCCTCAACGGCGGCGATGATGTCCTTGGCTGCGACCAGCGTTCGGTTGGGCGGGTCACCGACGGGGAACTGGGGGTCCACCGGGCCGAGGTCGCTCGTTGGACCCATCAGGATCTGATGTGCGCCCATGGCCAGGATCGTCGCCGCGCTCTTGGCCTGATCCGGGACGATCACCGTGAACTCTCGGCAGCGAGCCTGGGCCGAGCGAGCGAGCCGAACTGCTGTCTCGCCGTCTCCACCCGGTGAATCGAGGATCATGTGGAGGTCCTCGGACGGGTCTGCGTCGAACAGCAGCTCCTCGACGTAGGTGATGCTGTCCGGGAAGACGGGAGCCCGCATCACCACCAACCGACAGCTGAACGCTGCTTCGTACTCGCGAATCAGCTCTTGGCGCTGATACCGCTCAGCGTGCTCCGCCGCGAAGAGCGGCGACTTCAGTGACTTCCCTCCGCCAGCCGAAGGGTTCGCTTGGTCGAGAAGGCCGACGGGCGACCCTGGCGGATCGCCTTGCCGTCCTTCCGAGCCTTCTTCGCCACGTCGATCTTCTTCTGCCATGCACCATCCCCGAACGACTTGGGAGTGGTCACAGGTTCCTTGGCCATCTGAGCCCCTCCTTTCTCTGTCCGGAGCCTAGAAGGCAGTCTGCCCGAGGGGTGTGACAGCGAAGCGTGCCACCTGGCGCGGCGATCCGCTACTGGTTCCCTTCGGACGCAGACGTGGACCAGAGCGTCATCCTCCCACGCTCCTCCACGGCGGTCACCGAGGGGTGCTGGTCGCCAAGCGGCCATTGGGGGACACTCGTGCGGTGACGGGTCGCCGGCCCGGGAGGTGCCGTGGCGGGTGCGGCGTAGACGAGCCCGCCGGTCTCGGTGCGCACCTGGGCGCGGCCCCGGCGGCCCCCACGCTCTTGGAACCAGGCGTCGAGCCAGTCCATGGTCGCTTCGGTCTCGACGTCGAGCAGGTGGTGCATGGCGTCGGCGCGGTCGATCACGCCGAGCACGACGACGGTCTTGTGGGCGCTCACGACGAGCTCGAAGCCGGGTCGCTTCGTCGACACCAGCTGCTCGCCGGTGGCGGGGTCACGGAACCCGCCGGGGCCGTAGGCGGCCTCGTAGGCCTCCGGGGTGACCTCGCCATAGAGGCCGAGGCTGTCCGACGGGTGGAACAAGGGTCACGGCGCGCTGCTGCCGGCCACGTCGGCCCCGCGACGTGGAGTCCCGGTTGCAGCGGACCGTCGTGAGACGAACTGGCCAGTCCGACGGCCTAGTGACGTGACCAAGGAGAAGCCCGATGACCACCACCGACCCCCGCCCGCTCACCCGACTGCTGAACATTAGCGAGGTCGCCGACATCTCGGCGTCGACGTCCGCCACGTCCGCCGACTCGTCCACGAGCGACGCATCCCCTACCTCAAGTGGGGTCACCTGCTCCGCTTCGACCCCACCGAGATCGAGGCCTGGCTCGACCCGGGCCGCCGAGACGTGATCGCTCGGCATCCGGAGCCTCGGTAGGTCGTCGACGTGAGCGTCGTTCGGCCGGGGCACAATGACGCCCGTGAGTCACGGAGCCCGACCCTCCGGCGAGGCCCTAACGGGGACGTCGCTGCTGCCGGCCGATTTGACCGATGATCAGCTCGACGCAGCGCCGGTGCTCGACTCGATCGACTCCCTCTTGATCGAGGACCTCTCCGAAGACGAGGACGACGCGTTCGCCGCTGCCCTCCGAGCCTGAGGTTCGTGATCTCGACGACCGCCGTCGAACGATCAGCCTGGGCGTAGATGTCGACGTAGGTCCGGGACATCGACCGAGACGGCACGCCAGACCACGTCGTGGTCGATGTCGAAGTACCCGTGGGCGAGGATCGTCCGCATCCCGACGATGTCGCGCCAGGGGACCTCAGGCCGGGCGTCCCTGAGCGCGGGGGAGAGCCGTGTCGCGGCCTCGCCGATGATCTCCAACCAGCGTTGGGCTGCGGCCTGGACGACGGGATCAGTCAGGAACCGGTCACGATCGGGAGCGATGTGGCGGACGATCTGGTCGCATGCTTCCACGATGTCCTCGACGCGGGCCTCGTCGTCCCTCACAGGGGGACGGCCTCGGCCAGGACCCGCTGGCGCACTCGCGGCTTGAGCGACGCCTCGGTCACCACGTCGACCTCGGTGCCCAGCAGGTCGGTCAGGTCCATCAAGAGGCCGCCGAGGTCGAACAGGCTCCGATCGGGGTCGAGGTCGACCAGGAGGTCGACATCGCTCGTGGAGTCAGCGTCGCCACGAGCGACCGATCCGAAGACCCGGATGTTGCTCGCTCCACGCCGGGCGGCGACGGCTGCGATGTCCGCCGCGGACCGCCGCAACGACGCCAACGTCACGGGGCTCGACGGAGCTTCACGCACATCGCAATGTTGCCACAGGCGGCTGGCGCCCTCGCCGCTGCCGCGGCCCCGCCCACGGTCAGCAATCTTCGTCGGGCGGTGGCTCCTCCACGGCGACCAGACCCGCATCCAGGACGGTCATGCCGGCGTCGATGAGCGCAGCGACGGCGGTGAGGTCGAGGACGATCGAGCGACCGATCGGATCCAGGGCGTTGGTCAGCCTGAGGGCGAGCGGGTAGCAGGTGCGGCCGCTGACCATGCACGGGCGAGGGCTGGTGAGGAGCACCACTTCCGCCCGCCAGCGCGGTGGGTCCGACGCCCAGCAGGGCACCCGCGAGCGGGTGACAAGGATCGGACGGCCTGGTGGCGGCGCGCAGCGTCTACGTCCAGACATGGGTCGACCGCCCCTCCACAGCCTCAAGCCCGGCGGCGGCGTTGCCCTGCACGACGAGGTGAAGACCGACGGCGCACCCGTCTCCGTCAGCGGGGTCGTGGGCATACATCCGGACTCGGGACGGGTGCTCGCTGCCGCTTCGTCCCGATAGATCGAGGACCCCAACGCCACGCTCTGCCGCCAGGCCGATGCGCTCGAAGCCGTCTTCGTCCAGCAGGACCAGCCGGCACCCTCCATCCGGCGTGGCGCCAAGTCGAGCACGTGCCACGCCGGTCTCGTCGACGATGACGAGACCTTGGGTGCGGACGCTCTCAGCCATCTGCAGGCGTAGGCGAGTCACCTCGGCTTCCGGACTAGCGAAGGCCGCGGGGTCGACCTGGGCCAGGCGGTCACTGGTCGATCCGTCAGCCATGGCGGCCACCGAGGAGGGATCGAGCAACCTCGACCGTGTGTGGCCACACCAGCGGGGTCGGCCAAGGGAACAGGGCGACGGGCGGCAGGTCGAGCGCTTGGGCGAGGCGGACCTTGAGGTTGTCGTGGGGGCAGATGCGCCCGGCCTCGACCTTCGAGATCGTCTGCTGCGTCACGTCGACTGCGTGGGCGAGGTCCTCCTGGCTCAAACCTCGCCGGCGGCGGGCGTCGCGCAGAGACAGCGCCCACAGCTCGACGGGCACCTCCCATGCGGGCGGGTCGTCGTCGTGCACGCCCGGGGGGCGTGGACGCTTAACGTCATCCATCGTCGGGACCTCCTATGGGGTTCCGGCCACGGCCCCGGGCAGCTCCACCTGCGCCGGGGCCACTTTCGTGTCCGCTCACGATCGAGAGCGGACCTCCATCGGTACCAGTGACGTGATGTCACGTCAAGGATGCGATCTATGGTGCCTCTCGTGGGGCGCAACGTCGACGTGGATGATCTGGTCGACGTCCGGATGATCGCCGAGCGACTCGGCCTCGCTCACCCCCAGAGCGCCGGCAACCTCGCCCTCCGCTACCCCGACTTCCCCGAGCCCCTTGGCATGTGGGGCCGGACCCGCCTGTGGTCCTGGCCCGACGTCGAAGCCTGGGCCCGCGCAACCGGGCGGTTCTAGGCCCATGTACACAACTGGAGATCACGAATCGCTGGTCTTGCGCGCGTCCCTGGGTCACGTGCGAAAGAGTTCAGTGAGGCGAGGGGTGGACGCTTCATCCCGGCACTTGGGCGCAGAGGTGGCCCGTGCGCAGCCGCGCTAGCGTGGCGTCTCCTGACAGTTGAAGGTGCTGAGACAGGGGGAGGGTTCGTATGGCGAAGAACCGAGCGCCGCGGCTTCGTAGTGACTTCAATCTGGGAGCTGAGCAAGCGGAGGCCGACCCGCTGTTGTCAACGGCCTTTTTCGAGACAGGCGACTATCGCGCCATCCATGCCCGGAGTGACCCCTATCGGTTCATCATTGGTAGGACCGGTGCCGGGAAGTCGGCTGCCCTGCAGTACCTGGAGGAGCAAGAAGCCGGTCGTGTCATTCGGATTGCCCCCGAGGATCTGTCCCTTCCGTACATTACGAACCTAGGAGTGATCCGGTACCTGGATGACCTTAACGTCAAACTGGATCCCTTCTTCATTGCTCTCTGGAAGCACGTCCTGCTTGTTGAGATTATTCGCCACCGGTACAAGGTGAACTCACCGGCAGCCAAACGCAACATAATGGACACACTGAGGGCGAAGGTCCAGCGCGACCCAACCAAACAGGCGGCCTTGGCGTATTTGGAGGAATTTGCCGACAAGTTCTGGTGCGAAACAGACGAGCGGGTTCGTGAGATTACCGACAATCTGGAGCGACAGATCGGGGTGGCAGGCGAGGTTCCCTTTCCCAGCCCTGCGGCAAACCCACTCCTTACCGCTACGGCATCAAGGGTGCATTCGCAATCGTCCCGTCAGGAACTGGCTGAGCGATTTCAGCGCATTGTCAACGACACGCAACTTCCGAGACTAAACCAAATGATCAAGGTTCTTCATGAGGACATCGTTGACGAGCAGCACTTCACCTACGTCATCATTGATGATCTCGACCGCGATTGGGTTGACGAGCGCATCGCCAACGATCTCATCAGATGCCTCTTCCGAACCGTCGTGGACCTCATGCGGGCCCGCAATGTGAAGATACTTGTAGCGCTTCGAACCAACATCTTCCAGCAACTAGAGTTTGGTCGTACCACAGGTCAAGAGGAGAAGTTTCGCGCTCTATCGCTTCATATGAGGTGGGATGAAGGCGATCTTGGGGCGCTTCTTGAAGAGCGGATTGCCGCTGCAAGCCGGGAGCGTGGAGACGAACTCCGCCTCAGGACGCGCGATCTGTTACCAAACCCCAACAACGCAAAGGGTGACCCGGTCAAGTTCATGATCGAGCGCACCCTTAGAAGGCCTCGGGACTTGATTAGCTTCGCTAACGAGGCGCTCCGAGGCGCCTCGGGATCCTCGCGGGTTACCTGGGCGGACATTCACGCTGCTGAAAAGACGTATTCGTCCAAACGCTTGCTCGCCCTCCGTGACGAGTGGAAGCCCACATTTCCCGGTATAGACCAAGTCATGAGCGTGTTCCGGCGAAGCCCCCGCCAGATGCCGAGAGATGAACTGTCCCGTCGTCTTGACGACGCTATGCTCCTGCCCGCCGACTCTGGGTTTCCAGGTACGGTCTGGATGACCGCCGCTTCAGAGAACATGCTTGGTTCCGGCGCCAATAGTGGGAGTTGGGGCGAATTGTACGGAGAGCTAGTGCAGATTCTGTTCAGTATTGGTTTTCTTGGCCTCATCGATGAGCGCGGTCGCACCGTATGGGCCCATGATGAGGCTGGGTATGCTGACAGTCTGGCCTCCTTGGACCTAACGGTAGGAGCAGAGGTTCACCCAGCTTTTCGGCCCGCACTGGACATAGCTAACGAACAGGTAGGGCGGAGGCGTCACCCAAGCAGTGCGTGAGTTGTGAACTCAACCATTGGTAAGGCAGTCGAGTTCGTAGCAGGTCAGAGCCGTCACGACGGCTGCTCGGCGCAACTCGTCCCAACCCGCAAGGGGCGATCCTTGTCGCTCTCGTCACGGATGTGGCCCACGCGCTGGTCGAGACGCAGCGCTGCGGCTGCTAGTTCGATTAATCGTTCCAGAGCGTGGCTCTCGCGTGTCCCGAGCGACGACGACTCATCGGCGAGATGCGTTCGCAGCCGCTCGATCGGCTTCTCCGAGGAGCCATTGTCCGGGCCGACGAGGTCGCCGACGGCATCCATGAGCGCCTTCCGGAGATGGTCGCCAGCGACCGACACGTTCTGGTCGTCGATCTGACCGGACCAGAGAAGTTGGAACGCCTCGCCCAGGTGGTGGGCAGCGCCGGGGTGCCTCGATGCTTACCCATCCGAGAGGATCAACCGCTGGGCCTCTGTGTCGACCTGCTCTAGAGCAGAGGCCCGCTGATCCATCCACCAGCGATGGAACGCAAGCGACTCGCCGGACACCCGGTAGTTCGGAGTGCTCCTTGAGCTGTAGTCACGTCGCAGGAGGCCATAGCCGACGAGGTCATCCAGAGCGCCCCGGTCGACCTTCTCCCAGTTGCGCCTCGATTGCCCGAGGAACAGCAAGGGCGACCCGTCGATCGAGTCCGCCTGCAGGAACATCCGGTCACCGCTGGCGGCGAGGTGTGTCTGCACCATCTCCTCGAAGAGCTCAGCGGCCTCCGGGGTCAGGACTTCTGCAATGTGCTCGTACGTCGTCACGGTTGAACCTCCGCAAGGCGTATGAGCGAGGCGTGCGGCAACTAGAGGCCGAGGCCGCAGGGCTGCGTCGGCCGACTCGTGGCGCGGCGTCAACGCGGCGGGCACGGCGAGTCGCCGTGCTGCTCGCATTCGGTCGTACGTCCCGTGGGGCGACTTTCTAAGAGGTCGGAAGGGCCAGAACCCAGCCCTGAGCAAGGTTGACGGGACCGAATCCCTCCCCCACGCTCCTCCCACAGATGACGCGAAAGCCCTGGTCGCCATCGGGCAACAGCGGACACTGGCGGGAGAACGACGAAGGCCCCGACCGTTGCGGAAGCGCTGGTCAGAGCCTAGTTTTGGTGGCGCCCTCTGCAGGACTCGAACCTGCGCACACGGCTCCGGAGGCCGATGCTCTATCCGCTGAGCTAAGAGGGCTGGGGCGCCAACCCTAGCGAGCCGAGCCGTTCGGGCCCCAAGGGGATCGCCGGCTGGGCTGCGGGGGACGGGCCGTAGGATGCGGGGATGCCCACGACGGTGCTGGTGGTCGAGGACGACCCGGTGATCATCGACCTGCTCACGCTGACCCTCGAGCTCGAGGGGTGGACGGTCCTGCGGGCCAAGGATGCGGTCAGCGCCCTGGAGATCGCCCGGGCCGAGACGCCCGACCTGGTGGTCAGCGACGTGATGATGCCGGGGCGCAGCGGGCTCGACCTGATCGCCGACCTGAAGGCGGACGCGGCCACCGCCGCCATCCCCGTGATGCTGCTGTCGGCCAAGGCGCTGGCCGCCGAGGTGGCCGAGGGCTACAGCGCCGGCGCCGTCGACTACGTCACCAAGCCGTTCGACCCCGACGACCTGGTCGCCCGGATCCGGACGGCGCTGGCGGCCACGGAGGGCGCCGGGTGAGCGCGCTCCCGTGGGGGCTGCTGCCCGACACCGCCGAGGTCGGTCCCGACGGCGACCTGGTGATCGGCGGTTGCCGGGTCGCCGACCTGGCCGCGGCCTACGGCACGCCGCTGTTCGTCTACGACGAGGCCCACCTGCGGGCCCGCTGCCGCGAGGCCCACGACGCCTTCGGTGACGGCGTCGCCTACGCCACCAAGGCCTTCCTCTGCCGGGCGATGGCTCGCCTGGCCCACGAAGAGGGCCTCCACCTCGACGTCGCCACCTCGGGCGAGCTCCACGTTGCCCTGGCCGCCGGGGTCCCGGCCGAGCGGCTGGTCATGCACGGCAACAACAAGTCGACCGCCGAGCTGGTGGCGGCCCGCCGGGAGGGGGTGGGCCGCATCGTCGTCGACTCCTTCGACGAGCTCGACCGGTTGGAGGCCCTGCACGGCGAGGACGGGATCGTGCCCCGGGTCCTGCTCCGGGTGACGCCCGGCGTCGAGGCCCACACCCACGAGTTCATCCGCACCGGCCAGGACGACTCGAAGTTCGGCTTCACCCTGTCGACCGGGGCCGCCGCCGACGCCCTGGAGCGGGCCCACAAGAGCCCGGCCGTCGAGGTGCTCGGCATCCACTTCCACATCGGCAGCCAGGTGTTCGTCGCCGACTTCTTCCACGACGCGGTCGCCGCCGTGGCCGACTGGTTCAACGAGCTCGACCTGCCCGAGCTGTCGATCGGCGGTGGCGCCGGCGTCGCCTACGTCGAGGGTGAGGAGGCCCCGTCGATCGCGGCGTGGGGCGCGGCGGTCCGCCAGGCCTGCGCCGAGGCCGGCATCACCGCCCGGGTGACGGCCGAGCCGGGCCGGGCCATCGCCGCCGGCGCCGCTGTCACCGTCTACACCGTCGGCACGATCAAGGACCTCCCCGGCATCCGCACCTACCTGGCGGTCGACGGGGGCATGAGCGACAACCCCCGCCCGGTCCTCTACGGCAGCGGCTACGAGACGTTCCTCCCCCGGACCCCCGAGGCCGACCGGCCCCGCCGGGTCACCGTGGTCGGCAAGCACTGCGAGTCGGGCGACCTGCTCGTCCGCGACGCCAAGGTCCCGGCCGACACGGCGGTGGGCGACCTCCTGGCCACGCCGGTCACCGGCGCCTACGGCCACTCGATGGGCTCGAACTACAACAAGGTCCTGCGCCCGGCGATCGTGTTCGTGGCCGACGGGACGGCCCGCCTGGTCGTCCGCCGGGAGACCCCGGACGACCTCCTCGCCACCGACGTGGGCTAGGACCGCGCCCCATGGAGAAGGTGATCTGGGTGGCGCGGGGGAGCGCCGGGACCGATCGGGCCGGGCTGCGCGACGCGCTGGTCGACGGGCTGGCGCCGGCGCTGCTGGCCGAGCCCGGGGTGGCCGGCCTGAGCATGGCCGTCGACGACCCGGAGGCCGATGTCGCCCCGCCGGTGCCGTGGCCCGAGGGCGAGCCGGTGCTGCTGGCGACGATCTCGACGTGGCTCCCGGCCTACGACCACCGGGCCCCGGTCGAGGACCGGATCCGGGCCACGGCCGCCGCGCTCGGGCTCACCGTCCACGGCTACGTCGTGACCGAGTCGCTCTACACCGACTACGGCCAGTCGCCCCACGGCGGGCCCCGGGACTGGCCCGACGGCACCCGCTCGCCCGGTGTCCTCACCGTCGGCCTGCTCCAGCGCCCGCCCGGCCACGACCGCCTGGCCTGGCTGCGGCACTGGCACGGCGTCCAGTCGCCCGGGTCGGCCGAGCTCCAGCCCCGCTGCCGCTACGTCCGCAACGTGGTCGCCTTCCCGCTGGCCGACGACGCGCCCCCGCTCGACGGCATCGTCGACGAGGCCTGGCCGTCGAACGCCCACGTGGCCGACCCCGACCTCTTCTACAACGGCGGCGGCGACCCGGCGGTGGTCGAGGCCAACGTCGGGCGGATGCTCGCCAACGTCACCGCCTTCCTCGACCTGGCCACATTCCGCACGGCGACGATGGGTGAGTACCTGTTCCGCGACCCGGGGAGTCCGTCGCCGTGATCCCCGTGGTGACGCCGGCCGAGATGCGGGCGATCGACGAGGCCGCCCCCGAGCCGGTCGAGGTCCTGGTCGAGCGGGCGGGGGAGGCGACGGCGCGGGCCGCCCTCGACCTGCTGGGCGGCGCCTACGGCCGCCGGGTCGTGCTGGTCGCCGGGAAGGGCAACAACGGGGCCGACGGCCGGAGCGCGGCCCGGCGCCTGCGCCGGCGCGGGGTCCGCGTGGAGGAGATCGACGCCGCCGCCGTGCCCGGGCTCGACGAGCTGCCCGCCGCCGACCTCCTGGTCGACGCCGCCTACGGCACCGGCTTCCGGGGCGACTGGGCGCCGCCGCCGGTGCCGCCCGGGACGGCGGTGCTCGCCGTCGACATCCCCTCCGGCCTCGACGGGTTGACCGGGGAGGCCCACGGGTCGCCGTGGCCGGCCGACCTCACCGTCACCTTCGCCGCCCTCAAGCCCGGCCTCCTGCTCCGCGACGGCCCCGACCTAGCCGGCGAGGTCCGGCTGGCCGACATCGGCCTGGCCACGGGCCGCGCCCGGATCCACGTGGTCGAGCCGGCCGACGTGGCCGCCTGGCTGCCCGACCGGGCCCACGACGCCCACAAGTGGCAGGCGGCGTGCTGGATCGTGGCCGGCTCGCCCGGGATGACCGGCGCCGCCCACCTGAGCGCGGCCGGGGCCCAGCGGGCCGGTGCCGGCTACGTGCGGCTGTCGACACCGGGCCTCGAGCGCGACCCGTCGGCCCCGACCGAGGTGGTGGGCGTCGAGCTCCCGGCCGCGGGCTGGGCCGACGAGGTGCTGGCCGACGTCGAGCGGATCGCGGCCATCGGCGTGGGCCCGGGCCTGGGGCGGGGCGACGCCGCCGCCGAGGCCGTCCGCGCCCTGGTCGCCGCGCCCGACCGGCCGCCCGTCGTGGTCGACGGCGACGGCCTCGGCGCCCTGGCCGACGACGCCGACGGCCACCTGACCACGCCCCGGCCCCGGCCCGGCGACGACATCGACCCCGTCGGGAACCCGGCCCCCGCCCCGACCGTCGTCCTCACGCCCCACGACGGCGAGCTGGCCCGCCTCGGCGCCGACCCCGATGCCCCTGACCGCATCGCCGAGGTCCGGGCCCTGGCCGCCCGCCGGGGCGCGGTGGTGCTGGCCAAGGGCTCGACCACGATCGTCGCCGGCCCCGACGGCGACGTCCTCCTGGCCACCGCCGGCGACGCCCGGCTCGCCACCGCCGGCACCGGCGACGTGCTCACCGGCGCCCTCGCCGCCCTGCTGGCCCAGGGCCTCGCCCCGGTCGAGGCGGCGGCCGCGGCGGCCCACCTGCACGGTCGGGCGGGGGCCCTAGCCTGGCGCCGCGGGCTGGTCGCCGGCGACGTCGCCGCCCACCTCCCGGCCGCCCTGGCCGAGCTGCCCACCCCCTTCGACCCCTGAGGACCGCCGTGCCCCGATCCATGCCCGTTCGTGACGCCATGACCACCGACGTGCTGACGTTCGCCCCCGCCGACACGGTCGAGACGGCGATGCGCACGCTGGTCGACCGGGGCATCGACGCCGCCCCGGTGGTCGAGGAGGGCAGGGTCGTCGGCCTCCTCAGCACCGGCGACCTGATCGTGGCCGAGGGTCAGGTCCACGTCCCCACCGTGTTCAGCCTGCTGGGCGCCTCGATCGAGCTGCCGGGGGAGCGCCGCAAGTTCGAGGAGGACCTGCGCCGGGCCCTCGGCGGCACGGTGGAGGAGGTCATGACCCGCGACCCCCACACCGTCGGCCCCGACGCCACCCTCGAGGAGGCGGCGACCCTGCTCCACACCCACGACATCTCCCGCCTGCCGGTCGTGGACGACGAGGGCGTGCTGCTGGGCATCCTCGCCCGCGGCGACATCATCCGGGCGATGATCGCCCAGGCCTGAGCCGTGCACGACGAGGGCCCGGTCCGGCCCAGCCGGGTCGAGGTCGACCTGGCCGCCGTCGCCGCCAACGTCCGGACCCTCCGCGCCCACGCCGCCCCGACCCCGGTGTGGGCGGTGGTCAAGGCCGACGGCTACGGCCACGGCGCCGTGCCGGTGGCCCGGGCCGCGCTCGACGCCGGGGCCGCCGGGCTGGCCGTGGCCCTGGTCGAGGAGGCCCGGGCCCTGCGCGCCGCCGGTGTCGGGGCCCGGATCCTGCTGCTGTCGGAGCCCCCGGTGACGGCGGCCGCCGCCGTGGTCGGCGCCGGGGTGGAGCCCACCGTGTACTCGCCCGGGATGGTCGCCGCCCTGGCCGCGGTGACCGCCGCCGGCCCCGATCCGCTCCCGGTGCACCTCAAGGTCGACACCGGGATGCACCGGGTCGGCTGCGCCCCCGCCGACGTCGTGGCCCTCGCCGCCGCCGTCGAGCGGGCGCCGGGCCTCCGCCTGGCGGCCCTGTGGACCCACCTGGCCGTCGCCGACGAGCCCGGCCGGGCCGACACCGCCGCCCAGCTGGCCCGCTTCGACGAGGCGGTCGCCGCCGTCGAGGCCGCCGGCATCGCCGTCCCCGAGCGCCACGCCGCCAACTCGGCGGGCACGATCGCCCACCCGGCCGCCCACCACGACCTGGTCCGGGCCGGGATCGCCGTCTACGGCATCGCCCCGTCGCCGGCGCTGGCCGGGGCGGTCGCCCTCCGCCCCGCCCTCCGGCTCGTGTCGGAGGTCTCGCACGTCAAGGAGGTGCCGGCGGGGGAGGGGGTCAGCTACGGGCTGCGCTGGGCCCCCGACGTGGCGACCACGGTGGCGACGGTGCCGATCGGCTACGCCGACGGGGTGCGCCGCCGGCTGGGCGAGGTCGGGGCCGAGGTGCTGATCGGGGGCCGCCGTCGGCCGATCGCGGGCACGGTGACCATGGACCAGATCACCGTCGACTGCGGCCCGGGGGCCACGGTGGCCCGGGGCGACGAGGTCGTCCTCATCGGGCGCCAGGGCGACGAGGAGGTCACCGCCGAGGAGTGGGCCGAGCGACTCGGCACCATCGGCTACGAGGTCACCTGCGGCCTCGGGCCCCGTCTGCCCCGCACCTACACCGACGGGTAGCGCGACCGCCTGCCCACAAGAAGGCGTTCCTGTGCGCACTGCGGCGCGCTTCCGCGACCGGTGGCCCACGAGAAGGGGTTCCTGTGGGTGAGCGGTCGCGGGGGCGGCTTCTTGTGGGGTGGGGGGCGCGCCTCTGCGACGTGGAGGCACAGGAACGCCGGCGTGGCAGGAGGCGGGCGGGGGGCCAACGAATCCTTGACCTCCCGGGCGTGCCGTTCTACCGTTCGCCCGAACCTGAACGGACCAGGCCGCCGCCTGGTCCCGCCTCGCGACGCGCGGGTTGCTCTTGGTGCACGTCGACCCCTAGTGTGGTCCGTTGCCGTGACTGCCCGCCCCGCTCTCCCGCCCCTCGGCACCGAGAGCGAGCGCGTCAGCACGGCCTGCGCCGCGTGATCACCATTCTTCTCTGAGGAGAGGCCTTGTCTGCCCGACCCACCATCCGGGATCGTTACTCCTTCGCGAACCTCGACGAGGTCCTCGAGCTCCCCGACCTCATCGCCATCCAGCGGACCTCGTTCGCCTGGTTCCTCGCCCAGGGGCTCGCCAACACCTTCCGGGACATCTCCCCCATCAAGGACTTCACCGAGACGCTCCAGCTCGAGCTGGAGTTCGATCCCGAGGACGAAGACCTGCGCCCCGAGCCGAAGTTCTCGGTCGAGGAGTGCAAGGAGAAGGACATGACCTACGCGGCGCCGATCTTCGTGCGCGCCCGGTTCATGAACCAGAACACCGGTGAGATCAAGGAGCAGACCGTGTTCATGGGGGACTTCCCCATGATGACGGAGAAGGGCACCTTCATCATCAACGGCACCGAGCGCGTCGTGGTGTCGCAGCTGGTCCGCTCGCCCGGCGTGATCTTCCAGCCCGGTGAGCGCTTCCGCCTCCGCAACCTGGCCAAGCACCAGCTGGTCACCGGCACCATCCACCCCTACCGCGGCGAGTGGATCGAGTTCGACGTCGAGCAGAAGCCGGGCAAGGACGTCACCGCCGGCACCCGCGTGGCCCGCAAGCGCCGCCTCAGCCTCTTCGTCCTGCTCCGGGCCCTCGGCTACGACGAGGAGCAGGCCCCCGGCTTCCTCGAGGCCTTCGTCCGCGAGTTCGACTTCCTCGAGGGCCAGTGGGAGAAGGACCGCGACATCGCGCCGACCCAGGAGGAGGCGCTGATCGAGATCTACAAGCGTGCTCGCCCGGGCGAGCCGCCGTCGCCGGAGTCGGCCAAGGCCTACTTCCGCAACGCCTTCTTCGAGCCCCGCCGCTACGACCTCAGCCGGGTCGGCCGCTACAAGCTCAACCGCAAGCTCGGCGCCGAGCTCGACTGGATCGAGCAGACCTTCCCGATGCTGGAGCTCGACCGCCCCACCCGCGAGGCCCCGGTCGAGGACGGCGACGACGCCCCGGACCAGTCGGTGCTCTCGCGCTGCGAGGTCCTGGCCGCCACCACCTACCTCCTCCACCTGGTCGACGCCGAGCCCGGCTACCGGCTCGACGACCAGGACCACTACGCCAACCGCCGCATCCGGTCGGTCGGCGAGCTGATCCAGAACCAGGTCCGCATCGGCCTGTCCCGCATGGAGCGGGTCGTCCGCGAGCGGATGACGACGCAGGACGTCGAGGCGATCACGCCGCAGTCGCTGATCAACATCCGCCCGGTCGTGGCCGCCATCAAGGAGTTCTTCGGCACCTCGCAGCTGTCGCAGTTCCAGGACCAGGTCAACCCGCTCTCGGGCCTCAACCACCGCCGCCGCCTCTCGGCCCTGGGCCCGGGTGGCCTCAGCCGGGAGCGGGCCGGCTTCGAGGTCCGTGACGTGCACTTCAGCCACTACGGCCGGATGTGCCCGATCGAGACGCCGGAGGGCCCGAACATCGGCCTGATCGGCTACATGGCCACCTACGCCCGGGTGAACAGCTTCGGCTTCCTCGAGTCGCCGTACCGCAAGGTCATCGACGGCAAGGTCACCGACGAGATCGTCTACCTCTCCGCCGACGAGGAGGAGGAGTACGTCGTCGCCCAGGCCAACGCCAAGCTCAACCCCGACGGCACCTTCGCCGACGATCGGGTGCTGGTCCGGCGCTCGCCGCAGGCCGCCACGCTGGGCGAGCTCAAGCTCCAGCTCGAGCGCGACGTCTTCTTCGGCGCCACGACGGAGATCTCGGCCGTCCCCGGCACCGAGGTCCAGATGATGGACGTGTCGCCCAAGCAGATCGTCTCGGTCGCCACGTCGCTGATCCCGTTCCTCGAGCACGACGACGCCAACCGGGCGCTGATGGGCGCCAACATGCAGCGCCAGGCCGTCCCGCTGCTGCGGGCCGAGGCGCCGTTCATCGGCACCGGCATCGAGGGCAAGGCCGCCCGCGACGCCGCCGACATGCTGATCGCCATCGACGACGGCGTCGTCACCGAGGTCGACGGCACCCACATCACCGTCGAGTACAAGACCAAGGGCCGCAAGGTCTACAAGCTCCAGAAGTTCGAGCGGTCGAACCAGGACACCTGCATCAACCAGCGGCCCGTCGTGGCCGAGGGCGACACGATCACGCAGGGCGAGATCCTGGCCAACGGCCCCAGCACCGACAACGGCGAGCTGGCCCTCGGCAAGAACCTCCTCGTGGCCTTCATGCCGTGGGAGGGCTACAACTTCGAGGACGCCATCATCCTCAGCGAGCGCCTGGTGAAGGACGACGTGCTCACGTCGATCCACATCCACGAGCACGAGATCGACGCCCGTGACACCAAGCTCGGCCCCGAGGAGATCACCCGGGACATCCCCAACCTGAGCGAGGACATCCTCGCCGACCTCGACGAGCGCGGGATCATCCGCGTCGGCGCCGAGGTCGACGGGGGCGACGTCCTGGTCGGCAAGGTCACCCCCAAGGGCGAGACCGAGCTGACCCCGGAGGAGCGCCTCCTGCGGGCGATCTTCGGCGAGAAGGCCCGCGAGGTCCGTGACACCTCGCTCAAGGTCCCCCACGGCGAGTCCGGCAAGGTGATCGACGTCCGGGTGTTCACCCGCGACGGCGGCCACGAGCTGCCCCCCGGCGTCAACGAGCTGGTCCGGGTCTACGTCGCCCAGAAGCGCAAGATCAGCGTGGGCGACAAGCTGGCCGGCCGTCACGGCAACAAGGGCGTCATCAGCCGGATCCTCCCGGTCGAGGACATGCCCTTCCTCGCCGACGGCACCCCGGTCGACGTCATCCTCAACCCCCTCGGCGTCCCGTCCCGCATGAACGTCGGCCAGGTGCTCGAGGCCCACCTCGGCTACGCCGCCCGCTGGGGCTGGCAGGAGGCCGGGGGCAAGCCCGGCGCCGGCGAGGCGCCCATCCGGGGCACCGAGGCCAAGACCCGCCCGACCACCCGCCCCTCGACCCTCGTGGCCACGCCGGTGTTCGACGGCGCCCACTGGGACGAGGAGAGCCAGGCCGGCAAGCACCAGACGATCCAGTCGGCGCTGGAGAACCTCAACCCCGAGTCGCCCCACCCCGAGTACGGCGACGGCGGCCGGCTGATCCAGAGCAACGGCAAGACCACGCTCTACAACGGCCGCACCGGCGAGGCCTACGACAAGCCGGTGACCGTCGGCTACATGTACATCCTCAAGCTGGCCCACCTGGTCGACGACAAGATCCACGCCCGTTCGACCGGCCCGTACTCGATGATCACCCAGCAGCCGCTCGGCGGTAAGGCCCAGTTCGGTGGCCAGCGCTTCGGCGAGATGGAGGTGTGGGCGCTGGAGGCCTACGGCGCCGCCTACTGCCTCCAGGAGCTGCTCACCATCAAGTCCGACGACGTCCTCGGCCGCGTGAAGGTCTACGAGGCGATCGTCAAGGGCGAGAACATCCCCGAGCCCGGCATCCCCGAGAGCTTCAAGGTGCTCATCAAGGAGATGCAGGCCCTCTGCCTCAACGTCGAGGTCCTGGCCAAGTCGGGTGAGGAGATCGAGATGCGCGAGCTCGACGAGGACGTGTTCCGCACGGCCGAGGAGCTCGGCATCGACCTCTCCCGCCCCGAGCGCGGCTCCGACGACGACGACGACCGCCGGGCCGGTGCCCTGCGGTGAGCCCTGACCACATCTTCAACCCGACGACGACGACGAACCTTCTGACGACAAGGACTGCTGCCTGATGCTGGATGTCAACGACTTCGACCAGCTGAAGATCGGCCTCGCCACCGCGGACAGCATCCGCACCTGGTCCAACGGCGAGGTCAAGAAGCCCGAGACCATCAACTACCGCACGCTCAAGCCCGAGAAGGACGGCCTCTTCTGCGAGAAGATCTTCGGCCCGACCAAGGACTGGGAGTGCTACTGCGGCAAGTACAAGCGCGTCCGCTTCAAGGGGATCATCTGCGAGCGCTGCGGCGTCGAGGTCACCCGCTCGAAGGTCCGGCGCGAGCGCATGGGCCACATCGAGCTGGCCGCCCCGACCGTCCACATCTGGTACCTGCGCGGCACCCGCTCGTGGCTGGCCTACCTGCTGATGGGCACCGAGGTCCGTGAGGAGCTCAAGGCCAAGCAGCTGGAGAAGGTCATCTACTTCGCCGCCAACCTGGTGACCTGGGTCGACGAGGAGCGCCGCCACGAGGACCTGGCCAACCTCGAGGCCGAGAAGAACACCGAGAAGGACGAGATCGCGCAGCAGCGCGACGTCGAGCTGGCCCGCATGCTCGAGGACCACGAGAACGCCATCGCCGAGCTGGAGAAGGAGGGCGCCAAGGACGCCGACCTCAAGGCCCGCACCAAGGCGTTCGAGAAGGACCAGGCGATCGTCCGCGAGCAGTACGAGACCGAGCTCGAGACCCTCGACCGGGCCTTCGACGAGTTCCAGAAGATGTTCGCCCGCCAGATCATCGACGACGAGATGCTGTGGCGCGAGCTGGTCTACCGCTACGGGGACTACTTCGAGGGCGGCATGGGCGCCGATGCGATCAAGCAGCTGATCGACCGCATCGACTTCGACGAGGAGGAGGTCAAGCTCCGCGAGGCGCTCGACCCCCAGGA
>DASTYI010000132.1:0-23707 GCA_035765045.1 Iamia sp. | reverse complement strand
CGGCGAGGGCCCGCACCTCGGCGACCTTCGGCTCCATGGTGGCGATGTAGTCCTGGCCCCCGAAGCCGGGGTTCACGGTCATCACCAGCACCATGTCGACCAGGTCGAGCACGTGCTGGACGGCGGCCACCGGGGTGGCCGGGTTGAGCGCCACCGCCGGGCTGGCGCCGAGGTCGCGCACCCGGGCCAGCGTGCGGTGGAGGTGCTGGGTGGTCTCGGCGTGGACGATGAGGATGTCGCAGCCGGCCTCGACGTAGCGCCCGGCCAGCTCGTCGGGGTCGAGGACCATCAGGTGGGCCTCGAAGGGCACGTCGACGTGCTTGCGACAGCTGGCGATGACGTCGGGGCCGAAGGTGAGGTTGGGGACGAAGCGACCGTCCATCACGTCCCACTGGATGCGGTCGACGCCGGCCTCGGCGAGGGCGACGCACTCCTCGCCCAGCCGGCTGAAGTCGGCGGGGAGGACCGACGGGACGATGGAGATCGGGCGAGGCTCGGTCACCCCTGCATCGTAGGGTCCGACCCGTGGAGCGCCCGATCGACGACGCCGAGCGGCGAGCCCGCCTGGGCCGGCGCCATGCCCTGGCCGCACCGATGGCGACGGCCGAGGAGGCGGCGGCCGCCGTGGTCGCCCTGCACGCCAGCGACCCGGTCACCGTCCACCTCTCGGCCGCCGCCCGCACCGGGGCCGGCGACGTCGGCGACGCCGAGCGGGCGCTGTACGACGACCGCACGCTCGTCCGCCTCCACACGATCCGCCGCACCCTGTGGGTGGCGCCCCGCGACCTCGTCCCCGCCCTGCGGGTGGCGGGGGCCGAGCCGCTGGTGGTGCCGGCCCGGCGGAAGCTGGTCGAGGCGCTGGCCGCCCGGGGCGACATCGCCGATCCCGAGGCGTGGGTCGACGCCGTCGCCGACGAGGTGGTCGCGGCGGTGGCGGACGCCGGGGAGATCTCGGCCGCCGCCCTCGGCAAGGTCGTCCCGGCCCTCGGCACCAAGGTCACCTACGGCGGGGGGAGGTGGGCCACCGAGGTCACGGTCGGGTCCCGGCTGCTGACCATCCTCGGCTTCGCCGGCCGGATCGTGCGGGGCCGCCCGCTGGGGTCGTGGGTGTCGGGCCAGTACCGCTACGCCCCGGGCACCACCGCCGGCGAGCCCGCCCCGGCCGCCGCCCGGGCGGCCGTGGTCGGCGCCTACGTCGCCCGCTTCGGTCCGGTCACCGAGGCCGACGTCCGCTGGTGGACGGGCTGGACGGCGACGCAGGTCCGCACCGCCCTGGCCGCGGCCGGCGCCGTGGCCGTGACGGTCGACGGGGCCCCGGCGTGGGTCGCCGCCGACGACGCCGAGCCGGTCGCCCCGCCCGCCCCCTGGGTCGCCCTGCTCCCCGGGCTCGACCCGACGACGATGGGCTGGAAGGGGCGGGCCTGGTACCTGGGCGACCTCGGCCCCCTGCTGTTCGACCGCAACGGCAACGCCGGCCCCACCGTCTGGGCCGACGGCCGGGTCGTCGGCGGGTGGGCCCAGCGCCCCGACGGGACGATCGCCGTCGACCTCCGGGTCGACGTCGGCGCCGAGGCCCGGGACGCCGTCGTCGCCGCCGCGGCCCGGTGGGAGGCCTGGTTCGCCGGGGTCGTCGTCACCCCCCGGTTCCGCACGCCGCTGGAGCGGGAGCTGAGCGGCTCGTGAGCACGGTCGAGGTCGACGTCACCCGCATCGCCACCACCGGCGAGGGCGTCGCCCGGGGACCCGACGGGCGGACGCTGTTCGTCGCCGGGGCGCTGCCGGGGGAGCGGGTCCGGGCCACGGTGGTCGAGGTGCGGAGGCGCCACGGCCGGGCCGAGGCCGTCGCGGTGCTGGACCCGGCCCCGGGCCGGCGTCCGCCGCCGTGCCCCCACGTGGCCGACGGCTGCGGCGGGTGCGACTGGCAGCACGCCACCGACGAGCTCCAGTCGGCCCTGCGCCGCACGATCGTCCACGACGCCCTGACCCGGATCGGGCGGATCGCCGACCCCGTGGTCGAGGCCGGTGTCACCGTCGCCGACCCCCGCCGCACCACCGTCCGGGTGGCGGTGACGGCCGCCGGCCGGGCGGGGTACCGCCGGCGCCGCTCGCACGACGTCGTCGTCCCGTCGACCTGCATGGTCGTGCGGCCCGAGCTGGAGGCGCTGCTGGTCGGCGGGCGCTACGAGGGGGCCGACGAGGTGCTGCTCCGGGTCGGCGCCCGCACCGGGGAGGCGGCGGTCGACGGGACCGTCCACGAGGAGGCCGGCGGGCGGCGCTGGCGGGTCTCGCCCGGCTCGTTCTTCCAGCCCTCGGCGGCGGCGGCCGACGCCCTGGTCGAGGAGGTCGGCGCCGCCGTGGGCCCCGGGGGCGGGGGGACGATGGTCGACCTGGCCGCGGGGGTCGGGCTCTTCGCCGGGACGGTGGGGGCGCGCTTCGCCGAGGTGGTGGCGGTCGAGTCGTCGCCCTCGGCGGTGGCCGACGCCGAGGCCAACCTGGCCGACCGTCCGGTGCGCGTCGTCCGCTCGACCATCGAGCGGTGGGCGCCCGAGCCGGCCGCCGCCGTGGTGGCCGACCCGCCGCGGTCGGGGCTGGCCGCCGTCGGGGTCGAGAAGATCGTCGGCACCGGGGCGCCGACGGTGGTGCTGGTCAGCTGCGACGCCGCCTCGCTCGGCCGCGACGCCGGCCTCCTGGTCGCCGCCGGCTACCGGCTGGAGCGCAGCCGGGTGCTCGACCTGTTCCCGCAGACGGCGCACGTCGAGGTGGTGTCGAGGTTCACCTGTGGCTGACCTGCGGCCCGGCTGGCGCGAGGTCCCGGCGCCGAGCCGGCTCGCCCCCGACCACCCGCTCCGGGCCGAGATCCTGGCCGCCCACGCCGCCGCCCTGGAGGCCGGCGAGCCGATGTACCGGGACCCGGCCAGCGGCTACATGGCCATGACGGCCGAGACCCTCGCCGCCCGCCCCTGCTGCGGGAACCTCTGCCGCCACTGCCCCTGGGTCGCGGAGTAGCCGCCCTGCCAGGATGGCGGGGATGGACGAGACCGCGCTGCGTGCCCTCGTCGCCGCCGTGGCGGCGGGCGAGGTCGGGCCCGACGAGGCGGTGGCCCGGCTCCGGCGGCTGCCCTTCGCCGACCTCGGGTTCGCCCGGGTCGACCACCACCGCCTGCTCCGCACCGGGCTGCCCGAGGCGGTCTACGCCCCGGGGAAGACGGCCGAGCAGTGCGCCGCCCTGGTGGGCGAGCTGCTGGCCGGCACCGGAGGCCGACCGGAGGGAGGTCGACCCGACGAGCGGGGCGGACCCGTCCTGCTGACCCGGGCCGACGCCGAGCAGGCCTCCGCCGCCCTGGCCGCCCACCCCGACGGGGTCGTCACCGGCGACCGCCACCGCCTGGTCGCCTGGCGCCCGGCCCCGCCCCGGCCGGCCCACGTCGTGGTCGTCAGCGCCGGCACCGCCGACCTGCCGGTGGCCGACGAGTGCGCCGCCACCCTGGCCGCCCTCGGGCTCCCGGCCGTCCGGCTGACCGATGTCGGCGTCGCCGGCGTCCACCGCCTGCTGGCCGACGTCGACCTGCTGGCCGGCGCCGACGCCATCGTCGTGGTGGCCGGGATGGAGGGCGCCCTGGCCTCCGTGGTCGGCGGGCTGACCGCGGCCCCGGTCGTCGCCGTCCCCACGAGCGTCGGCTACGGCGCCTCGCTGGAGGGGGTGACGGCGCTGCTGGCGATGCTGTCCTCCTGCGCCGCCGGCATCACGGTCGTCGGGATCGACAACGGCTACGGCGCCGCCTGCGCCGTCAGCCGGCTCCTCGTGCCCGCCGGGGTCACCGCCCGTGCCTGAGCGGCCGGCCGGCCGGCACCGCCTCGCCTGGTTCCACTGCTTCTCGGGCGTGGCCGGCGACATGGCCCTCGGGGCCCTGGTCGACGCCGGCGCGGACCTCGCCGCCGTCGAGGCGATCGTCCGGACGGTCGACGTCGCCGGCTGGGAGCTGGAGGCCGAGCCGGTGCTGCGGTCGGGGGTGGCCGCCACCAAGGTCCACGTCCGGGGGGTCGAGCACGACCACCACCACCGCACCTGGCGCTCGATCCGGGACCTGCTCGACGGCGCCGGGCTGCCCGATCGGGTCCACGCCCGGGCGACGGCCGCCTTCGCCCGGCTGGCCCGGGCCGAGGGCGCCCTCCACCGCACCGACCCCGAGGACGTCCACTTCCACGAGGTGGGGGCGATCGACGCCATCGTCGACGTGGTCGGCACCTGCGCCGCCCTGGAGGTGCTCGGGGTCGACGAGGTCCGCTGCTCGCCGCTCGCCGTCGGGCGGGGCCGGGTCAGCGCCGCCCACGGCCACCTGCCCAACCCGGCCCCGGCGGTGCTGCGGATCCTCGAGGGCGTGCCCGTCCACGGCGTCGACACGCCCGTCGAGCTGACCACCCCGACCGGCGCCGCCCTGATGGCCGCCCTGGCCACCGGGTTCGGCCCGCTGCCCGACCTCACCGTCACCGCCTCGGGCTACGGCGCCGGCACGGCCGACGTCGACGGCGTGGTCAACGCCACCCAGGTCGTGCTGGGCACGGCGCCGGCGGCCGGTCCCGGCGCCGATGGCGGGGGCCAGCCGGTCGTCGTGGTCGAGACCACCGTCGACGACGTCACCGGCGAGGTCCTCGGCGCCGCCGTGCCCGCCCTGCTGGCCGCCGGCGCCCTCGACGCCTGGGTCGCCCCGGTGGTGGGGAAGAAGGGCCGCCCGGCCCACGTCGTGGCCGCCCTGGCCGACCTCGGCGCCGCCCCGGCGGTGGCCGAGGCCCTGCGCACGACGACCGGGAGCCTCGGCGTCCGGGCCGCCCGCCACGAGCGCTGGCCGGCGACGCGCGCCAGCGAGACGGTCGAGGTCGACGGCCACGCCGTGCGGGTCAAGGTGTCCCCGGTCCGGGCCAAGGCCGAGCACGACGACGTCGCCGCCGTCGCCGCCGCCACCGGGCGCCCGGTCCCCGAGGTGGCGGCCCGGGCCGAGGCGGCGTGGTGGGCCCGGTGACCGCGCTCGACGCCCTGCGGGCCGAGCTCCGCCGGCTCGGGTCGGTGGTGGTCGCCTTCAGCGGCGGCGCCGACTCGGCCTTCCTGGCCTGGGTCGCCCACGACACGCTCGGCGACCGGGCCCGGGCGGTCACCGCGGTGTCGCCGTCGCTGGCGCCCGAGGAGCTCGACGACTGCCGGGCCCTGGCCGGGGAGTGGGGGCTGGCCTGGGACGGGCTCCCGACCGTCGAGCTCGACGACCCCCGCTACCAGGCCAACGCCGGCGACCGGTGCCGCTGGTGCAAGGAGGCGCTGATGGACGTGCTGGCCCCGGTGGCCGCCCCGACCGGCGCCACCGTCGTCCTCGGGGTCAACCTCGACGACCTCGGCGACCACCGCCCCGGCCAGCAGGCCGCCGTGGCCCGGGGGGCGGCGCTGCCGCTCGTCACCGCCGGCTTCACCAAGGCCATGGTGCGCGAGGCGTCGCGGGAGCTCGGGCTGCGGACGTGGGACAAGCCGGCCGCCGCCTGCCTGGCGTCGCGGGTCCCGTACGGCACCCCGGTGACGCTCCAGGTGCTCGACCGGGTGGGGCGGGCCGAGGCCGCGCTGCACCGGTTGGGCTTCGCCGAGGTCCGGGTCCGCCACTACGACGGCACCGCCCGGGTCGAGGTGCCGGTCGAGCGGCTGGCCGAGGCGGTCGCCGCCCGCGACGCCGTCGTCGCCGCCGTCCGGGGCGCCGGCTACGACCGGGTCACGCTCGACCTCGAGGGCCTCCGCTCGGGCAACCTGAACGCCGATCTACCCCGCTGACCAGGGACGGGGCGCTGTCATCCCATCGGGTGACGAGCGCTGCGGGTGGGGTCGCCCTCACACTTTCGTGCCATCATCGGGGCGATGACGGACGGGTCACCTGCCGGCCTGGCTGCGCCCCTCGCCCCCCTGGCGGCCACCGACGTCTTGTTGGTGGAGGACGACGACGGCGACGCCCTCCTCGTCGAGGAGCTGGTCGTCGATGCCGAAGAGGCGATCGTCCTGCGCCGGGCCCGCACCCTGGCCGAGGCGGTGGCGTCGGCCCGGGGGGCGCAGTGCGCCCTCGTCGACCTGGGCCTGCCCGACGCCCACGGGCTGGAGGCGGTCGCCACCCTGCGCGCCGCCGCCCCCGACCTCGCCGTCGTCGTGCTCACCGGGCTCGGCGACCGCCAGCGGGGGGTGGAGGCCGTCGCCGCCGGGGCTCAGGACTACCTGGTCAAGGGGGAGGTCGACGGGCCGGCGCTGGCCCGGGCCATCCGCTACGCCATCGAGCGGCGCCAGGCCGAGGCCGACAGCCGGCGCCTGGCCCTGGCCGAGCAGCGCCAGGCCGAGAACGAGCGCCTGGCCCGGGGCCTGCTCCCGACCCTGGAGATCGACGGCAGCGCCCTGGACATCGCCAGCCGCTACGTCCCCGGCGGTCGTGACGCCCTCGTCGGCGGCGACTTCTACGACGCCGTGGCCGGGACCGACGGGACGGTGCGGGTCGTCATCGGCGACGTCTGCGGCCACGGCCCCGACGAGGCGGCCGTCGGTGTCGCCCTGCGGATCGCCTGGCGGGCCCTGGTCGTCGCCGGCGCCCGGCCCGACGAGGTGCTGCGGGGCGTCGACGACATCCTCCGGCTGGAGCGGGGCGAGTCCTCGACCTTCGCCACCGTCTGCGACCTGACCTTCGCCCCCGACCTCACGACCGTCGCTGTCCGCCTCCACGGCCACCCGCCGCCGCTGCTCGTCGCCCAGGGCACGGCGACATGGGTCGAGGCCGCCCGCCCGGCCATGCCCCTCGGGGTGTTCGAGCACCAGGTGGCCCCGGTCCACCACCTGGCCCTGGTGCCCGGCTGGCAGCTGCTGGTGGTGACCGACGGGCTCTACGAGGCCCGGGTCGAGGGCGAGGAGCGGCTCGGGATGGATGCGCTGGCGGACATGGTCGGCGACCTCGTCGACCGCACCCCCAGCCCCCAGGACCTGCTCGACCAGCTGTTCCAGCAGGTGGTGGCGGCCAACGGCGACCACCTCGACGACGACGCCGCCGCCCTCTGGTGCGGGCCCCGGCCGTGACCTCCTCGGCGGGGTCGGCGGCGACGCCCCGGCGGACCGGGAGCCTCCGCCGCCGGGTCCGGGTCGTCTTCGGCATCTCGATCGTCATCGCCGTGCTGGCCATCGCCCTCGGCGCGGTGGGCCTGAACCGGCTGGTCGACGCTCGCCACGTGCTGGTCGACCGGGTCGACCCGGCCCTGGCCGGCTCCGAGCGCCTCCTCAGCGCCATGGTCGACAAGGAGTCGGGCGTCCGGGCCTTCGTGATCGGCCGGCAGGAGATCTTCCTCGAGCCCTACGAGCGGGGCCACGCCCGCCGGGCCGCGATCTACGCCGAGCTCCAGGACCAGCTGGCCGGGGTGCCCGAGCTGACCGACGAGCTGCTCCGGGTGGACGACACGGTGACGGCGTGGCGCGAGACCTACGCCGAGCCGACGATCGAGCAGGTGCGCGCCGGTGACCCCGAGCCGAGCGAGGGCCCGTCGCTCAACCGGGGGCGCCGTCTCTTCGAGGACTTCCGGGCGGCCATGGCCGACTTCCAGACCGAGCTCCAGGAGCGCCGCGACGCGGCCCGGACCGACCTCGACCAGGCGACCAACCAGCTGATCGCCATCCTCGTCGTCTCCGCCGGTGCCCTGCTCACCGCCGTCGGCGCCCTCTGGTGGCTGGTGCGCCGGTCGGTCGAGGTGCCGCTGGACGAGCTGCGCGGCGACGCCCGCACGGTGTCGGAGGGCCACTACGACCACCGGGTCGTGCCCGTCGGCCCGGCCGAGCTGCGCGAGCTGGCCGAGGCGATGGAGATGATGCGCGAGCGCATCGTCAGCGACCTGGCCGCCGCCGAGCTGGCCCACGCCACCGTCCAGCAGCAGGCCGAGGAGCTCGACCGGGCCAACGCCGACCTCAGCCGGTCGAACACCGAGCTCGAGCAGTTCGCCTACGTCGCCAGCCACGACCTCCAGGAGCCGCTGCGCAAGGTGGCCTCGTTCTGCCAGCTGCTCCAGAAGCGCTACGGCGGCCAGCTCGACGAGCGGGGCGAGCAGTACATCGAGTTCGCCGTCGACGGGGCCAAGCGCATGCAGGTGCTGATCAACGACCTGCTGGCCTTCTCCCGGGTGGGGCGGCTGGCGGGCGAGGCGGTCGAGGTCGACCTCGGCGAGGCCCTCGCCCAGGCCCGGTCCAACCTGGCCACCGCCATCGAGGAGGCCGACGCCACCATCGAGGCCGACCCGCTCCCGGTGGTCCGGGGCGAGCCCGCCCTCCTCGTCGCCCTGTTCCAGAACCTGGTCGGCAACGCCGTCAAGTTCCGGCGCCCCGACGCCGCCCCGGTCGTCCGCATCACCTCGGCGATGACCCCCGACGGCGGTGGGTATGAGATCGTCGTGCGTGACAACGGCATCGGGATCGCCCCGGACTACGCCGAGCGGGTGTTCGTGATCTTCCAGCGCCTGCACACCAAGGACGCCTACGAGGGCACGGGCATCGGCCTGGCCCTCTGCCGCAAGATCGTCGAGCACCACGGCGGCGAGATCGTCGTCGACCCGCCCTCGACGGCCCCGGACGAGATGACGGGTGCTGCGTTCCGCATCACCCTCCCCACCACAGAGAAGAGCCCCTTGTGAACATGACCGCCGACACCCGGCCGATCGACATCCTCCTGGTCGAGGACGATCCCGGTGACGTCCTGATCACCAAGGAGGCGCTCGAGCACAGCAAGGTCACCAACTCGCTCAACATCGTCGACGACGGCGAGCAGGCGCTGGCCTACCTGCGGCGCCAGGGCGACTACGCCGATGCCTCCCGGCCCGACCTGATCCTGCTCGACCTCAACCTGCCCCGGCGCGACGGCCGCGAGGTGCTGGCCGAGGTCAAGGCCGACCCCGACCTGCGCCGCATCCCGATCGTGGTGCTCACCACCTCGCAGGCCGAGGAGGACATCCTCCGCAGCTACGACCTCCACGCCAACGCCTTCGTCTCCAAGCCGGTCGACTTCGACCGCTTCGTCGAGGTCGTCCGCCAGGTCGACGAGTTCTTCTTCACCGTGGTGCGCCTCCCCGACCGCTGACCCTACGGTGGGGTCATGCTCGTCGGCTCGCACCTCCACTCGGACCAGGACCTGATCGCGGCCGCCCTCGCCGAGGGGGCGGACTGCTTCCAGATGTTCCTGGGCGACCCGCAGAGCTGGAAGAAGCCGCCGCCCCGCGACGACGCCGACGCCCTCCGGGCCTCGCCGGTGCCGATCTACGTCCACGCCCCGTACCCGATCAACGTGGCCTCGGCCAACAACAAGATCCGCATCCCCAGCCGCAAGATCCTCCAGCAGACCTGCGACGCGGCGGCCGAGATCGGGGCCCAGGCGGTGATCGTCCACGGCGGCCACGTCACCGCCGACGACTCGGCCGAGGAGGGCTTCGTCCGCTGGCGCAAGGCCCTCGACCAGCTCGAGACCGACATGCTGGTGCTGCTGGAGAACACCGCCGGCGGCGACCACGCCATGGCCCGGCACTTCGACACCATCGGCCGGCTGTGGGACCACATCGGCGACACCGGCATCGGCTTCTGCCTCGACACCTGCCACGCCCACGCCGCCGGCGAGGAGCTGGTCTCCTCGGTCGAGCGGATCCGGGCCATCACCGGCCGCATCGACCTCGTCCACTGCAACGACTCGCGCGACGAGGCCGGCTCGGGGCGGGACCGCCACGCCAACCTCGGCCACGGCACCATCGACCCCGACGTGCTGGTCGAGATCGTCCGCCAGGCCGACGCCCCGGTCATCTGCGAGACCAGCGACGCCCACCGCAAGGACGACATCCAGCTCCTGAAGGACGGCCTCGGCCTCTAGCCCGGGCCCTGCGACCGTCCCGAGAGCCCGCTCTCGGCCGCGACGATCCAAGACAAGAACTGGTTCTTGTAGGGGTGAGTCGCGTGGGCGCGACCTGGCCGTGTCAGAAGTCGGGCGAGGCTGTTCTGGCGCGGTGAGGTCGCGTGGGCGCGACCTGGCCGCGCCAGAACCGCGGTGCCACCTCTCGCCCGCACTAGCCCGGGCGCACCGCCGGGGCGGGGGTGGCGAGCCGGTGGGCCGCCGCCCGGAGCAGGCGGCGGGGGAGCACCGGGCCCCAGGCCGGGCGGCGCGCCGGCTCGGCCCGCTCGGCCACCATCCACAGCGTGGCCCCGGCCATGGCCAGGACGCCGTGCCCGGCGGCCATCGCCACCAGCATCACCGGGCCGCACGTGGCGATGCACCAGCCGGCGTGCCCGGCGGCGGCGGCCACGGCGGCGCCGTCGCCCCGGTGGGCCCGGGCGGCCAGGGCGCCGTGGCGGTGGGTGCGGTTGAGGCAGGCCTGGTGGGCCGGGGTGCCGTGCCAGACGACGGCGAGGACGAGGGCGGCCGCGACGGCACCGGCCCGGCCGAGGGCGGTGGCGGCGCCGTCGGCGACGAGGGCCAGCCCGACGCTGGCGACCAGCCAGGGGCCGAGGTAGCCGACGACGACGGCGGCGGCGCGACGGGCCCGCAGCCGGGGGAAGGTCCGGCGGGTGACGTGGCGCAGCGGCTCGACGAGCAGCGGGCCCATCATGGCCACGACCATCACCGCCAGCAGGCGGAGGTCGACCGTCGGCGCCGGGCCGCCGGCGCCCGACGCGCCGGCGTGGTGGTGGTGGTGAACCCCCTGCCCGGCGCCCGACGGTCCCGTGGTGAGCGGGGCGAGGACGAGGACGAGCCACGCCGCGCCCACCACGACCAGGACCGGCCGGCGCACCCGGCGTCGCTCGACGCCGGCGGCCGAGCGGCGGCTCACGTGCCTTCGCGGAAGATGGTCACCCGGCCGATCGTGACGTCGGGGTCGACGTCGTCGTCGGGGCCGGGGGCGACGTTGCGGGCGTCGCTGGGCCGGCGGGGGACCAGGGTCACCGGCAGCTGGTCGGCCTCGACGGCGGCCTCCAGGTCGGCGCCGCGGACGACGTCGGAGATGTCGATCACGTAGGTGATGCCCTCGCCGGCGTGGTCGCCGCCGGGATCGCTGGCCTGCGAGACGCCGAACAGGCCGACGTTCCCGGCCAGCAGCTCGGGGTGGGCGGCCGGGTCGGCGCCGTCGGGCAGCCCGACGTAGACGGCCACGACGGTGGCGTCGTCGGTGCCCCGCACGTTCTCCAGGTTGAGCAGGACCCGCTCGGGCTCGGCCGCCGGCGCCCCGGGGGCGGGAGCGGCCATCGCTCGGGTGGCCCGTTGGAAGGTGCCGGGGTCGAGGCCGACCAGGGCGCGGGTGGGGGCGGCCCGGAGGGGCAGGTCGGTGTCGCTGGCGCCGACCATCTCGGTGCTGCGGGGCTGGTCGGCGGGCATCGCTCCTCCTGGGCCCCCGGCGGCCGCGGCGAGGGCGGGGGGTGGGTCGGGGGCCCCGGCGTTCGGCGTCAGGTCGTCGTACTCGTACCCCAGGGCCTGGGTGGTGAGCACGTCGGCCGGGGTGAAGCTCCACGGCGAGCCGTCGGGGTTCGGCATGGTGAACGCCTGCCCGCCGGTGGCCGCCGGGCCGCCCAGCCAGTCGGGGTCGGTCGGGTCGGCGCCCTGGTAGGACGCCAGCCACTCCACCCACAGCCGGTCGATGTTGGCGTGGTGGAGCCAGAAGATCGGGTCGAGCCCGGCGGTCCGCGGATCGCCCATCGCCCCCACGATCCGGGTGCCGAGCTGCCGGCCGCCGACCTCGACGTGGATCAGGTCGTGGGGATCGCCCTCCAGGCGGCCGTGCGGGCTGCCCGAGTGCGAGAAGCCGGTGTCGATGCCGCCGAAGCCGGGGCTGGCGGGCACGCCGGTGAAGACGCGGTCGCGGAGGGCCCGGAGCGTGACCGAGCCCATCGGGATGTAGACGTCGCCGTCACCGCCGGGGCCGTAGCGGGCGGCGACGAACAGCGGGTTGCCGGCCCGCCCGTCGGGCCAGGCCTGGTCGGCGAAGGCGGCGGGCAGGTCGGCCTGGTCCCGGGCGAAGTAGTCCCAGTAGGGGAGGGCCCAGGTCTCGGCCGGCCCGCCGAGCGAGTCGATGGCGGCCCGGACGGTGTTCTCGAAGGCGAACAGGTAGCCCCGGTGCCAGGGGAGGAAGTACCACGAGCCGTGCTGGCACTGGCGCCAGAACGTGGCCCGGTCCTGCGGGCTCGGGAGCGGCTCGCCGGGGTCGAGGTAGCCCAGCTGCGTCCAGCGGTCGGCGTCGAAGCCGTGGATGGCGGCCCAGAACCGCCAGCTGGTCCGGTCGTCGAGCGGGCGCTGGGCCATGGCCTGGACGGCCCGGGCGTACCAGAGCAGATCGCTCGTCCACGCCTCGTCGCCCGGTTGGTGCACGTTCCTGCGGATGAACATCCGATCCCCTCCGATCGGCCCCGGCGCCCGATGACGCCGTCGGCGGCCGGATGCTAGTCACTGCCACAATCCCGTGCTGGCGGAACCGTGTCCTCGTCCGGCGTCCACCGGACGGGCCCTAGGCGGCGGCCTCGGAGGCCAGCTCCTGGCGGACGAGGGGGGCGACCTCGGTGGCGTAGAGCTCGATGCTGCGCATCATCGCCTCGTGGGGGAGGGTGCCGGCGCTGTACTTGAGGGCGTAGCGGGCGGCGCCGAGGCCCCGGACGGCGCGGACGATCTTGGCCGCCACCGTCTCGGGGGAGCCGACGGCGAGGGCCCCCTCGGGTCCGGCGGCCAGCTCGAACTGGGCCCGGGTCATCGGGGGCCAGCCCCGTTGGGCGCCGATGCGGTCGTGCATGGCCTTGTGGTGGGGCCACAGCTCCTCGCGGGCCTCGGCGTCGGTGGCGCCGACGTGACCGGGGGAGTGGATGGCGATCGGCTGCGGGTCCTGGCCGAGCTCGGCGAGGGCCCGCCGGTGGAGGTCGGCGAAGGGGGCGAAGCGCAGCGGGTCGCCGCCGATGATGGCGAGGACGAGGGGGAGGCCGTGGCGGGCGGCCCGCACCACCGACTCCGGGCTGCCGCCGACGCCGACCCAGGCCCGCAGCCCGTTGGCGGTGCGGGGGAAGACCCGCTGGTCGACTAGCGGGGGCCGGGTGGTGCCCGACCACGTGACCGGCTCCTCGGCCAGCAACCGGGTGAAGAGGTCGAGCTTCTCCTCGAAGAGGATCTCGTAGTCGGCCAGGTCGTGGCCGAAGAGCGGGAACGACTCGGTGAAGCTGCCCCGCCCGAGGATGACCTCGGCCCGCCCGTCGGACAGGGCGTCGAGGGTGGCGAAGCGCTGGAAGACCCGGATCGGGTCGTCGGAGGAGAGGACCGTGACGGCGGTGCCCAGCCGGATGCGCTCGGTCCGGGCGGCGATGGCGGCGAGGACGGTCTCGGGGGCCGACACGGCGAAGTCGGCCCGGTGGTGCTCGCCCAACCCGAAGGAGTCGAGGCCCAGCTCGTCGGCCCGCACCGCCTCCTCGACGACGTCGCGGATGACCTGGGGCTGGGGCACGGGCGCCCCGGCCCCGTCGACGGTCACGTCCCCGAAGGTGTCCAGTCCCAGCTCGATGGTGCTCATGCCGGCGACAACCTAGTTGTCTGCGCAACTATTCCGGTGCGGGCGGCCCGAGGCGGACGCCGAGGGCGGCGGGGACGTCGAGCGCCGGGTCGGCGAACAGCCTCCGGTCGACGGGGGCGAGGGCGCGGCGGGCCCGGGCCAGCAGCCGGCGGCCCCCCGTCGTCACGGTGAGCTCGGCGGCTCGGCCCCGCCCCGGCTCGGCCCCCCGGTCCACGAGGTCGCGGGCGACCAGGTCGGCGACCAGGGCGTGCATGCTCTGGACGGTGACGCCCGAGCGGCGGGCCAGCTCGGTGATCGTCAGCCCCGGCGCGGCCGAGAGGTGGCCGAGCACCCCGACCTCGCGGACCGAGGTCCCGGCGCCGGCGAGGGCCTCGTCGACCGACCGGCCGACGATCCGGGCCAGCACGACGAGGGCGAGGGCGGGGCTGGCGTCGGGGGGCGACGGGGGGCGGGCCACGGCGCCAGCATCCCACCCCGGCGACGGCGCCCCCGGGCTGCGACTTGCGAGTATCAGTCAGACTGAAACATGCTGCGGCCATGACCGGCTACCAGCTGCTGACCATCGCCCACGTGGGGGCGGCGATCGTGTTCGTCGGGACGGTGACGATGGCGACCTCGCGCTTCCCCCGGGTCGTGCTCGCCGGCGACCGGGAGGCCGCCGCCGAGCTGCACCGGGTCACGGTCGGGTACGGGTCGAGCGCCCTCGTCGTGCCCGTCCTCGGGCTGGCGCTGGCCCAGCAGTCCGAGCGCCTCGGCGACCTGTGGGTCCAGGTGTCGCTCGGGCTGGTCGCCGGGGCCGGCGTCCTCCTCGCCGCCGTGGTCGTGCCCGACCAGAGGCGGGCCCTGGCCGCCACCGAGCCCGACGTGACCCGGCTCCGCGCCGCCGGCGGCGCCCTCTCGCTCCTCTGGGTCGCCGCCCTCGTCCTGATGGTGGCCAAGCCGTGGTGACGCCGGAGCGGGCCCTGGTGCCGGTGGCGGTGGCCGAGGCGGTCTCGCTGCTCGTCCTGCTCGGCTTCGCCGCCGGGCGGGCCGCCGGTGGCCCCGACCTGTCGTCCGTCCTCGGCCCGCTCCACGGGATCGTGTTCTGCGCCTACGTGGTGGTCGTGCTCCAGTGCCGGCCCGACGCCGGCTGGAGCGTCGGGCGGACCGCCGTGATCCTGCTCGCCGCCGTGGTGCCGCTCGGCGGTGCGATCGTCGCCCATCGGATGGCAGGTAGAACGAGTTCTCCCACCTGACCAGGGTTGGAGCCAATGCCGAGCACGAGAACGCGTTCTCGGATACGGTGGCGTCGGTCACACGACTGAGGGGGTCCCCGATGCGTTCGATGCGTTCCGTGCTGGCGCTGCTGGTCGTCGTCACGATGGTCGCCGGGTGCACCCGCGGCGCCGACGAGACCGAGACCGGGGGCGGCACGACGGCGCCCGCCGACGGGGGCACCGGGGACACCGGCGGCGACGGCCCGGCCGGCGAGCCCGGCTCCTTCGGCGACCTCGAGGCCGTGTGCGGCCCGGCCGAGGGCGACGCCGGGGCCGACGGCCCGGAGGTCCAGGGCGTCAGCGCCGACAGCATCCAGATCGGGACGATCTCCGACCCCGGCTTCGTCGGGCGCCAGGGCCTCAACCAGGAGCTGTTCGACGCCAGCCAGGTCTTCACCGAGTGGTGCAACGAGGCCGGCGGGATCAACGGCCGGCGGATCGAGCTGGTCGAGCGCGACGCCAAGATCACCGAGTACAAGCAGCGGATCACCGAGGCCTGCCAGGAGGACTTCATGCTGGTCGGCGGGGGCGGTGTCTTCGACGACACCGGCCAGGAGGAGCGGCTCGGCTGCCTGCTCCCCGACATCCCCGCCTACCAGGTGTCGAGCGCCGCCCGCGGCGCCGACCTGGCCGTCCCCCCGCTGCCCAACGCCCTCGACGAGCTGCCCGTCGGCGCCTTCCAGTACGTGGAGGAGCGCTTCCCCGACTCGATCTCCGACGTCGGCTTCCTCACCGGCAACGTCCCCTCGACGGTCACCGTCGACGCCCAGAACCAGGAGGCGGTCGAGGCCCTCGGGTTCGAGATCACCTACGAGGCCCAGTACAACTCGACCGGCGAGGCCAGCTGGACGCCCTTCGCCCAGGCGATGCAGAGCGACGGGGTCAAGGGGCTCGTCTACACCGGCGAGCCGGAGAACTTCGCCAAGCTGCTCCAGGCCTTCGCCGACATCGACTACCAGCTCGACTGGGCGGTCACCGGGGGCAACGCCCTCGACGCCACCTTCGTCGAGGTCGGCGGTGCGGCGGTGCGGAACGTCTTCGTCCTGGCCTCGATCGTGCCGCCCTTCCTGGCCGCCGAGAACCCGGCCACCCAGGCCTACCTCGACCTGTTCGACCAGTACCTCCCGAGCGGCAAGAGCGAGGCCCTGCTCGGCTACAACTCGTTCTCGGCCTGGCTGCTGTTCGCCACCGCGGCCAAGGCGTGCGGGGCGAACCTGACCCGGCGCTGCGTCTTCGACGAGGCCTCGGCGATCACCGAGTGGACCGGCGGTGGCCTCCACGCCCCGACCGACCCCGGGTCCCACCAGGGCCCCCGCTGCGCCATGGTCGTCGAGGCCAGCCCCGACGGCTTCGCCGTGCCCGACGACTTCGAGCCGACCGACGGCCTCTTCCGCTGCGACGAGGACAGCGTCGTGCCCCTGGAGGGCGACTACGGGCAGGGCGTCACGCTCGAGGACGTCGGCAAGAGCCTCGACGAGCTGGAGTAGGGGCGGGGCGGGCTGGCGATGCAGACGTTCCTGCTCTTCACCGTCGTCGGGCTGAGCCTGGCCGCCATCTACGGCGTGATCGCCAGCGGCCTCGTCCTGACCTACGCCACCACCGGCATCTTCAACTTCGCCCACGGCGCCATCGGGATGCTGGCCGCCTTCACCTACTGGCAGCTGCGCTTCGACTGGGGCTGGCCGGCGCCGATCGCCCTGGCCACCGTGCTCCTCGTGCTGGCGCCAGGGTTCGGGCTGGTGCTGGAGCGGGTGGTGATGCGGGGCCTGGTCGGCACCAGCGAGGCCACCAAGCTGGTCGTGTCGATCAGCCTCCTGGTCGGCACCATCGGGCTGGCCAACCTGATCTGGGAGCCGGGCCGCAGCCGCCCCAACGCCAAGTTCTTCGACGGCGAGCGGCTCGATCTCGGCGTCACCACGATCACCTACCACGAGGCCATCACCATCGTCACCGCCCTGGTCGTGGCGGTCGGGCTGCGCTTCCTGCTGTACCGGACCCGCATCGGCGTCTCGATGCGGGCCAACGTCGACGACCGCAACCTGACCCTGCTGACCGGGGCCCGGCCCGACCGGATCGCCCTCCTCAGCTGGGCCGTCGGCTGCTCGCTGGCCGCGGTGGGCGGGATCCTGATCGCCCCGTCGCTCTCGCTGGAGTCGGCGTCGCTGTCGCTGCTGATCGTCAACGCCTACGCGGCGGCGATCTTCGGGCGGCTCCGCTCGTTGCCGCTGACCTTCGTCGGGGCGATCGTGCTCGGCCTGACCGAGGGCTACCTCCAGGCCTACCTGCCGAGCAACCAGTACCTCGCCGCCTTCCGCTCGGCCGCCGCCGCCATCATCCTCTTCGTCGTCCTGCTGGCGCTGCCCAACCCCCGGCTGCGGACCCGGGGCCAGATGCGCGAGTTCTTCCCGACGCCGTCACCGTCGGGGATGGCGATGCTCGCCGGTGGGGTCGTCGTCGCCGGCGTGGTGATGGTGACGACGCTCGACACCAGCAGCCTGATCTCCTACGGGCAGATCTTCCCGCTGGCCATCGTCGCCCTCTCGCTGGTGCCGCTGGTCGGCTACGCCGGGCAGATCTCGCTGGCCCAGCTGAGCTTCGCCGGGGTCGGCGCCATCGCCGCCGCCCACCACGGCGAGGGCGGGTCGCCGCTCGGGATCGTGCTGGCCGTGGTCTTCGCCGCCCTCGTCGGCGGGCTGGTGGCGCTGCCGGTGCTGCGGCTCTCGGGCATCTACCTGGCCCTCGCCACCGCCGCCTTCGCCGTGGCCCTCGACCGGTGGATCTTCAACCTCCCCGACTTCGACATCGGGCCCGTCCACGTCAGCCTGTTCGAGCTCGGGTCGACCAGCATCGACGCCCTCTCGCTGTTCGGCTACGAGTTCGCCAGCCCCGGGTCGAAGGTCGTCCTCTCGGCGGTGGCCTTCGCCCTCTGCGCCCTGCTGGTGGCGGCGCTGCGCCGGACGCCGTTCGGCCGGGCCCTCGTCGCCATGCGCGACAGCGAGGCCGCCTGCGCCACCTTCGGGCTCAACCTGGTGTGGCCCCGGCTGGCCGTCTTCATGCTCTCGGCCGGGATCGCCGGGCTGGGCGGCGCCCTCTACGGCATGCAGCTCGGCACCGTCGCCCCCGAGCGGTTCAACCTGATCACCGGGTTGCCGCTGTTCATGCTCGTCGTCGTGGGCGGGGCCGGGCTGGTGGGCGCCTCGCTCTTCGCCGGGTTCTCCCTCTACGGGCTGATCCCACTGACGTCGGCGCTCGGCCCGCTGGTGGCCAAGATCAACACGGTCACGCCCGGGCTGACGGGCATCGGGTTGGGCCGGAACCCGAGCGGCGTGCTCCCGATCATCACCGGCCGGCTGGCGCCCCTGCGGGCCGACCCGCTGGCGCTGGGGGCCATGGCGGTGGCCATGGTCGTGGCCTACGGCCTGCGGCTGGCCGAGGTGATCGCCAACTGGCCCTTCGCCCTCGCCGTCGTGGTCGCCTTCGTCGTCGCCTCCGAGGGGGCCCGGTGGCGGGCCCGGCGGGCGGCGGCCGACGACGGGCCGGCGGTCGACCTCGACGACCTGGAGTGGGTCGGCGTCACCGTGCCGTGGACCGAGGCCCACCGGGCCCGGGTCGACGAGGTCCTGGCCCTCGACGAGGGGGGTGGCCGTGCTCGAGGTCGATGAGGTCAGCGTCCGCTTCGGGGGGCACCTGGCCCTCGACCGGGCGTCGCTGCGAGCCGAGGCGGGCCAGGTCACCGGGCTGATCGGGCCCAACGGCGCCGGCAAGACGACGATGTTCAACGCCATCACCGGGCTGCTCGCCCCGACGTCGGGCCGCATCCGCATCGACGGCGCCGACGTCACCCGGCTCAAGCTCCACCAGCGGGCCCGCCGAGGCCTGGCCCGGACCTTCCAGCAGCTCGAGCTGTTCGCGATGCTGACCGTCCGCGAGAACATCCGGGTCGCCGCCGACATCCGCCGCCGCTGGGCCCGCGACGGCAGCGACCCGGGGGCGCTGACCGAGGCGATCATCGAGCGGGTCGGCCTGGGGGCGGTGGCCGACGAGCGGGTGACGTCGCTCCCGACCGGCCAGGGTCGGCTGGTCGAGCTGGGCCGGGCCCTCGCCTGCCAGCCCCGGGTGCTGCTGCTCGACGAGCCGGCGTCGGGCCAGGACGACTCCGAGACCCACCGCTTCGGCGCCCTGCTGCGGGGCCTCGCCGCCGAGGGCACCGCCGTCGTCCTCGTCGAGCACGACATGAGCCTGGTGATGGAGGTGTGCGACCGGGTCCACGTCCTCGACCTCGGCCGGATGATCGCGGTGGGGGACTGCGCCTCGATCCAGTCCGACCCCGCCGTCCTGGAGGCCTACCTCGGCACCCGCAAGGTGGAGGCATGACGCCGCTGGTCGAGCTGCGGGGCGTCCGGGCCGGCTACGACGGCATCGACGTCGTCCACGGCATCGACCTGGCGGTGCACCCGGGCCGGGTCGTGGCCATCCTCGGACCCAACGGCGCCGGCAAGTCGACCACGCTCAAGGTGGTGGCCGGGCTGCTCCCGCCGACCCGCGGCGACGTGCTGCTGGCCGGCCGGAGGGTCAACGGCGCCCACCCCGACGAGCTCGCCCGCCGGGGTCTCTGCCTCATCCCCGAGGGGCGGGGCATCTTCCCCAACCTGACCGTGCGCGAGAACCTCTGGATGGTGACCCATGGGGGGCGCGCCCTCGCCGCCGTGGTCGAGCGGACCGTCGACCGCTTCCCGGCCCTGGGGCCCCGCCTCGACCAGGTGGCGGGCACCCTGTCGGGCGGCCAGCAGCAGATGCTGGCCATGGCCCGCGGCCTGGCCACCGACCCCGCCCTCCTCGTCCTCGACGAGCTGTCGATGGGGCTCGCCCCGATCGTCGTCGACGACCTCTACGCCCGGGTGCGCCAGGTGGCCGCCGAGGGCACGACCATCCTGCTCGTCGAGCAGTTCGCCCGGATCGTCATGGACGTGGCCGACGAGGCCGCCGTGATGGTCCACGGGCGGATCGTCGAGACGGGCCGCCCCCACGACCTCGAAGCCAGCCTCTCCCAGGCCTACCTGGGGGGATAGGAGAGATCCCATGATCCAGGACCCGACGCGCGTCGAGCAGTTCACGGCCGAGATCGCCGACATGAAGCTCCCCGACACCGCCGCCTCCCGCGACCGCACCCTGCTGCGGGTGGGCGTGGCCCTGATGGCCGCCGGGGTCGGGATCGGCGTGGTCGCCTACGTCATCGGCCACGGCACCACCAACCCCCTCCAGCAGCGCGACGCCATCGTCCTCGCCCTGATCGGCCTCACCGTGGCCGTCGTCGGCGCTGCCGTCTTCCTCCGCTACTCGCTGGCCCAGTTCCTCCGCTTCTGGCTCGCCCGCCTGTCCTGGGAGGTCAGCGGGGGTGGAAGCGGACGGGGAGGTGCTTGATGCCGCCGATGAAGTTGGAGCGGAGGCGGTCGGGGGGGCCGAGCTGCTCGACGTGATCGACCCGGCGGACCAGCTCCTCGAAGAGGACCTGGATCTCCATGCGGGCCAGCTGGGCACCGAGGCAGAAGTGGGGGCCGCCGCCGCCGAAGGCGATGTGGGGGTTGGGGTCGCGGGTGATGTCGAAGGCGAAGGGCCGGTCGAAGTGGTCCTCGTCGCGGTTGGCCGAGATGTACCAGAGGCTGATCTTGTCGCCGGCCCTGATCGTGTGGCCGCGCAGGTCGAAGTCCTGGGTGGCGTTGCGGCGGAAGAACAGCACGGGTGAGGCCCAGCGCAGGATCTCCTCGACCGCGCCCTTGATGTACCGGTCGGGGTCCGAGGCCAGCAGGGCCCACTGGTCGGGGTGCTCGAGGAAGGCGTTCATCCCGTGGGCGATGGCGTTGCGGGTCGTCTCGTTGCCGGCCACCGACAGCAGCAGGAAGAAGAGGTTGAAGTCCATGTCCGAGAGCGACTCGCCGTCGACCTCGGCGCTGAGGAGGGCGTCGATGATGTCGTCGGTGGGCTTCTGCCGGTGCTTCTCGGCGAGGCCCTGGGCGTAGGTGAACATCTCGACCTGGGCCTCGAAGAGCCGCTCCTCCGACACCCGGTACTCGGGGTCGTCGGCCCCGATCATCCGGTTGCTCCAGTCGAAGATCTTGTGGCGGTCCTCGACGGGGACGCCGATCAGCTCGGCGATCACCTCCAGCGGCAGCTCGGCGGCGATGTCGACCACGAAGTCGGCGTCGCCCCCCGGCAGCACCCGATCGAGGATGGCGGTGGTGAGGTCGCGGATGTGGACCTCCATCTGGCCGATCATCCGGGGCGTGAAGCCCCGGTTCACCAGCCGCCGGTAGCGGGTGTGGTCCGGCGGGTCCATGAACAGCATGAGGTTGCCGGCGGCGCTGGGCGGGTCGCCGTCGCCCCGCGGCGTGTCGGTCAGGCTGACCACGCCGCCCCGGTCGGCGGCGGAGGAGAAGGTGGCGGCGTCGCGGTTGCACACCACGACGTCGTCGAGCCGGGTGATCACCCAGAACCCGGGCCCGTCGGGCTCGGGGTGGAAGTGGACCGGGTCGTTGGCCCGGAGCCACGTGAACCACTCGTGGGGGATGCCCTCGGTGAACCGGTCGACGTCGAGCAGGTCGATCTCCGGAGCTGACATCGCTACCTCCCTGTGAACTCGGGGGTCCGCTTCTCCATGAACGCCCGCGGCCCGATCTTGGCGTCGTCGCTCGTGAAGACCTCCATGCCGATGGCCGAGTCGATCGGCATGGCCTCGGCCTCGGGCAGGCACTCGGTGGCCCGCAGGGCCCGCAGCACGGCCTGGACGGCGACCGGCCCGTTGGCGGCGACGGTGGCCGCGACCTCCCGGGCCCGGTCGAGGGCGGTGCCGTCGGGGACGACCTCGCTGATCAGGCCGAGGTCCCTCGCCTCGGGGGCCGTCACGTGGCGGCCGGTCAGCAGGATGTCGGCGGCGACGGCGTAGGGGATCTGGCGGCGCAGCCGGACGACCGATCCGCCCAACGGGTACAGGCCCCAGCGCACCTCGGACACGCCGAAGCGGGCGCTCTCGCCGGCGATGCGGATGTCGGTGCCCTGGAGGATCTCGGTGCCACCGGCCACCGCCGGGCCCTCGACGGCGGCGATCAGCGGCTTGTCGAGGAGGAAGCCCTTGAGCAGAGGCTTGATCACGCCGGCGGCGATGGTGGCGGTGGCCTCGCCGCCCGCCTCGAAGACGTCGCCGGGCGGCTGCCGGGTCATGGCGTCGAGGTCGGCACCGGCGCAGAACGAGCCCCCGGCACCGGTGAGGATCACGACCCGGATGTCGGGGTCGGCGTTGGCGAGATCCCACGCCGCCGACAGCCCGTCCATCATCGACGGCGACAGGGCGTTGCGGCGCTCGGGCCGGTTCATCGTCACGATCAGCGTGTGGCCGTCGCGCTCGGTCAGCAGGTGCTCGCTCACGGCTTCTCGCTCCTGACGACCCACATGGCGAAGAACTGGGCGGCGCCGCCGTAGGCGTGGCCCACCGCGGTGCGGGCCCCGTCGACCTGGTGCTCGCCGGCCTGGCCCCGCACCTGGAGGGCGGCCTCGGCGAAGCGAAGCATCCCCGAGGCGCCGATCGGGTTCGACGACAGCACGCCCCCCGAGCAGTTCACGGGCAGGTCGCCGGTCAGCTCGGTGACGCCGTCCTCGGTCAGCCGCCAGCCCTCGCCCGGGCCGCAGAACCCGAGGTTCTCCAGCCACATCGGCTCGTACCAGCTGAACGGCACGTACATCTCGACCACGTCGACGTCGCGCCGGGGGTCGGTGATGCCGGCCTGGGCGTAGACGTCGGCCGCGCAGTCCTGCCCGCCGACCGGGTTGACCGGGTCGCGGCCCGGGAACTGGCCCAGCTCGCTGCGGATGGCGGTTCCGTGGACCCAGGCCGGCGGCTTCGACGCGGCGTCGCCGCCGGCCTCGTCGGTGAGCACCAGGGCGCAGGCGCCGTCGGACGCCGGGCACGACTCCAGCCGGCGCACCGGTTCCCACACCATGGGCGAGTCGCGCACCTTCTCCAGGGTGATGTCGGGGACCTGGAGGTGGGCGTAGGGGTTCTTCAGGGCGTTGAGGCGATCCTTGACCGCCACCATCCAGCCGGCGTGCTCGGGCGCCCCCGAGCGCTCGATGTAGGCCCGGATGTGGGGGGCGAAGTAGCCGCCGGCGCCGACGCCACCGCTGCGTCCGCCCGACAGCCCCCACGTCGTGTCGCCCTCGGACTGCTTCTCGAAGGCGATGGTGAGGACGCGCCTCCGCACGCCTGACTGGACGAGGTGGGTGGCGACGATCGCCGTCGACCCGCCCACGCTGCCGGCGGTGTGGACCCGCATGATCGGCTTGCCGGCGGCACCGAGGGCGTCGGCCAGGTAGATCTCCGGCATCATCACGCCCTCGAAGGAGTCGGGGGCGGTGCCGATGACGACGGCGTCGACCTCGCGCCAGGTCATCTCGGCGTCGTCGAGCGCCCGCTGGCCGGCCTCCCTCAGCAGCCCGGCCAGCGAGACGTCGTCGCGGACCTTCCGGTGGTGGGTCTGGCCGATGCCGACCACGGCGCAGCGCTCGGCCATCAGCCGTCTCCCTCCAGGACGCAGACCAGGTTCTGCTGGAGGCACGGCCCTGACGTGGCGTGCCCGACCGTCCGACCGGCGTCGCCGGCGTGGATGGCGGCCGCCGCCGCGCCGATGTGGGCGAGGCCGGCCACCATCAGCGGGTCGCCGCCGGTGCGCACGTCGACCAGGTCGGCCAGCCCGAGGGCCCGGCGCAGCAGGACCTCCTCGTGCGGGTGCGAGGCCGACAGCTCGGCGAGGTCGATCGGCCCGTGGCCCACCCCGGCGGCCTCGGCGGCCAGCTCCGCCGACGGCACCCGGGCCAGGTCGCGGACGCCCGGGTAGTGGGGG
>DASTYI010000131.1:0-21581 GCA_035765045.1 Iamia sp. | reverse complement strand
GCCTGGTGGTAGCGGGCCCGGCCCCGCAGCACCCGCTCGATGGTGACCATGGTGAGGGCGAGGCCGACGAGGACGGTGGCCAGCTGGAGGGCGGCGGCCCGGTCGAAGGCCCCGTTCCACACCCGGTAGATGGCGTTGGGCAGGGCCTGGACGCCGAGGAGGTCGACGGTGCCGAAGTCGGCCAGCGCCTCCATGATCGCCAGGGCGGCGCCGGCGGCCAGGGCCGGGCGGGCCAGCGGGAGGGCGACCTGGCGGACGGCCTGGCCGTAGGTCCGCCCCATGCCCCGGGCCGCCTCCAGGGCCTGGCGGGACTGGCCGAGGAAGGCGCTGCGCCCCAGCACGTAGACGTACGGGTAGAGCACGGCGGTGAGGATGGCGACGGCGCCGCCCCACGTCCGCAGCCCGGGGATGTCGAGCCCCCTCCCCAGCAGGTTCGATTGGAGGGCGTTGCCCCGCCCGTACTGGGCCAGGAGGACGAAGGTGAGCACGTAGCCGGGCATGGCCATGGGCAGCACGAGGGCCCAGTCGAGGACCCGTCGCCCGGGGAAGTCCCAGAACGACACCAGCACGGCCAGCCCGCCGCCGACGACGAGGGTGCCGAGGCCGACGCCCAGGCCGAGCAGGACGCTGGTGCGGAGGGCGTCGGGGAGGAGGGTGCGGCCGATCGAGTCGAAGGCGTCGCCCTGGCCGACGAAGCTGGCCGGGAGGGCGACCAGCGGGCCGACCACCAGCAGGGCGAGCAGCCCGCCGACGATCGTCCACCCGCCGACCTTGGGCCCGCGGGGGCGCCCGGTCGGTGCCGCGACCTCGGGTCCCCCCGTCTCCGGGAGGGCCTCGGCTAGCGCCACCCGACGGCGAGCATCAGCTCGACCGCGTCGGCGAGCAGCGGGCCGGCCTCGTCGGCGACGATCGGGTCCTTCGTCACCTCGGCCCAGTCGGCGATCCACGCCGGGGCGGGGACGTCGGGGTTGGCGGCGAACTCGCTGCCCTCGACGACGTGGTCCTCGGCGGCGTCGGAGGTCATGAACTCGAGGAACTGGACGGCCATGTCGTAGTCGTCGGTGCCGGCGACGATGCCCAGGCCCGAGACGTTGGTGTGGGCGCCGGCGCCGTCCTGGTCGGGCCATGCCGGGGCCACCGGGAAGTCGGGGTCGTCCTTGAGGATCCGGCCCAGGTAGTAGTGGTTCGACAGCCCGAGGTCGCAGTCCCCGGCGGCGATGATCTCCAGCATCTCGCCGTCGGACGGGATGATCTCGGGGTCGTTGGCCATCCACGACTCCAGCAGCTCGCGGGTGGCGTCCTCGCCCCGCTTGGCGATCATGTCGGCCACCAGCGACTGGTTGTACTCGTTGCTCGACGTCCGCAGGCAGGTCCGACCCCGGTACTGCGGGTCGCCCAGGTCCTCGTAGGACGTGATGGCGGCGGGGTCGATCGCCTCGGTGTTGACCACCGGCACCCGCAGCCGGGTGCTGATCGCCCACCAGTAGCCCTCCGGGTCGTGGAGGCCCTCGGGGATGTTCGCCTCCAGCGTCGGGGTGGTGGCCGGCTGGAGCAGCCCGGCGTCCTTGGCCCGCCAGAGGTTGGCCATGTCGGTGGTGACGAGGACGTCGGCGGGGGTGTCGTCGCCCTCCTGGCGCAGCCGCTCGAACAGCTCGGGTCCGTTGCCGCCCCGCAGCTCGACCTCGATCCCGGTGGCCTCGGTGAACTCCTCGAAGACCTCCTCGTTCCCGTAGTGGGCGCGGCCGTTGTAGACGACCAGGGTGCGGCCGTCGTCGCCCGAGGAGGTGGCCACCGCGCCGACCACGACGGCGGTCGCCACCACCAGCACCAGGACGGGGATGGGCCAGCGGCGGCGGATGAGGGACGAGAGCATGAGGACCTCGGTGTGCAGCGCGGGGTGGACCCGGCGGCGAGTGTAGGGAGTAGGCCTCCCGAACAGACAGCGGAGGGCCGCCCGACCGGTGGCGAGTACGGTCCTGGCCGATGACGACCGACCCGGCGATCCGTGCCCGGCAGGTGCGCAAGACGTTCGGCGCCAGCGTGGCCGTCGACGGCGTCGACCTGGTGGTCGAGCCGGGCACCCTGGTGGCCCTGCTCGGCCCCAGCGGGTCGGGGAAGACGACGCTGCTGCGGATGATCGCCGGCTTCGAGGCGCCCGACGGCGGCACCGTGGAGGTCGGCGGCCGGGTCGTCGCCGGGCCCGGGGTGTGGGAGGAGCCCGAGCGGCGCCGGGTCGGCATGGTCTTCCAGGACGGCGCCCTGTTCCCCCATCTGACCGTCGACGGCAACGTCCGCTTCGGCCAGCCCGACGCGGCCCGCGCCGGGGCCGCCCTCGACCTGGTCGGCCTGGGCCACCGGGGCGCCTCCTACCCGCACGAGCTGTCGGGGGGCGAGCGCCAGCGCGTCGCCCTGGCCCGGGCCCTGGCCATGGACCCCGAGGTCGTGCTGCTCGACGAGCCCTTCGCCGCCCTCGACGCCGGGCTGCGGACCACGCTGCGCGAGGAGGTCGCCGCCATCCTCCGCGACGCCGGGGCCAGCGCCCTCCTCGTCACCCACGACCAGCAGGAGGCGATGTCGATGGCCGACCGCCTCGTGGTGATGCGGTCCGGCCGGGTCGAGCAGGAGGGCCCGCCCGAGGAGGTCTACTCCCGGCCCACGTCGCGCTGGTCGGCCGAGTTCCTCGGCGCCGCCGACGTCGTCCCCGGCGTGGCCGGCGACGGGGCGGTCACCTGCGCCCTGGGCCGGTTCCCGGCCGACCCCGCCCTCGCCGGCCCGGTCGAGGTGGTCGTCCGCCCCGAGGGCGTTGCCGTCTCGGCGGAGGAGGCGGGCGTGGCCGCCCGGGTCGTCGGCCGCTCGTTCTACGGCCACGACCAGCTGGTGCGGCTGGAGCTGGCCGACGGCCTGGTGGTGCAGAGCCGGGTCGGCGGCACCGCCGGCTGGCGCCCGGGGGACGAGGTGAGGGTCCGCGTCACCGGCCCCGTCAGCGTCCTCACCCCCACCCCCTGATGCGAGCTCGGTGGGATCGCCGACACTCCGCTGGCACATCTCCCACCGAGTTCGGGTGGGGGTGGGGGTGGGGGGTGGCGGCCGGGTGCGTGGGGGTGGCGGTGGCGTCGCTGCTGGTGCCGGCGACCAACGGGTACGACCCGTGGGCGTGGCTGGTGTGGGGGCGGGAGGCCGGGCGGCTCGAGCTCGACACCACCCACGGCCCGTCGTGGAAGCCGCTGCCCGTCCTGGTGACGACGCTGCTCGGGCCCTTCGACGGGGCGGCGCCGGCGCTGTGGCTGGTCGTGGCCCGCACCGCCGGGCTGGCCGCCGTCGTCGGCTGCTACCGGCTGGCGGCGCGGCTGGCCGGGCCGCTCGCCGGCGTGGTGGCGGGCGGGCTGCTCGTCCTCACCCCCGATCCCGACCCCCGCTACCTCCGCCTCGTGCTGGAGGGCCACACCGCCCCGGCCACCGCCGCCCTCGCCGTGTGGGCGGTCGAGCGCCACCTCGCCGGCCGCCCCGGCACCGCCCTGGCCCTGGCCACGGCGCTCGCCCTCGACCGCCCCGAGGCCTGGCCCTTCCTCGGCCTCTACGCCCTCTGGTGCCTCGCCCGCCGGCGGGTGCCGTGGTGGGGCGTGGGCCTCGCTCTCGGCATGGTGCCGGTGCTGTGGTTCGGCGGCGACCTGTGGGGCTCGGGCGACCTCTGGCACGGCGCCGGCGTGGCCCAGGTCTACGCCGAGGACCCGGACCGGCTGCGCGACTCGCTCGTCCGGGTCTGGGAGGTCGTGCCGCCGCCGGTGTGGATCGCCGCCCTCGTGCTCCTGCCGGCGGTGACCCGGCGGCGGGATCGGCCGGTCGAGGCCATGGCCGGCCTGGCCGCGGCGTACGTCACCGTCGTGGTGGGCATGGCCGCGGCGCTCGGGTACGCGGCCGTGGGGCGCTTCCTCCTCCCCGCGGCCGCCCTGGCCTGCGTGCTGGCCGGGGTCGGCGTGGCCCGGCTGGCCGAGGCCGTGCCCGGGCGATCGGCCCGGTTCGCCGCCGTCGGCCTGGCCCTGCTCCTGGCCCTGCCCGGCCTGACGCCCCGCCTCACCGCCCTCGACCGGGAGGTGGAGCGGATCGGTGACCGGGACCGGTTCGAGGAGGAGGTCGAGCAGGCCCTGGCCGCGGCCGGCGGGCCCGAGGTGGTGACCGCCTGCGGGCGGGTGGCGGTCGACGAGGCCAGCCCGGCCCGCACCTCGCTGGCCTGGATGCTCGACGTCCCGCTGGGGGAGACCAAGCGGGCCCTGCTCGACCGGCCCGGCGTCGTCTTCGACCGGCGGGGCACGCCGACCGCCGTCGCCCTCGAGGCGCGCCGGGACCCGGGCGTCGTCGTCCTGGCCCGCACCGCCGACTGGCTCGTCGTCGCCGTCGACTGCCCCGCCGCCTCCCGGGGGGCGGGTGATCGGTAGGCGGCCCTAACGGGTTAGGGTCCGGCGGTGGTCGCCCTCACGGTCGTCGTGCCCGCAACGGACGGTCCGGTGACCCTTCCGGCCTGCCGGGCCGCCATCGAGCGGGCGGCCGACGGGCCCGAGGAGGTCGTCGTGGTCGACGGCCCGGCGTCGCTCTCGGTGACCGGGGCCCGCAACCTGGGGGTCGAGCGGGCGACCGGCGACGTCGTCGTGTTCGTCGACGCCGACGTCGAGGTCCACCCCGACGCCTTCACCCGGATCCGCGCCGCCTTCGCCGACCCCGGCCTCACCGCCGTGTTCGGCTCCTACGACGACCGGCCGCCGGCGCCCGGCGTGGTCTCGGCGTTCCGCAACCTGCTCCACCACCACGTCCACCAGAGCGGGGGCGGGCCGGCCGAGACGTTCTGGACCGGGCTCGGGGCCGTCCGCCGCTCGGCCTTCCTCGCCGTCGGCGGCTTCGACGAGGAGCGCTTCGTGCGGCCGTCGGTCGAGGACATCGACCTCGGCCAGCGGCTGGCCACCACCGGCGCCCGCATCGAGCTCGACCCGGACCTCCAGGGCACCCACCTCAAGCGGTGGACGCTGCGCTCGATGCTGTGGACCGACTTCGCCCGCCGGGGCGTGCCGTGGGTCGGCCTGCTGGTCCGGTCGGGGCGACCGTCGCTCGCCCTCAACCTCGGGTGGCGCCACCGGGTGAGCGCCGTGCTGTGCACCGTCGGCTTGGTCGCCCCGGTGGCCGGCGAGCCGGTCGTGGCCGCCGGCGCCCTCGGCGGGCTGGTCGCCACCAACACCCGGTTCTACGGCCTGCTGGTCCGCCGCCAGGGGCCGGCCCGGGCCGCCGTCGGGGTCGCCCTCCACGGCCTCCACCACCTGGTGTCGGTGGCGGCGCTGCCGGTCGGGCTGGTCGCCGCCGCCGGCGACGCCCTCGGCCTCCGGACCCGGCGCCCGGCCTCGCTCCGCTCTCCCCGAGAGGCGACGACGACCCCGTGAGACCCGCACGCATCGGGTTGGTCGGGTGTGGCCGGCTGGCCGCCCTCGGCTACGCCCCCGCCCTCCGGCGCGCCACCGGTGTCGAGCTGGTGGCCGTCGCCGACCCCGACCACCGCCGCCGGGCCGAGGTCCTCGCCGCCCACGGCGACCTGCGGGCCGGGCGCGTCATGGCCTTCCCGTCGGCCGCCGCCCTGCTCGACACCGTCGCCGTCGACGCCCTCGTCCTCGCCACCCCGGCCCACCTGCACGTGGCCGACGCCGCCCGGGCCGTCGCCGCCGGCGTCGGCGTCCTGGTCGAGAAGCCGCCGGCCGAGGACCTCGGCGGGGCCCGGGGGCTGGCCGCCCTCGACCCGCCGCCGTGGATCGGGTTCAACCGCCGCTTCGACCCCGGCGTGCGTGCCCTGCGCGACCTCGTCCCCGCCGACGGCGAGCTCGACGTCGACGTCGCCATCACGTACCGCCGGCGGAGCTGGGGCGCCCACGTCGCCCACGACGACGCCCTGCTCGACCTCGGGCCCCACCTGGTCGACCAGATCCGCTGGCTGACCGGGGCCGAGGTGCTCGCGGTCGCGGCCGAGGTCGTCGAGCACGACGTGGCCTCGCTCCGGCTCACGACGACCCGGGGCGGGGCGACGCTCCGGGCCCGGGCCGACGGCGTCCACGCCGAGCGGATCGAGGTCCGCCGGCCCGACGGCGAGCCGCTCGCCCTCCACCAGGTCGGCGGGCTGGTCGGCGCCGTGCGGGGCCGGCTCCGGCGTGGGCCGCACCCGCTGGTCCTGTCGCTCACCGCCCAGGTCGAGGCGCTCGGACGAGCCCTGGGCGGCGCCGCCGAACCCGTCCTCGGCACCGCCGCCGACGGCGTCGCCGTGATGGGCGCCCTCCACGCCGCCCGGGCCTCGGCCGCGGCCGGCGGCGGGTTCGTCGCCGTCCCACCCGACCTCACCGCCCCGACCTGAACCCCCGGAGATCCCCCGTGCTCGCCATCCTCCAGTTCGACGCCGCCAGCGCCTCGGTGCTGCGCCGCCTCCTCGCCGACGGGCGGCTGCCGGTGCTGGCCGGGTTGCGGGAGCGGGGGACCTGGCACGAGCTCGCCGCCCCCGCCACCCAGTTCGCGGCGGGCGCCCAGCACACGCTCTACAGCGGCGTCGAGCTCGGCGAGCACGGGCTCTTCTACCCGTTCCAGTGGGACCCGGAGGAGCAGCGGGTCCACTACATGGCCCACTTCCCGGCGCCCGCCCCGGTGTGGGAGGAGCTGGGGCGGCGGGGGGCGCGCACCCTCGCCGTCGACCCCTACGAGAGCCGGCCGCCGGCCTCGCCCCCGCCGGGGGCCCTGGTGTGCGGGTGGCAGCTCCACGACCGGGTCGTCCTCCAGCAGTGGGACGCCCCCGGCGGGCTCCACGAGCGGTTGGAGCGGCTGTTCGGCCCGCCCGAGTCGGTCGACGAGGTCTTCGGGCGCCACACCGTGGCCGAGATGCTGGCGCTGCGCCGGCGGCTGCTCGGCGCCCCCGGGCGGGTGGCCGAGGCGGCCCGCCTGCTCCTGCCCGAGGACGACTTCGCCCTGGCCTGGCTGACCTTCTGCGCCGCCCACGTCGCCGGCCACCAGTTCTGGGACCTCTCGCAGCTCGACGGCGACGACCTCGACGACGGCGCCGCCCGGGTCCTCGACGCCACCCTCGACGACGTCTACGCCGCCGTCGACACCGCCATCGGCCGGGTCGTCGCCGCCCTGCCGCCCGACTCCGACGTGATGGTCATCTCGCCGGTCGGCATGGACGTCAACACCAGCCGGGCCGACCTCCTCCCCGAGATGCTGCGGGCGATCCTCGACCCGGCGCCGGCTCCCGTCGCCGCGGCCGACGACGCCTCGGCCGTGGGCGGGGCCGGGGCGATCTGGAAGCTGCGGGACCGGCTCCCGACCGGGCTGCGGGCCAAGGTGGCCGGCACCCTGCCCGAGAAGGTGGCGCTCGACCTCACCGCCCGGCTGGAGCTGCGGGGGATGGACTGGAGCACGACCCGCGCCTTCGCCCACCCGGCCGAGAACCAGGGCTACGTGCGGCTCAACCTGGCCGGGCGCGAGCGCGACGGCATCGTGCCCCCGTCGGAGGCGGACGCCCTGATGGACGAGATCGCCGACGGCATCCGGTCGTTCCGCGGCCTCGACGGCTCCGACGCCGTGCGCTCGGTCGAGCGGGTGCGCGACCTGTTCCCGAGCGGCGACCGGGCCCACCTGCTGCCCGACCTGATCGTCAAGTGGGTCGACACGCCGGCCACCAGGCTCGACGGGCTCCGCTCCGAGCGGTTCGGCACCGTGCTGCGCCACGGCGTCGGCAGCGGCCGCTCGGGCAACCACACCGAGGGCGACGCCTGGGCCCTCGTCGTCCCCGGCGCCTCCCGTCCCGCCACCCTCACCCGCCCGCCTCGCCTCGAGGACGTCGCCGCCACCGCCGCCGCCCTCGCCGGCGGCGACCCCTCGACCATGGCCGGCACCCCCCTCCTCGACCCCTCCTGACCCGAACTGGCGATCAGATCCGACGGGAAGCCGTCGGATCCGATCGCCGGTTGCGGGAGGCGGCGGCCTCGGCGGCCAGGCCCCAGGCGGTGGCGACCTGGGCGACGATCACGAGCACCCCGGCGCGCGGCCCGGTGGCGAAGCCCGACCGCAGCAGGTCGGCGTAGAACCGCGCCGGTTGGCGGCCCCGCCCGCCGTGGAAGCGGTGGGCGCCCCGGCCGTAGCGGGACTGCTGGCGCCAGAAGGTCCGCAGGGTGAGGTCCTGGTGGTGGTCGACCCCGGCGTCGGGCTCCCAGGCCAGGGCGACCCCGGCGGCGGCGAGGCGGGCGCACCAGTCCCGGTCCTCGCCGGCGGCCAGGGGGTAGTCCTCGTCGAACGGCACCCGGGCGTGGACGTCGGCCCGGACGGCGACGTTGCTGGTCGGGCCGAAGCCCACCGTCCCGGCCCGGCGGTCGAGGGTCGATGCGGTCAGGTGGTTGGTGACCGTCTGGGAGGCGGCGGCGACGGGGGAGCGGGGGCGGCCGTTGCGGGTCGGCCCGACGACCGCCTCGGCCCCGCCCTCGGCCCGGCGGCGCAGCGCCGCGACCCAGCCCGGACCCGGCCGGCAGTCGTCGTCGGTGAAGCAGATCAGGTCGCCGGTGGCCGACCGGGCCCCGAGGTTGCGGGCCGCCGCCGGCCCCCGCCCCTCGCCCCGCACCAGCCGCACCCCCGGGTGCCGCCCCACCACGGCGGCCACGGCCTCGGCGTCGACCGACCCGTCGTCGACCACGACCACCTCGACGTCCTCGACCGTCTGCCCCGCCAGCGCTCCTAAGCACGCCGCCAACGCCGCCGCCCGATCCCGCGTCGGCACCACCACCGACACCCTCACGTCCCCAGCCCCCGGCCTCACGTCGTCACCGCCGAGAGGGCGAGGACGACGGAGGCGCCGAGGGCGGAGGCGGCGAGCAGGCGGCCGCCGGCGGCGCCGGGGAGGAGGACGGCCGAGGCGACGGCCCCACCGGCGGCCCCGGCCAGGGCGGCCGCCGTCCCCCCGGCGCCGCCCCAGGCGGGCACGGCCACGACGGCCACCACGGCGAACGACCCGGCCGCCGCCACCCCCGCCAGGGCCGAGGCCGACGCCTGCACCCGCAGCGCCGAGGCCTGGACGAAGAGGGCGTTGAGCGGGGCCAGGGCGACCAGGGCGAGGGCGGGGCCGAAGGCGGCGTCGGCGGCCCGGTAGTCGTCGCCGAACACGGCGGGCACGGCCGTCGGAAGCAGCACGGCGCCGACGGCCAGCGCCGGCACCAGCACCGCCAGCAACACCCCCGCCATCCGCCGCAGCACCGCCTCGGAGGAGGCCCCCTCCGCCAGGTGGGGGAGGGCGACGGTGAACGCCTGGAGGATGGCGTAGGTCGCCCCCAGGGCGATGCCGATGGCCAGGGCGGCGAAGCCGGTCTCGTCGGCGTCGCCGGCCAGCACGGCCACGGCCAGCACCCCGCCCCGCTGGGCCACCTGGACCAGCGCCGCCCCCGTCGCCTGGAGCGCGCCGAAGCGGATCGCCCCCTCGGGCACGGGCACCGGGGGACCGGTCGGGCGCAGCGCCGGCACCGCCACGACCAGGGCGAACGCCAGTCCGGCGCCGGCGGCGACCAGGTTGGCGGCCACGGCCCCGATGTCGCCCGTCACCTCGAACAGCACGAGCACGGCGACGACCAGCACGGCGTTCTGGAGCGGGTAGCGGGTGCTCCACGCCCCGGTCCGGCCCAGCCCGAGGGCGGCCTGGAGCAGGAGCGAGGTGGCGACGTTGACGACGAGGGCGAGGGCGACGTAGGCGGTGGCCAGCGGGGGCAGCCGGTCGGGGGCGACGGCCACGGCGACGGTGGTGACGAGGCCCATCACGGCGAGCTGGAGGGCGCGGCCCCGGGCCAGGCGGGCGCCGAGGGCCCGGGCCCGCGCCACCCGCTCCTCGGGCGGTGCGGCGGGGACGAAGCGGGCCATCAGGGTGGGCCCGCCGAGGGTCAGGGCCAGCGACCCGAGCGTCACGATCGTCAGCGGGACGGCGAAGCGGCCGTAGGCCGTCGGGCCGAGGGCCCGGGGCACGACGGTGGCCAGCAGCACCAGCGTCACCATCTCGGCGGCCTTGCCGACGACGCTCCCCGCCACCGCCCGCCGCAACGGCGCCGTGGGTGCTGCGACCGTCACCCCTCGGACCGTAGTGGTCGGCCGCGGTGCGACGTCCTCCCATCCCTCCCACCGCCTTGAGGGTGCCGGCTGCGCCGACGCCGTACTGTCGGATGCATGGACATCCGGGTCGCGGTCATCGGGGCGGGCTCGTGGGGGACGACGGTCGCGGCCCTGGCGGCCCGCAACACCCCCACGATCCTCTGGTCGAGGCGGGCCGAGCTCGCCGCCCAGATCAACGAGGAGCACCGCAACGGCGACTACCTCGCCGACTACGAGCTGCCCCCCGCCCTCGAGGCCACCGACGACCTCGAGCAGGCGGTGCGGGGCTGCGACGTCCTCGTCATGGGCGTGCCCTCGGCCGGCTTCCGCGCCTCGCTGGAGGATGTGGCCAAGCACCTGCGGCCGTGGGTGCCCGTCCTCAGCCTCAGCAAGGGCCTGGAGCTCGGCACCCGCAAGCGGATGAGCGAGATCGTCACCGAGGTCGTCCCCGGCCACCCGGTCGGCGTCCTCACCGGGCCGAACCTGGCCAAGGAGATCCTCGCCGGCCACGCCGCCGCCACCGTGATCGCCATGGAGGACCACAACGTCGCCATCGCCCTGGCCGAGCTGTTCCGGGCCGAGCTGTTCCGCGTCTACACCAACGAGGACGTGATCGGCTGCGAGCTGGGCGGCGTGCTCAAGAACGTCGTCGCCATCGCCGCCGGGATGGCCGACGGCCTCGGCGCCGGCGACAACACCCGGGCCGCCGTCATCACCCGGGGCCTGTCGGAGATCACCCGCCTCGGCATGGCCCTCGGCGGCGAGGCGCTGACGTTCTCCGGGCTGGCGGGGATGGGCGACCTGATCGCCACCTGCATCAGCACCCAGAGCCGCAACCGCCACGTGGGCGAGCGGCTGGGGCGGGGCGAGACGATCGACGACATCATCGAGGCCATGAACATGGTGGCCGAGGGGGTCAAGACGTCGAAGGTGGTGTGCGAGCTGGCCGAGGAGCTGGACATCGACATGCCGATCGCCGCCGAGGTCAAGGCCGTCTGCCACGACGGGCGCTCCGCCACCGAGGCCTACCACGGCCTCCTCAAGCGCGACTCCGGCCACGAGCAGGCCGGCATCCGCGCCGGCGTCTGACGCGTGCTGCGCCGCCGTCACCAGGTCCGCGAGGCCGTCCTCGGGGACGACTCGTTCACGCTGCGGTGGCTGCCCCGGCTCCGCCAGGCCGACTGGGTGCTCCCGGCGTCGCTCGTCCGTGACGACGTCGTGCCCATCGGGACCGCCCTCGGCGTGGTCGACGGCCCGGTCACCGCCACCGTCGACCCCCGCGGGCTCGTCACCATCGGGCCCGAGGGCAACGGTCGGTCCCTCGACTGGTGGGTCGGCGCCGACGACCGCTGGTACCTCCCGGCCCGGGAGCCGGGCGTCACCCAGGTGCGGGTCGAGCACGCCCCGGTGGTCGAGACGACGATGCGGGTGCCGGGGGGCGAGGTCGTCCACCGCGCCTACGCGGCCCGCGGCGGGCGCTACCCCGGCGGCGACGCCTGGATCGTCGTCGAGGTCGAGAACCGTTCGGCGGTGCCGGTGGCGCTGGCCTGGGCCGTGCGCCCGTTCACGCCCGCCGGCGTCACCTTCACCCAGACCATGGAGGTCGAGCCGGCCGCCGGCGTCGCCCCCGGGTCCAACGGCCCGCACCTGGTCACCGAGCAGGGCGACCCGCTGGGGATGCTGCCCCGCCCGCCGTCGCGGTGGGCCCGCACCCTCGACGACGAGGACGTCGCCCCCCTCGTGCTGGCCGGCGAGGCCCGGTCGGGCCCGGTCACCCCCGTCTTCGGCGACGACGGCGACCACCCCGACCGGAGCACCGCCGACCTCGCCACCATGGCCCTCCTCGTGCCCCTGCCCCACACGGCGACGGCCCGGTTCCTGCTGCTGCCCCAGGGCTTCGACCCCGCCGGGGCGTGGGACGACGACGGCCGCACCACCTTCGCCTGGCCCGGTGACCTGCCGGCCGCCACCGCCGTGGCCCGCGGGTGGTCCTCGCTGGTCGGCGACGGGCCCCGGATCGACGTGCCCGACCCGGTGCTGGCCGACGCCGTCGAGGCCGCCCGCCGCTCGCTCCTGCTGGCCCACCGGGTGACGACCGAGCCCCAGGTCGACGACCGCCGGGCGCCCGACGTCACCCATCGCATCACCACCCGGGGCGGGTGGGACGAGCGCCCCGACCCCGCCGGCGAGCAGATGGAGATCCTCGCCGCCCTGGCCCGCTGGGGGCACCACGATGCCGCCGACCGGGCCCTGATCACCTGGCCCGAGGGTCAGCAGCGGGGTGGCGGGTTCGGCTCGGTCGAGGCCACCGCCGCCGCCCTGGAGGCGCTCGCCGCCCACGCCGTCGCCGCCGGTGACGCCGGCCCGGCCCGGGCCTGGCTGCCCGAGGTCGGCGGCGCCGTCGAGTGGCTCGGCCGCCGGGCCCGCAAGCCCAAGCCCGGCGACGACCGGTCGATCATGGCCGACGGCCTCGACGCCGCCGCCGTGGTGCTCGCCGCCCTCGACCAGCCCACCGCCGCAGCCGCCGTCGCCGCCGACGCCACCCGCCTCCGCCCGTCCCCCCCGGTCCCGCCGGGGTCGCCGGGGTCGGCGGCGTCGCTGTCGCCGGGGTCGCCATCGTCGTCGTCGCCGGGCTCGGCGTCGTCGTCCCGGCTGTCCTCCTCGTCGGTCCCGCCAGGGTCGGTTCCGGCGCCATCGTCCTCGTCGCCGGGCTCGGCGTCGTCGTCCTCGCCCCCGCCGTCCTCCTCGTCCGTCCCGCCGGGGTCGGTCCCGGCGCCGTCGTCCTCGTCGGTCCTGCCGGGGTCGGTCCCGGCGCCGTCGTCCTCGTCGCCGGGCTCGGCGTCGTCGTCCCGCCCGTCCTCCTCGTCGGGTGCGCCGGTGGTCGACCTCGATGCCCCGTCGGTGACACCCCGGGAGGTCGCCGCCGCGGCGGTGGCCGCCACCCGGGCCGGGGCCGAGGCGTCGGCGCTGTGGGCGCTGCTGCGGCGGGCGTCGGCGACCTGGACGTGGAGCGACCCCGAGCGCTGGGCCGGCGACGACCTCCTCGTCCCCGCCCGCCTGCTCACCGCCGTGGGCCGGCTGCTGGTGGCCGACGGCCCGACCGGTCCGGCCCTCACGACCTGGATGCCGCCGGCGTGGTGGGGCCTGGGCTGGGAGGTGCACGGGGTGCCGACCCGCTGGGGGCGGGTGTCCTACGCGGTGCGCTGGCACAGCGGTCGGCCCGCCCTGCTGTGGGAGCTGGGACCGCCGGTCGAGGGCATCGCCGGCGAGCCGGTCCTGACCGCCCCCGGCCTCGACCCGGCGTGGTCGAGCACCGAGCGCCGGGGCGAGGCCCTGCTGGCCGCCGTCCCCCCGCCGCCGGGGGTGGAGCCCGGTCCCGAGGTCCACCAGGGCGGGGTCGCCGTCGCCGCCCCGCCCCGCTCGGTCTGGCGCCCCCAGGACCCCGGCCCCGACGCCCCGACCGACCGTCCGGCCGCCCCGCCCGACCGCCCCGACGATCCCCCCAGCGCCCCCGACACCTCCTTCACCTGACCGCACCGCGACCCACACCCCACAAGAACCCCTTCCTGTGGGCCAGCGGTCGCGTCGCTTCCTGTGGGCGCAGGGTCGCGGAAGCGCGACACCACCGCACGAGAAGCCGCCGACCCCCGTTCCTGTGCCCAGGCGTCGCGCTTCCGCGACGCCCAGCCCACAGGAAGGCGTTCTTGTGGGGTGGGGGGCGCGGGGGCGGTCGGGTCTCACCCCTGGGGGTGAGGGAGGGTGGAAGGAGGTGGCGTCGGTGCGTCCGGCGCGACAGGATCGCCGGGTGACCGACGGCGTCGACGGGCAGCCGCCCGCCCCTGACGGCGACGACGGCGTGCCCGGCCCCCAGGTCGGCGCGCCCGGCTCTGCCGTGGTCCGGGCCGAGCCCGGCGAGCTCGTCACCCTCGACGACGAGTTCGGCCCGACCGGCGAGGAGTTCGGGCTGCCCACCCTCCGCCGGCTCCTGATCGACACCGGCGTCGACGCGGCCACGATCGCCCGGGCCGAGGAGGCCGGCGTCCTCGGCTTCTTCGCCATCGACCGCTTCGCCGTCCCCGAACCGGCCCGCTACGACCTCGACGAGGTCGCCGCCGTCACCGGCATGCCGGCCAAGCAGATCACCCTAATGTGGCGGTCGCTGGGCCTGCCCGAGCCCCGCCCCGGCGTGCGGATCTTCACCGAGGTCGACGCCGAGATGCTCGGCACGATCGCCCAGCTGATGGAGCTCGGCCTGATCGAGGCCGACCTGGCCGCCCAGATGAGCCGGGTCATCGGCTGGTCGCTGGCCCGGGTGGCCGCTGCCATGGTCGACTCGATCGACGTCGACCCCGCCCACCGGGCCGCCGACGACCCCGAGCTGGCCGTCTTCGCCGGCACCATGCTCCCGACGATGACCCAGGTCATCGAGCACGTCTGGCGCCGCCACCTCCAGATCGCCGCCCGCCGGCGCATCGTCCGCGAGCTCGACGCCGGCGACGGCAGCCGGACCGAGAAGGCGGTGGGCTTCGCCGACATGGTCGGCTACACGACCCTCAGCCAGCAGGTCGACGAGCACACGCTGGCCACCGTCGTCGGCCGCTTCGAGGAGATCGCTTACGACACGGTCACCAGCTTCGACGGCCGGGTCGTGAAGATGATCGGCGACGAGGTCATGTACGTCACCGACGACCCGGCCGAGGCGGTCCGGATCGGCCTGGCCCTGGCCGAGGAGTACGCCGCCGACGAGGCCCTCTCCGACGTGCGGGTCGGCATCGCCTGCGGCTCGGTGGTCGAGCGCGAGGCCGACCTCTACGGGCCGGTCGTCAACCTGGCCAGCCGGATCGTCCACATCGCCTTCCCCGGGTCGGTGGTCACCACCGACGAGGTCCGCCAGGGTGTGGGCGACGACCCGACGCTGGCGTGGAAGGGGCTCAAGCCCCGCCGCATCAAGGACATCGGCCGGGTCCCGTTGTGGGCGGTGCGCCTGGTCGACGACCAGGACCGGGCCGGCCGGCCCCGCCCCGACATCCGGGAGCGCCGCACCGAGGCCCGCGAGGCCCGCCTCGCCGCCCTCGAGGACGCCCGCCGCCGCTGACCGCCCCGGCAGCGCACGGAGGTCCCGCTCGTGGTCGGAGCTCCCCACGAGGCCCGACGGGGTCGGTAGCCTCTCGGTCCGTGGGGCGTGTGACACGCTGGATCGGCCCCCTGGCCGTGTCGATCTGCCTCGGGCTGCTGGTCGGGGTGCTGGCCGTGACGGCCCGGACGGCCGACGTGGTCGTCGCCCGCGCCCCGCAGCCTCCGCCGCCGGGGCCGCCGCTGGTCGAGGGCGACTGGCCGGTGACCACACCCCCGGCCCCCGCCCACCCGACCTCGTTCACGGTGGCCGATGCCGTCGGCCCGTCGATCGAGCTGTGGGACGGCCCCGCCGACCCGATGGGGCGGACGCTCGACAACCCCACGTGGGAGGGCCTCGACGTCGTCTTCGCCGTGCTCCGCCAGGAGGGCCCGTGGGTCGAGGTCCGGGTCTCGTCCCGGCCCAACGGGATGACCGCCTGGGTGCGGCGGAGCGACGTCACGCTCCGGGAGGTGCCCAACCGGGTCGTGGTCGAGGTCGGCGCCCGCCGGCTCACCGTCCTCCACGGCGACACGCCCCTGCTCAGCACCACCGTCGCCGTCGGCCGCGCCGACACCCCGACGCCGATCGGCTCGTTCTTCGTCGACGGGATCGTGCCCCTCGACCCACCCGACCCCGCCTACGGCGCCGGCCAGGTCAGCGTGAGCGGGTTCAGCGAGACCCTCACCAGCTTCGGCGGCGGCGTCGGCCAGATCGCCCTCCACGGCACCCAGGCCACCGGCCTCCTCGGCCAGTCGACCAGCAACGGCTGCGTCCGGCTCGACAACGACGCCATCCGCCAGGTCATGCTGCTCGCCCCCACTGGCACGCCGGTGGAGATCGTCCCCTAACAGCGGTCAGTCGTCGAGGGCGAGCGTGGCGAGCTGCCAGGGGGCGAGGGGGAGCGGGCCGTCGAGGCGCTGGAGGGGGCGGCCGCGCAGGTCGGTCTGCCAGCCGGTGCGGTCGACGGTGACGGTGGTGGGGGCGTCGGTCGGGTTCCAGACCCGGACCTCGACCTTGCTGCCCCGGCGCCGGACCGACGAGACCTCGGCGCCCTCGACCACCAGGGCGGTGTGGCCGTCGGCCCGGTGCGGCCCCCGGGGGCTGGCGACGAGGAGGGGGACGAAGAGGTCGTCGGCGACGGCGCGGGGGTCGGCGGCGTCGACGGCGAGGCCGTAGCGGACGGTCGTCGTCCCGATCATCTGGGCGCCCGGGGTGGCGACGATCGGCCCGGCGGGCACGGGCCGCGTGGCCATCGGCTCCTGCGACAGCAGGCCGGTGCAGCGCAGCAGGGTGAGGGCGATCTCGTCGGCGCCCTCGTCGGTGACGTCGGCCAGCTCGTACTCGACCACGCCCTCGGTGGCGACGGTGAGCCCGCCGGCGGTGACGTGGTCGCGGGCCGGGTAGGTCGGGAGCGGCATCTCGGTCGGGCCGCCCTCGGCCTCCAACCCCCGGGTCACGGTGGCCCAGGCGCAGCCGGCGGCCGAGGTGGTCGCCCGGCTCCGCAGCGGGTGGTGGACCCGCAGCCGGTGGTCCTCGCTGCGGTTGGTGATCGTGGTCTCGACCCGCAGCACGGGCTCGCCGGCGTCGAGGGTGAGCACGGTGGTGATCGGCGTGGGGATCGACCCCGCGCGGGCCCCGTCGACCACCCCGGCGGGCAGGTCCCACACCGTCTCGATGCGGAGCGAGGCCCGCACCGGCCCGTCCTCGACGGCGGTCACGGTGACGGCGCTCGGCGTCGTCACGAGGACGTCGCCGGCGGGCGGCGGGCACCAGTTGTAGGTGTCGCCCAGGTCGCCGCCGTCGACCAGCCGCCCGTAGCCGGCCACGCCGTCGATCGACCAGGTGCCGTCGGCGGGGTCGACCTCGACCGACAGCAGGCCGTTGGCCAGCGCCGTCCCGCGCGCCCGGGCCGGCTCCACGTCGTCGGGGAGGGCCGACCAGCGGGCCCACGAGTACCCGTCGAGCGACGCCCGGGCGAGGACCTGGCACGCCGGCGCGCCCTCGCGCACGACCCGGAACAGCCGCCCGAGGTCGTGACGGGCGACCACGTCGCGCACCTCGGCCCGCAGCGCCGGCCGGTCAATGGTGCCGCCGGTGCCGGCGCGCACGACGAGGACGGTGGTGTCGCCGCGGTCGTCGAGCTCGGCCTCGGTGAGGGTGGCGTCGCGGTCGAGGACCCGGGCGATCACCTCGGCCACGTTGGCCAGGCTGCCCCGGTCGACCTCGCGGCGGCCCGGCACCTCCTGGAGCACCTGGATCCCGGCCGGGACGTCGGCGGCCGCCGTGTCCTCCAGCAGCAGCTCGACCACCCCGGTGCGGGGGCGGGCGACCGGGTTGACGACGATCGCCCCGGTGCCGCCGGCGGCCGCCCCGATGGCCTTGAGGGCCCGACCGACCAGCCCGTCGGCGACGTCGATCGCCTCGTCGTAGCGGTGGAGCACGGCGTCGACGACCGGGTCGACCGAGCAGGCGCAGATCGAGTCGTGGGCGCAGTTCCGCACGACCAGCCGCCACGCCTCGTCGAGGAAGGCCTGCGGCCAGCCCTCCGCCGGGCCGAACAGGGCCCACAACGGCTCGGCCCGGCGCTCCAGCCCGACCTCGGCCCGGGCGGCCCGTTGGCGGACGTCCATCCGGTTCGACGTCACCCCCATCAGCACGTTGGTGCGGGCGCCGGAGCGCATCTCGCCCACGACCAGCGGCAGCCCCTCCAACCCCTCGGGCTGCGCGGCGACGGCGGCGAGCCGGGCGGCGACGTGGTCGGCCAGCGAGCAGACCCTCAGCTCCCACTCGTCGGTGATGTCGTTGGCCTCGGCGACCAGCCGACCCAGGGCGCCCTGCGGCATCAGGTGGTCGGTTCCGTTCATCCACAGCAGCGGGTCGCCCGAGCGGGGCTCGTGCTGGTCGGCCCAGTCGGCGATGCGGGCGACCAGCTCCTTGGCGTCGCCGGGCAGGACGGCGCCGTTCGAGTAGCCGTCGGTCAGGTACTCGGCGACGACCTCGCTGCCGTCGGGCGCCCGCCAGCGGAAGGCGGGGGCGTCGACCGACGACGGGACGCCCCGCCACACCACGGCCCGGTCGAACCCGAAGCCCCGGAGCAGCTGCGGCATCTGGGCGATGTGGCCGAACATGTCGGGCAGGTAGCCGAGCTCCATGGCGCCGCCGAGCTGGGCCGCCCGGTCGAGGCCCATCTCCATGTCCCGGACCATGGTCTCGCCCGACACCAGGAACTCGTCCATGAGGATGTACCAGGGCCCGAGGCTGAGGCGGCCGGCCCCGGCGAGGCGGCGGATGCGGTCGGCCTCGTGGGGCCGGATGGCGAGGTAGTCGTCGATGACCGCCATCTGCCCGTCGAGCATGAAGTGGGCGTAGCCGGGGTCGTCGTCGAGCCGGTCGAGGAGGCCGTCGACCAGGTCGACCAGCCGCATGCGGAACGACTGGAAGGTCCGGTACCACTCCCGGTCCCAGTGGGTGTGGGGGACGATCGAGACGACACGCGCAGCCATGTGGGCCACGCTAGAACGAGGGCATGTGCGACACGATGGCGGCGCTCCCCGCAGCCACGGCCGAGGGCGTCACCCTCTTCGCCAAGAACAGCGACCGCCCGCCCCACGAGCGCCAGGTGGTCCAGCACGTCCCCTCCCGACGGGAGGACGTCACGGCCACGACCCACGTCCCCGTCGAGGGCCACCACGAGCCGACCTTCGCCCTGACCGGCAGCCGGCCCACGTGGATGTGGGGGATGGAGCACGGCGTCAACGAGGTCGGCGTCGCCATCGGCAACGAGATGATCATCACCACCGACGACCCGAAGGAGGAGGTCCCCGGGCTCACCGGGATGGACATGGTGCGGTTGGCGCTGGAGCGCTCGCCCGACGCCCGCACCGCCGTCGACGTCCTGACCGGGCTGGTCGAGCGGTACGGCCAGGGCGGCACTGGCCACGACCACATCGAGCTCCCGTACTGGTCGTCGTTCCTCGTCGCCGACCCGACGTCGGCCTGGGTGGTCGAGACGTCGGCCCGCACCGTGGCGGTCGAGCAGGTCGAGCGCACCCGGGCCATCTCCAACCGGACGACGATCCCGGCCTTCGACGCCGTCCACCGCTCGGCGCAGGTGGCGGCCGAGCCCTTCGTCGACCCCCGGTGGGAGGCGTGCACGGCGGCCGTCGGGCGCGAGCCGGTCACCGAGGCCGCCCTCCGCCAGCACCTGCGGTCCCACGTCGGCGGGGACAAGGGCTGGACGGTGTGCATGCACGTCGACAGCTTCGAGGCCACCACCGCGGCGCTGGTCACCGCCCTGCCGGTCGACGAGGCGCCGCTGGCCCGCTTCCTGCTCGGCTGGCCCTGCCGCTCGGTCTTCGTCCCGCTGCTCGTCGGCCAGCCCTTCTCGCCGCCCGACCCCGAGCGCTTCGCCGGCCTGGCCGACGCCGACCGATCGGCCCTCGACGACCTGGAGGCGGCGCTCGACGAGGCCGTCGCCGAGGGGGTCGGGCCCGGGTGGAACGACGAGGCCTGGCGGCGGGTCGGCCTCGCCCTCGACGCCCTCCCCGCCCGGTAGGCCGGCCGTCGTGCGGATCGCCTTCGGCACCGACGAGGTCACGCCGGTCACCGAGCTGCTCGTCGCCCACCTCGCCGACCTCGGCCACGAGGTCTCCGTCGTCGGCGCCGGCGAGGAGTGGCCCGAGGTCGGTCGCGCCGTCGGTACGGCGGTGGCCCGGGGCGCCGCCGACCGGGGCGTCGTGTGCTGCTGGACCGGCACCGGGGTCTCGATCGCCGCCTCCAAGGTGCCCGGCGTCCGGGCCGCCCTGTGCGGCGACGCCGAGACGGCCCGGGGTGCCCGCCGCTGGAACGACGCCAACGTCGTCGCCCTCGGTCTGCGGCTGACCTCGGCGGTCGTCGCCGTCGAGGTGGTCGACGCCTTCCTCGCCACCGATCCGGACCCGTCGGAGGCGGCGGCCGTCGCCCGCCTGGAGGCCCACTAGGTTCGGGGCATGCCGAAGTACGTGATGCTGTCGACGCTCGGGCCCGACGGTGCCGCCCGGCTGCGCGAGGACCCGCAGCGGCTCAAGGCGGTCAACGCCGAGCTGGAGGAGATGGGCGTCAAGGTGCTGGAGCAGTACGCCCTGCTCGGCCAGTACGACTTCCTCAACATCCTCGAGGCCCCCGACGAGATGACGATGGCCCGCGTCGCCACCGCCCTCGGCGCCCGGGGCACGCTCAAGACGCTCACCCTGACCGCCATCGACGTCGACACCTACATCGACGCCCTCGGCGACGGCGTCGGCCGCTAGCCCGCCTGCTGGCCGTCCGGCTGGCTCAGATCCACCACATCGAGTTGCGACGCTCGCGGCGGACCGCCTCGCGGGGGAGCCGGCGGGGCAGGAGCGTGTCGTCCGACGTGCGGCGGATCACGTAGCCGTCGGCCTCGACGGCGTCGACCACGTACCCCTTGTGCCACAGGCCCTCGAAGCCGTCGCGCACCTCGACGCGGGTCCCGGGTTCGAGGACCCGGTCGCCCTTCGTCTCCGGATCGGCCATCGGCCGGACTCTAGGCGTGGCCCCCGACCCCCACGCCCATCGGCCCCCCACTGCCGCGATGCGCCCGTGCGCACCCGTCCAGGACGGATGCGCCACACCGGCTGCCTGCCCGCCCGCAATGGGGCCGGGGCTGGGTGCCCCGGAGCACCCCCGACCCGAGGGGCGAGACCCACCGGGGCCGCCGGCCGCAATGAGGCCGTGGCTGGGTGCCCCGGAGCACGCCGAGCTCGGAGACGCCGCAGAGGTCACCGATCACGCCGCAGTGAGGCCGGGGCTGGGAGCCCCGGAGCACTCGGTGGTCATGAGCCGCACGTCCGCCGGGTCGGGGCCGCAATGAGGCCGGGACGGGGAGCCCCGGAGCACCCTGGGTGTGGACGGCGGGCGATAAGTCGAGCTCGCCGCCGCAATGGGGCCGGGGCTGGGAGCCCCGGAGCACGAGCCCGGTGACGAGCGCCTCTTGGAAGGTGCCGCCGCAATGGGGCCGGGGCTCGGAGCCCCGGAGCACGCCTCGACCGAGTGACCGTGCACGCTGTTGATCTGGCCGCAATGGGGCCGGGGCTTGGAGCCCCGGAGCACGAGGCCGAAGGCGGCGGTCACGAATATGAGGGTGGCGCCGCAATGGGGCCGGGGCTCGGGGCCCCGGAGCACATCGTGACGCTGCCGGCGGTGGCGAAGGTGCCGCCGCCGCAATGGGGCCGGGGCTCGGGGCCCCGGAGCATTGCGCCAACCACATCCAGGCCGAGCGCAACGTCAACGCCGCAGTGAGGCCGGGGCTGGGAGCCCCGGAGCACTC
>DASTYI010000130.1:0-19994 GCA_035765045.1 Iamia sp. | reverse complement strand
CGACCAGATGATCAAGGACGCCGAGGCCCACGCCGAGGAGGACCGGAAGCGCAAGGAGGCGGCCGAGGCCCGCAACCAGGCCGACACCCTCGTGTACCAGACCGAGAAGGTGCTCCGCGAGCAGGGCGACAAGGTCAGCGGCTCGGAGAAGGAGGCCGCCGAGGCCGCCCTGGCCGAGCTCAAGACGGCGCTCGAGGGCGACGACGCCGAGGCCATCAAGGCCGGCACCGAGAAGCTGATGACCGCCAGCCAGTCGCTCACGCAGGCCCTCTACGAGCAGGCCAAGACCGAGAACGACGGGGCCTACGGCGGTGACGCGGCCGGTGCCGGGGCCACCGCCGGCGGTTCCGACGACGACGTCGTCGACGCCGAGGTGGTCGACGACGGCGACGAGCCCAAGAGCGTCTGATGCCCGACGAGCCCACCCCCGGGCCCGCCGAGGGCCCACCCGACGACGAGACCCCCGAGGAGGCCGCCCCCGAGGCGGCCGCCCCGGAGGGCCCCGCCGTCGAGGTGCCCGACGACCTGTCGGGGCTCGACGACCTCCCGCCCGCCGAGGGCGAGCAGGTGCCGGGCGAGGCCCCCTCGGTCGAGGACCTGGTCGAGCTGGTCGAGACGCTCACCGCCGAGCGCGACGGCTACCTCGACCGCTGGCAGCGGGCCACCGCCGACTTCGAGAACTCGAAGCGGCGCCTCCAGCGCGACGCCGAGGACGCCTCGGCCCGCGCCACCGGCCGTCTGGCCGAGGACCTGCTGCCGGTGCTCGACGCCTGCGACGCCGCCATCGCCCACGGCGAGTCCGGCGTCGAGCCGGTGTTCGCCGCCCTGCTCCAGATCCTGGAGAAGAACGGCCTGGAGCGGATCGACCCGACCGGCGACGTCTTCGACCCCACTCGCCACGAGGCCGTCATGCACGAGCCGGCCGGGCCCGACGACGACCCGGCCCTGTCCCTCGTCTCCGAGGTGCTGCGCATCGGCTACGCCTGGAAGGGGCGGGTCGTGCGCGCCGCCATGGTCAAGGTCAGGGGCTAGCGATGGCCCCGCAGCGCGAGTGGCTGGAGAAGGACTACTACGCGGTGCTCGGGGTCGCCCCCGACGCCGACCAGAAGGCCGTCACCAAGGCCTACCGGGCCCTGGCCCGCAAGCTGCACCCCGACGCCAACCCCGGTGACAGCGCCGCCGAGGAGCGCTTCAAGGAGGTGTCGGCCGCCTACGACGTGGTCGGCGACCCCGAGAAGCGCAAGGAGTACGACGAGGTCCGCGCCCTGGCCGCCCGCGGGGGCGGCTTCGGGCCCGGGGGCTTCGGCGGTGGCTTCGACGGCCAGACCGTCAACATCGGCGACCTCGGCGACCTGGGGTCGATCTTCGGCAACCTGTTCGGACGGGGCGGCGGCGGTCGGGGCCCGGCGGGCCCGGCCGGCCGGCGCCCGGTCCGGGGGGCCGACCTCGAGGCCGAGCTGCACCTCTCGTTCACCGACGCCGTCGACGGCGTCACCACCTCGGTCCGGATCCTGGCCGACGCCGTGTGCTCCACCTGTCACGGCGACGGCGCCCGCCCCGGCACCGCCCCGACCGTCTGCCCCCGCTGCGGGGGCCAGGGCGTCGTGGCCGAGGACCAGGGCCCGTTCTCGTTCAGCTCGCCCTGCCCCCGCTGCGGTGGCCGGGGCTCGGTGATCGAGGACCCGTGCCCCACCTGCGCCGGCTCCGGCGTGGAGCGCCGGCCCCGCGAGGTCCAGGTCCGCATCCCCGCCGGCGTCACCGACGGCACCCGGATCCGGGTCCAGGGCCGGGGCGCCCCGGGCCGCGACGGGGGCAGCGCCGGCGACCTCTACGTCGTCTGCCGGGTCACCCCCCACGAGCTGTTCCGGGTCAAGGGGTCCAACCTCACCCTCACCGTCCCGATCACCTTCCCCGAGGCCGCCCTGGGCGCCGACATCGCCGTGCCCACCCTCCACGGCGGCACCGTGACGGTGCGGATCCCGCCCGGCACGCCCAGCGGGCGCACCTTCCGGGTCAAGGGCCGGGGCGTCCCGGCCAAGGCCGGCCCAGGCGACCTCCTCGTCACCGTCGAGGTCGCCGTCCCCACCACCCTCACCGCCGCCCAGCGGAAGGTCGTCGAGGAGCTCGGCGCCCTCACCGCCGACGAGTCGCCCCGCACCCACCTGCTCGGCGCGACCATGGGCGAGCAGCAGCGCGACGAGGAGGTCAGCACCTCATGAGCACCCGGGCGGTCTACGTGATCTCGGTGGCGGCCGAGCTGGCCGGCGTCCACCCGCAGACCCTGCGGATCTACGAGCGCAAGGGCCTGGTCGACCCGGCCCGCACCCCCGGCGGGTCGCGCCGCTACAGCGACGAGGACATCGCCCTGCTCCAGCGGATCCAGGAGCTCACCAACGAGGGGCTCAACCTGGCCGGCGTCCAGCGGGTGCTGGAGCTGGAGGCCGAGGTCCGCCAGCTGCGCGAGGCGCTCGACGAGGCCCGGGCCCAGGTCCGCCGCGAGGTGGCCGAGGTCGAGCGCCGCCACCGGGCCGACCTGGTCCCCGTCTCGCAGTCGATCGTCCTGTTCGAGGGCCGCCGCCCCCGCCGCTGACGTACGGACGGTGCCAGGCACCGTTCGTACGGATCAGCGGGTGCGGAGGAGGCTGGTCTCGTCGGGGTAGGGGAGCGTCGGGGTGAGGCCGGTGGTGCGCTCGACGCTCACCGGGGCCGCGGCCATCGCCTGGCGGTAGCGCTTGCGGCGGGTGTTGTCGAAGACGATCAGCCCGTCGTCGGCCAGATGCGGGAGGGCGGCGCGCAGACAGGCCTCGCGGGCCCGGCCGTCGATCACGATCAGGTCGAAGGGGCCCTCGACGCCCTCGATGGCGGCCACGTAGTCGGCGAAGTCGAGGCCCTTGTGGCCCTCCTTGGCCGAGGGCACCTTCGGGGACGGCGTCTCGACCGGCTCGACCACCAGCGAGGTGATGTTCGGGTGCTCGGCCAGCGTCGGGGCGATGTGGGTGGCGAAGCCCCGGTGGTGCTCGACGGTGGTGATCGACCCGACCCGCTTGGCCAGCCACAGCGTGCTCGCCCCCGAGCCCCACTCGAAGGCCCGGGCCGGCTCGGCTCGGGCCGCCAGCCAGGCCTCGACCTTCCCGATGGCCTCGTAGGTCCACCACGGGACGTCGAGCTCGGCGATGGCCAGCGAGTCGTGGGCCCGGGTGAGGCTGAACGCCCAGTGCTTCAGCTTCTGGTCCCGGGGCGGCGGGTCCTCGCCCAGCACGCCGACCTTGGTGAGGAGCCGTCCGGCCCCGCGGGCCCCGGACGCGTAGAGCCCCTTGACCCGGGCCAGCGGACTTCCTGCCATCCCCGGGACCGTAGTGGGGTCGGGGGTGGGCCTCAGGCCTCGCCCCGGCCCACCTTCCAGTAGCCCCGGACGTGGGCCCGGCCCCGCGGCAGGTCCCGCTCCTCGAACAGGTGGCGGCGGATCCGCTGGACGGCGGCGGCCTCGCCGGCGGCCCACACCCGGACCCCGGGCGGCAGGTCGGCCCCGGCCACGGCGGCCACCAGGGCGTCACCGGGCGGCGCCGCCGGGTCGGCGACCAGCCAGGTCACGTCGAGGCCGGGCCGGTCGGGGAACGGGACCTCGGCGTCGGCGCCCCGCACCTCGGCCAGCAGCCGGACCGGGACGGCCTCGGGCACGGCGGCGAGCACCTGGCGCAGGGCCGGGAGGGCGGTCTCGTCGCCGGCGAGCAGGTAGGCGTCGGCCTCGGGCTCGACGGTGTAACCCCGGCCGGTGCCCGACACCGCCACCTCGCCCCCCGGGGCCACGGCGTCGACCCAGGCGGTGAGCAGGCCGGCGTCGTGGCGGACGACGTCGACGGTGAGCCGGCCGGCCTCGGGGTCGGGGTCGACCGGGGTGAGGGTGCGGATCGGTGCCCGCTCGCCGTCGGCCGTGCGGAACTCGTTGCCGGTCCAGGTGGGGAGGGCGATCGGGGCGTCGGGGCGGTCGGGGAGGAGCAGCCGCACGCTGGCCCCCGGCAGCCCCGGGTCCATCCCCCTCAGCTCGGCGCCGGCGAGCCGGACCCGCCGCAGGTGGGGCGTCACCGCGGTGACGGCCTCCACCCGGGCCCGGCGGAACCGGGGCGGCTGGCGGCGGACGCGGGCGGCGACGTCGCTCATGGGGGCATGGTCGCATGGCACGGTGGGGGTCGTGGACGGGCCGCTGACCGCCGACCAGATGGCCGCCGTGCGGATGGCCCACGCCTGGTTCGAGCGCCACAGCGGCTGGGCGCCGCCCGACCCCGACACGATGGCCGACTGGGTGGCCGAGGGGTTGAGCCGCTGCCCCGACGACTGCGTGGCCGCCCACGACGGCTGGTGCGCCCACGGCCTGGCCAGCTGGTGGCTCATCCTGCGCGACCTGGAGGCCGACCCCGCCGGCCGGCGCATGCTGGGCTGACGCGGTCGCCGTTTCAGAAAAGTTGACAACGGCATTGGCAAGTTTGGGGAGGCGCCGTATCCTGCCTGCATGGCGTTGGACCCGAACCGCTGGACCCTGAAGACCCAAGAGGCGTTCACGGCCGCCACCGAGGCGGCCCGCGCCGCATCCAACCCCGAGGTCACCCCCGACCACCTCCTGATCGCCCTGCTCGGGCAGGCCGAGGGCGTCGTCCTCCCGATCGTCGAGAAGGTCGGCCTCCAGCCGCTGACCCTGCGCAACGCGGCGCAGGACCGGCTGGCCAAGCTGCCCAAGGCCTACGGCAGCGAGGTCCGCCTCGGCCGCGAGCTCACTCAGGTGATGGACGTCGCCGACGCCGCCCGGGTCGAGCTCACCGACGAGTACCTGTCGACCGAGCACCTGCTGCTCGGCCTGGCCGATCGCCTGAAGGTGAGCCGCGACGACCTGCTCACCGCCCTGCGCGAGGTGCGGGGCAGCCACCGGGTCACCAGCCAGAACCCCGAGGCCAGCTACCAGGCCCTCGAGCAGTACGGCCGCGACCTCACCGAGGCCGCCCGCCAGGGCAAGCTCGACCCCGTCATCGGGCGCGACGAGGAGATCCGCCGCACCATCCAGGTCCTCAGCCGGCGCACCAAGAACAACCCGGTGCTGATCGGCGAGCCCGGCGTCGGCAAGACGGCCATCGTCGAGGGCCTCGCCCGCCGGATCGTCGAGGGCGACGTCCCCGAGGGGCTCAAGAACCGTCGGGTCATCAGCCTCGACATGGGCGGCCTCGTCGCCGGGGCCAAGTACCGCGGCGAGTTCGAGGAGCGGCTCAAGGCCGTGCTCAAGGAGATCACCGACGCCGAGGGCGAGGTCATCACCTTCATCGACGAGCTCCACACGATCGTCGGCGCCGGCAAGGCCGAGGGGGCCATGGACGCCGGCAACATGATCAAGCCGATGCTGGCCCGGGGCGAGCTGCGGCTGATCGGCGCCACCACGCTCGACGAGTACCGCAAGTTCATCGAGACCGACGCCGCCCTGGAGCGCCGCTTCCAGCAGGTGTTCGTCGGCCAGCCCAGCGTCGAGGACACCATCGCCATCCTCCGCGGGCTCAAGGAGCGCTACGAGGTCCACCACGGCGTCCGCATCCAGGACTCCGCCCTCGTCGCCGCCGCCGTGCTGTCGGACCGCTACCTCACCGGCCGCTTCCTCCCCGACAAGGCCATCGACCTGGTCGACGAGGCGGCGTCGAAGCTGCGGATCGAGATCGACTCGCTCCCCACCGAGATCGACGTGGTCGAGCGGCGCATCCGCCAGCTGGAGATCGAGCGCGTCGCCCTGGCCAAGGAGAGCGACAAGGTCTCCGAGGAGCGCCTCGCCGCCCTCGACGAGGAGCTGGCCAACCTCCAGGAGCAGTCCTCGGGGATGAAGGCCCACTGGCAGGCCGAGAAGGAGGCGATCGAGGACATCCGCGAGCTCAAGGAGAGCCTGGAGGCCCGGCGCTCCGAGCTCGAGCGCGAGCCCGACCTCGAGAAGGCGGCCGAGATCCGCTACGGCCAGATCCCGGCGCTGGAGAAGCAGGTCGACGTCGCCACCGAGCGGCTGGCCGAGCTCCAGCAGACCTCCAAGATGCTCAAGGAGGAGGTCGACGAGGACGACGTCGCCGGGATCGTGGCGGCGTGGACCGGCATCCCCGCGGCCCGGATGATGGAGGGCGAGATGGCCAAGCTCGTCCGCATGGAGGACGTGCTCCACGCCCGGGTCGTCGGCCAGGAGGAGGCGGTCACCGCGGTGGCCAACGCCATCCGCCGCAGCCGGGCCGGGCTGTCCGACCCCGACCGCCCCATCGGCTCGTTCCTCTTCCTCGGGCCCACCGGCGTGGGCAAGACCGAGCTGGCCCGCACCCTGGCCGAGTTCCTCTTCGACGACGCCAAGGCCATGGTCCGCATCGACATGAGCGAGTACATGGAGAAGCACACCGTGTCCCGCCTGATCGGGGCGCCCCCCGGCTACGTCGGCTACGGCGAGGGTGGCCAGCTGACCGAGGCGGTCCGTCGCCGGCCCTACTCGGTCGTGCTGCTCGACGAGATCGAGAAGGCCCACCCCGACGTCTTCAACGTGATGCTCCAGGTCTTCGACGAGGGCCGGCTCACCGACGGCCAGGGCCGCACGGTCGACTTCACCAACACCGTCCTGATCATGACGTCGAACCTGCCCGGTGACCCGCGGGACTTCTTCAAGCCCGAGTTCGTCAACCGGATCGACGACATCGTCCGCTTCCGGGCCCTCACCGAGGACGACCTCGGCCACATCGTCGAGATCCAGCTGGCCTCGCTGCGCAAGCGGCTCGAGGAGCGGCGCATCACCCTCGAGGTCGACGCCGAGGCCACCGCCGTGCTGGCCAAGGAGGGCTTCGACCCCGCCTTCGGAGCCCGCCCCCTCAAGCGGGTCATCCAGCGGGAGGTCGGCGACCGCCTCGCCGTCGCCATCCTCGAGGGCAAGGTCGCCGACGGCGACACCGTCCACGTCACCCTCGACGACACCGGCGACATCACCGTCACCGTCTGATCCCTGCGAGACTGGCCCGGTGGCCGACCGTCCCGCCCCGGTGAGCGAGGCCGACCGGCGCGCCCTCGCCCGCCAGGCGGCCGCCCTCGGCGCCGCCGAGACCGACGACGAGGGCACGCCGGAGACCCGGGCCGCCCGCATCGCCGAGGTCGACGCCTGGCGGGCCGAGCACGACATCGAGCCCCTGTCCACCGAGCCGGAGCTGCACCGCCGTGCCCGAGATCGAGGACTGCTACGCCGAGTTCCGTGACCGGTTCGAGGCGCTCGGCCTGGAACCGGTCCTGATCGGCGCGGTGGGCCGAGGTGTGGGGCGTTGCCGAGCGGTGGGACGACGCCCGGGCCCGCTGATCCCCGACGGGGCGCGAGAAGGGCCCGACCGGGTGGTCGGGCCCTTCGTCGTGAGCGGAGGGTGTGGGATTTGAACCCACGGTGGCTGTGACACCACAACGGTTTTCGAGACCGTCCCGTTCGTCCGCTCCGGCAACCCTCCGCCTGCGACCCTAGCGGCGGCCCCCGAGCACCCACCAGCGCGATGGCTCTCGACTACAGAGAGTCACCGACTTGCGAAGATCACCACGGAGGGTGATAACCTCTCTCCGTCACCGAAACCCAAGCTCGGTGACGGAGAGAACCGGGGAGATCCGCCGTGACCAACCGCCGCACCCGCCCGACCCGGGCCGTCGCCACCGCCCTGCTGACGGTGGCCGCCACCCTCGGGGCCCTCGTCGGGGCCACCGCGCCCGCCGGCGGCGTCGCCCCCGTGGCCGCGCCCCACACCACGCAGGTCAACGCCCTGCCCACCAGCGCCACGCCCCACGCCCTCAACGGCAGCGTGCGCACCGTCGCCGTGGTCGGCGGCACCGTCTTCATGGGCGGCGACTTCACCCAGGCCGCCAACCCCGACCGCACCGCCGTCGCCCGCAGCTGGATCCTCGCCTTCGACAAGGGCACCGGCGTGATCCGCACCGGCTGGGCCCCGCAGCTCGACGGGATGGTCCACTCGATCGTCCCCGCCGCCGACGGCCAGTCGATCTACGTCGGAGGTGCCTTCTCCTCGGTCAACGGCGTCCGCCAGCCCAAGGTCGCCCGCCTCCGGGTCAGCGACGGCACGGCGATGACCTTCAAGCCCGCCGTCGACGCCACCGTCACCACCATGGCGCTGATCGGCGACCGCCTGTGGCTGGGCGGCGTGTTCAAGAGCATCCAGGGCCGGGCCCTCCGGGTGGCCGCCGTCGACGCCCAGACCGCCGTCATCGACGACCGCATGAACATCCCCTTCACCGGCACCCACCACGGCATCGGCCAGGGGAAGATCTGGCGGATCGAGCCCTCGCCCGACGGTCGCCACGTCCTCGTCGGCGGGAGCTTCTCGGCCGTCGGCGGCCAGCCCCGGGGCCAGATCGCCAAGATCGACATCGCCCCCGACGGCACCCCGTCGCTCTCGCCCTGGTCGACCACCCGCTACGCCCCCCGCTGCGCCGCCTCGGTCGAGGACTCGCTGCGCGACATCTCCTACAGCCCCGACGGCTCGTACTTCGTGGTCGGCACCTCGGGCGGCCTGCCCCCGGGCGACAACAGCACGCTCTGCGACACCACCGCCCGCTGGGAGGAGAGCGACACGCCCAACGCCCAGCCGACGTGGGTCAACCCGACCGGCGGCGACTCGGTCTACTCGGTCGAGGTCAGCGGCGCCGCCGTCTACATCGGCGGCCACTTCCGCTGGTCGAACAACGTCAACGGCCGCGACTCGAAGCAGCCGGGCGCCGTCGACCGTGAGGGCATCGCCGCCCTCGACCCGGTCAACGGCGTCCCGCTGAGCTGGAACCCGGGCCGCGACCGGGGCCAGGCCGTGTGGCAGATGCTCTCGACGCCCGACGGCCTCTACGTCGCCAGCGACACCGACCGCATCGCCCGCTACCTCTACCGCGGCCGCATCGCCTTCTTCCCGGTGGCCGGCGGCCTCCCGGTGCCGCAGCCGGCGCCCCTCCAGCTGCCCAGCGGCTTCCACCAGCTGGTCCCGCAGGCGGGGAACACGGCGGCCCGGATCATCTCGCGGGCCTACGACGGCACGACCTTCGGCACCCCGCAGACCGTCGCCTCGGTGCCCTCCGACTTCGGCAACCTGCGCGGCGCCTTCGTGGCCGAGGGGAACCTCTACACCGCCCACGGCGACGGCACCTTCAAGGTCCGCAGCTACGCCGGCACCACCTTCGGGGCCCCAACGACGATCGAGCTCAACGGGCTGTCCGCCTTCGCCGCCGACCTGCGCGACCTGCGGGCCCTGACCTACGCCGACGGCAAGATCTTCTACAGCACGTCGAGCACGAGCCTCTACAGCCGGGGCTTCTCGATCGAGAGCCGGATCGTCGGCGGCCTCCGCACCACGGTGGCCACCTCGTCGAGCGCCACGCTCCACTACGGCAACGTCGGCTCGCTGGTCGTGATCGACGGGCAGGCGTACTACTCCGACACCCGCAACGGTGCCCTGCGCCGCGGCGCCTGGTCGTCGACCGGCGGCATCGACGTCGCCTCGGTGGTCACCGTCAGCGCCAGCGGCCCCGGGAACGTGGCCTGGAACACCGGCGAGCTGTGGGGCGTCCAGGGCGAGATCCCCAACCAGCCCCCGACGGCCGCCTTCGAGGCCAACTGCACCGGGCTGACCTGCACGGTCGACGCCGCCGGCTCGACCGACGGCGACGGCGAGATCGCCGGCGTCCAGTGGGCCTTCGGCGACGGCGGCACGGCGACGGGCACCACGGCCAGCCACCGCTACGCCGCGGCCGGCACCTTCACGATCACGGCCACGGTCACCGACGACGACGGCGCCACCGCCTCCACCACCCGCGAGGTCACGGTCACCGGCCCGCAGGTCGTCGCCACGGCCGCCAGCGCCGGCAACCAGACCAAGGCGACCCACACCGTCGTCGTCCCCGCCGACGTCCGCCCCGGCGACCAGCTGGTGCTCTTCGTCGCCTCCAACGCCACGGGCGCCACCTCGGTGTCGACCCCGGCGGGCTGGACCCGGATCGTCGACACGCCCACCGCCGGCAGCCGCCACGCCGCCTTCGCCCGCACCGCCGTCGCCGGCGACGCCGGCTCGACCGTCTCGGTCACCCTCGGCGCCCTGGCCAAGGCCGATCTCACCGTCGCCGCCTACCGGGGCGTGACGCTGGGGGCCAGCGCCGGGCAGGCCGGCTACACGACACCCACCGTCGCCACCACCCCCGGCGCCTGGGCCGTCTCGTACTGGGCCGACAAGTCGGCCACCACCACGGCCCTCACCCCGCCCGCCGACGTCGCCGTCCGCTTCCAGCGGGCCGGCACCGGCGCCGGCCACCTGACCGAGACGCTGGGCGACGTCGTCGCCACCGGCACCTCCACCGGGGGGCTCACGGCCACGCCGGCCGGCGGCGCCCCGGTGGCCAACGCAGCGGCGATCACGGTGGTCCTCGACCCCAGCTGATCCACGACCGGGCGGGCGACCGAGACCGGTGATCGGACCTCCTTCGGGAGAGGGGTCCGGTCACCGGTCCGGTCGCGGCCGGGCTCAGTCGGCGGTGACCGCCTTCAGGACGTCGAGGCGGGCGGCCCGGCGGGCGGGGAGCAGCGAGGCGCCCACCCCGGCCAGCCCGGCGAGGACCACGATCACGACCAGGCGGGTGATCGGGACCCGGAAGACCTCCAGGCCCTCGTCCTCCAGCGCCGTCACCAGCGACCAGCCGAACAGCAGGGCCACGGCCAGGCCGAGGACGGCCCCCAGCACCGAGATCAGCACCGCCTCCCAGCGGACCATGGCCCGGAGCTGGGCCCGGGTCATGCCCACGGCCCGGAGCAGCCCCAGCTCCCGGGTCCGCTCGAGGATCGAGAGGGCCAGGGTGTTGGCGATGCCGATCAGGGCGATGATCACGGCCAGGGCGAGCAGGGCGTAGATCATGTTGAGCAGGCCGTCGATCGTGGCGCCCTGGGCGTCCTTGTACTCCTCCCGGTCCTGCACCGTGACCTGCGGGTAGGCCTCGGTGACCCGCTCGATGGCGGCGTCGGCGGCGGCCAGGTCGACCCCGTCGGCGACGGTGGCGAGGATCTGGGAGTCGACGAGCGGACCGTCGGTGTGGGCGGCCAGGGTCTCGGTGTCGACCAGCAGGCCGCCGACGACCTCGGCCTCGGTGTAGATCGCCGCCACCTCCAGGGTGACGGGGCCGGTGGCGAAGGTGGCCTCGACGGTGTCGCCGAGGGCCAGGTCCTGGTCGGTGGCCCGGTCACGGTCGATGGCGACGGTGTCGAGCCCGACGTCGGCCATCGAGCCCTCGGTCTCGCCCAGGTCGACGACCTGGTCGAGCGAGGCGGCGTCGGCGGCGACGAGGAGCTGGGTCGAGCCGTCGATCTCGACGGCGCCGTAGGCCAGGCCGGTCACCGCCGCCAGCTCGGGCAGCTCGCCCAGCTCGTCGGCCAGCTGCGGGCTGACCCCGCCGCCGTCGAAGCCGCTGGCGGCGACGACGAAGTCGCCCTGGAACGACCGCTCGATGACCTGGTCGAGCGAGGCCCGGGTCGAGGCGGCGATGATCGAGATCCCGCCCACCAGCGTCACCCCGATCATCAGGGCGGCGGCGGTCGACGCCGTGCGCTTGGGGTTGCGGAGGGCGTTCTGGCGGGCGAGCCCGCCGGTCATCCCGGTCAGCCGGGCGATGGGCAGCCCCAGCAGGCCGACGATCGGCCGGGCCAGGATCGGGCCCAGCACCACCACGGCGACGAACACCAGCGTGGCCCCGAGGCCCACCAGCCCGGCGTCGCGGTCGCCGGCCAGGCCGCCGGCCAGGGCCACGGCGCCGAGGGCGGCGATCGCCCCGCCGAGGACCATCCGGACCCGGCTGCGCCCCGAGTCGTCGACCGAGACGTCGCGCAGGGCGGCGATCGGGGGGATCCGGGCCGCCCGGCGGGCCGGGACGACGGCCGACACGACGCTCACGCCCAGCCCGCCGATCAGCGACATCACGATCGTCCGGGGCTCGACGGCGATGCCCCCGCCGGGCAGGTCGAGGCCGATGGCGGCCAGCACCGACTTGAGCCCGGCGGCGACGCCGATCCCGGCCACCAGGCCGAGCACCGAGGCGACCAGCCCGACCGCCACCGACTCCAGCAGCACGGCCAGGAGGACCTGCCGGCGGCTGGCCCCGATCGCCCGCAGCAGGGCGTTCTCGCGCGACCGCTGGGCGACCAGGATCGAGAAGGTGTTGTAGATGATGAACGAGCCCACGAACAGGGCGATCAGGGCGAAGGTCAGGAGGAAGGCGTTGAGGAAGCCCAGCGCCGTGCGGATCTCGTCCTTGGTGGCGTCGGCCGCCTCCTGGCCGGTCAGGGCCTCGACCCCGTCGGGGACGACGTCGGCGATGCGGGCGGTCAGGGTCTCGGCGTCGACCCCGTCGGCGGCGGTGGCGTAGAGGGCGGAGAGCTTGCCCTCCTCGCCCATCAGCGCCGTCGCCGTCGGCAGGTCGAACAGCAGCACCGAGCTGCCCGCCACCGTGTCGGCGTCGCCGTAGGTGACGATGCCGGAGATCGTCATCTCCCGGCTGCCGGCCGGGGTGAGGACGGTGGCGGTGTCGCCCACGCCGAGCTCGCCGGTCTCGGCGGTGAAGGTGTCGATCGCCACCTCGTCCTCGCCCTCGGGCCGCTCGCCCTCGGCCAGCTGGAACGGGTCGAGGCCGGCGTCGTCGGGCACCCAGCTCTGGCCGAAGCTGCCTCCGGCGCCGCCGCCCACGACGTCACCGTCGGCCCCGACGATCTGGGCCCCGCCGCTGACCTCGGGGATCACCTCGGCCACCCCGTCGACGGTGGCGACGGTGTCGACCAGGTCGGCCGGGATCAGCGGCCGCTCGGACCCGAAGTCGCTGGCGAAGGCCTCCTCGCCCTGCACCACGGTGTCGGTCTCGGAGTAGATCTCGTCGAACAGCCGGTCGAAGGAGCGGCCGATCGTGTCGGTCAGCACGAAGGTGCCGGCCATGAAGGCGACGCCGAGCAGGACGGCGACGCTGGTCGCCAGCAGCCGGAGCTTGCGGGCGGCGATGGTCGTGAGCGCGGTCCGCAGCATCAGTCACTCGGGTCCTGGGACGGGTCAGGCTGGGTCGGGCCGGGCCTCTCCTCGGCAGGGCCTCGGAGAAGAAGGGCGCCGTCCCTCTGGGTCGCCTCGCCTGGCGGCTCGGCTCCGTAGCCCTTCATGCGGTCGAGCACCGTCTCGGGGGTCGGGTCGCGCAGCTCGTCGACGATCGCCCCGTCGACCAGGAACACCACCCGGTCGGCGTAGCCGGCGGCCACCGGGTCGTGGGTCACCATCACGATCGTCTGGCCCATCTCCCGGACGGCCCGGCGGAGGAAGGAGAGGATCTCGGCGCCGGCGCGGGAGTCGAGGTTGCCGGTGGGCTCGTCGGCGAACGTGATCTCGGGCCGGCCGGCGAGGGCCCGGGCCACGGCGACCCGCTGCTGCTGGCCGCCCGAGAGCTCGCTGGGCCGGTGGCCCAGGCGGTCCTGGAGGCCGACGGTGGCGACCACGGTGGCGAGCCAGTCGGCGTCGACCTTGCGGCCGGCGAGGGTGGCCGGGAGGGTGATGTTCTCGACCGCCGTCAGCGTGGGGATCAGGTTGAAGGCCTGGAAGACGAAGCCGACCTTGTCCCGGCGGAGGGTGGTGAGGCGGCGGTCGTCGAGGCGCGACAGGTCGGTGTCGCCGATGAGCACCTGCCCGGCGGTGAGCGTGTCGAGGCCGGCCAGGCAGTGCATCAGCGTCGACTTGCCCGAGCCCGACGGGCCCATGACGGCCGTCAGCTCACCGGTGGCGATGTCGACGCTGACGTCGCGCAGGGCGTGGACCTGGGTGTCGCCGCGGCCGTAGACCTTGCGGGCGGCGATGGCACGGGCCGCCACCGTGGGCGATGGGGGAGCGATGGTGGTCATGCGTCCGACCCTCGCACCCGGGGCCCCGCCCCGGATCACCCCCCGGGCCGATCCCCCTCCTCCCCGAGGAGGACCGCGACCTCCAGCCCACAAGAACGGGTTCTTGTGGGCTGGAGGTCGCGCTTCGGGGTTCTTGTGGGGGTGGGGTCGCGGATGTGCGACGTGGGGGCACAGGAAGGCCCCGGACGGATGGGGGGTCAGCCGCCGGGGCGGACCAGGCCGGTCTCGTAGGCCAGGACGACGGCCTGGACCCGGTCGCGCAGGTGGAGCTTGGTGAGGACCCGGCCCACGTGGGTCTTCACCGTCGTCTCCCCGAGGACCAGCTCGCCGGCGATCTCGGCGTTCGACAGCCCCCGGGCCATCAGGGTGAGGACCTCGCGCTCCCGCTCGGTCAGCAGGTCGAGCTCGGGCGGGGCGGCGGTGGCGGGCGGGCGGTGCCGGGCGAACTCGGCGATCAGCTGGCGGGTCACCGACGGGGCCAGCAGGGCGTCGCCACCGGCCACCACCCGCACGGCGTCGAGCAGCTCCTCGGCCGGGGTGTCCTTGAGCAGGAAGCCGCTCGCCCCCGCCCGCACGGCGTCGAAGACGTGGTCGTCGAGGTCGAAGGTGGTGAGGATCACGACTTTCGGCGCCGGCCGCTCCTCGGTGCCGGCGGCGACGATCTCGGCGGTGGCGGCCACCCCGTCGCGCCGCGGCATGCGGATGTCCATCAGGACGACGTCGGGCCGGGCCCGGGCCACCACGTCGACGGCCTCGACCCCGTCGGCGGCCTCGCCGACCACGGTGATGTCGTCCTCGCTCTCCAGGATCATGCGGAACCCGGCCCGCACGAGCGCCTGGTCGTCGATCACGACCACCCGGATGGCGCTCACGACGCCCCCACCGGGAGCCGCGCCCGCACGGCGAAGCCGCCCCCCGGGCGAGGGCCGGCGCTCACCGACCCGCCGTAGAGGGCGGCCCGCTCGCGCATGCCGACCAGCCCGTGGCCCGCCCCCGCCCCGGCCGGCGGCGGGTCGGCCCCGAGCCCCCGGCCGTTGTCGGCCACCTCGACCTCGACCTGGCCGTCGGCGTAGGTGATCGTGACCCCGGCAGCGGCCGGCCCGGCGTGGCGGCGGACGTTGGTCAGCGCCTCCTGCACGATCCGGAAGGCGGCCAGGTCGACCCCGGCGGGCAGCGGCCGCTCCTCGCCCCGCCGGCGCACCGCCACCGCCAGCCCGGCGGCCCGGCACTCCTCGACCAGGTCGTCGAGGCCGGCCAGCGACGGCTGCGGCACCCGCTCGGCCGCACCGCCGTCGTCGGACCGGAGCACGCCGAGCATCCGGCGCATCTCGGTCAGCGCCTCGCGCCCGGTCTGCTCGATCATCTCCAGCGCCTGCTCGGCCCGGGCCGGGTCGCGGTCGAGCACCCGGCGGGCCCCGGCGGCCTGGACGACCATCACGCTCATCGAGTGGGCCACCACGTCGTGCATCTCGCGGGCGATGCGGGCCCGCTCCTCCTCGGCCGCCCGACGGGCCTCCTCCCGGCGGTCCTGCTCGGCCCGCTCGGCCCGCTCGCGCAGGGCGGCGACGTTGGCCCGGCGGGTCTGGAGGTTGTCGCCGACCAGCCACACCACGCCGTACATCAGGTAGGCGAAGGCGATCTCACCGCCGCCGTAGCCGGCACCCTCGGGCAGCGGGCCCAGCCACATCATCGGGCCCATCAACACCGCGAACCCGAGGATCACCCGGCGCGACGCCATGCGGGAGCAGTGGGCGCCGACCGTGTACAGGGCGACCAGGTCGCCGAACAGGGCGAAGTCGTGGTTGTACTGGAAGATCCCCATGCCGAAGGCGGCGAGGACGGTGAGGGCCAGGACCCGCAGCGGGCGGCGCCGGCGCCAGGCCAGCGGCGCCGAGGTGAGGGCGATGAGGACGGCGAGCCCGGCGTCGGGCTGGCGCCAGTCGACGCCCGGCTCCGGGTTGTCGCCCACGATCCAGACGGCGATCGGGATGGCGGCCACCACGGCGGCGAGGAGGGCGTCCGCCACGAACGGGTGGGCCTTGAGCCACAGGACCGGGTGGCGGAGGGCGGCCCGGCCGGTCGGGGGCGCCGGCTCGTCGGTGGTCACGGTCCGACGGTACGGGACTCCACGCCGCTCGTGGTCGCCCCGGAGGAGGACGGCGCTCCTCCTCGGGGAGGACGCGGCGTCGGTACCCTCGCCCCGATGAGCGACGCCCCCACCCCGCCCGACCTGCCCGAGGGCACCCCGCCGATCAGCCCCTTCGGCCAGCTGGTGGGGGAGTCCTTCGTGTCGGTGAGCCCCGACGAGGTGGTCATCCGCCTGCCGATCGAGCCCCACCTGCACCAGCCCTACGGCATCGTCCACGGCGGGGTCTGGTGCACCCTGGTCGAGACGGCGGCCAGCGTCGGCGCCGCCATGTGGCTGCGCACCCGGGGCGACGGCAACGTCGTCGGCGTCTCCAACCACACCGACTTCCTCCGCGCCGTGCGCGACGGCGAGGTCACCGCCCGGGCCACCCCGATCCACCGGGGCCGGCTCCAGCAGCTCTGGCTGGTCGAGGTCCACGACGCCGACGATCGCCTCTGCGCCCGCGGCCAGGTCCGCCTCCAGAACCTCGAGTCTGCCGACCGGCTCGCCCGCCGCTAGCGCCGGCGGCGCCGGGCCCGGCGGGAGGGCGGGGGGTTGGCGGCGACGGCCTCGTCGACCACCCGGGTGGCCCACTCGGCGGTCGGGGCCGACGGCGGGCCGGGGCCGAACAGGGCGGCCGAGAGGGCGGCGCCGACCTCCTCCAGCCGGTCGTGGGCCAGGACGCCATCGGCCAGGGCCCGGGCGTAGCCCGTGACGGGCTCGTCGCGCCGGCGGGCCCGGCCCCGACGGGCGCCCTCGTCCTCGAGCCGCTCGGCCAGCCGGACGGCCCACGGTCGGGCGGCCAGCGCCCGCCGCCGCGCCACCGCGCGGACCAGGGCGCGGACCCCGACGGCCACCAGGGCGGCGACCAGCAACCCGACCACGGCGACCCCGAGGACCCGCAGCACGGTCCGCACCCCCTCCCGGTCGTCCACCAGCCGTGTCGTCCCGCCGCCCCCCGCCCCGGCGGACCCGCCGCCGGCCGCCGACCCGCCGGGGTCGGTGGTGGCGCCGGCCGGGTCGTCGGGGACCCCGTCGCCGTCGGCGTCGACGTCGGGGATGCCGTCCCCGTCGAGGTCGACGTCCGGGATGCCGTCGCCGTCGATGTCCCGGTCGGGGATCCCGTCGCCGTCGACGTCGCGCCCGGTCCCGCCGCCGACGGTGTCGCCCGGCCCCCCGCCCCCGGGACCGCGGTCGCCGCCGCCCGACCCGCCCTCGTCCCCGTCGCCGGGCACGACGGCCCCCGGGCCCGGGGTGATGACCCGGCCGTCGGACCCGAGCCGGCCGGTCACCACCGGCGCCTCGAAGTAGAGCGGCACCAGGCCGAGGAGGGCGATCACGATCCCGGCGGCGAGCCACGAGGCGGCCACGGCCAGCGCCGTCCGCCCCGCCCCCGGCTCCCGGGGCGCCCCGGCGGCGCCGTCGAGCGGGACGGGCGCGGGCACGGCCCGCTGGTCGTCGCGCCGCAGCGACCACAGGGCGGCCGCCGCCACCGCCGACCAGGCGAACGGGAGCGGCAGCAGGGCGGTGTCGTCGCCCTCCCCGATCAGGGGGACGACGAGCACCACGCCCGACGCCACCGTCGTGGGGCGCAGCCGCTCGACCCACCGCCAGTCGGCCCCGAAGACGGCCAGGGCGACCAGCGGGACCGGGGCGTAGGAGGTCGCGACCTCGGCCGACGTCCCAGCCACCGCCCACGCCACGCTGAGGACGACGAGCGTCGTCAGGGCGGCGGCCGCCCCGGGCACCGCCGCGAACCACCGGCGGAGGTCGATCGCCAGGCCGATCACGATGCCGAGCAGCAGGGCGGTCGCGGGGGCGGCGAACCACATCGGTGAGCCCAGGCGGGCGGCGACGGCGACGAGGGCGACGAGGACCGCCATGAGGGCGAGGGCCTGGCTGGCGGGCGAGGCCGCCGTCCGCAGCGGCGCCGGCTGCGGCACCCCGGGCGGTGCCGCCGGCTCGGTGCTCACTGCCACCGGTCGCCCGCCGGGGTCACGACACGGGTCAGGCCCTTCCACGGCTCCTGCGCCGGCAGCCCGATCCCGACGGCGGCGAGCTGGTGGCGGGCCCCGTCGACCCGCTCGATGGCGCGGGCCACGGTGTGCGTCGCCGGGCCGACGGGCGGCGGCGGGGGCAGCGGGAACCCGGGCCGGAGCAGGGGGGCGGCGGGCGCCGGCGGGGCCTCGGCCGTCACCAGGTGGACCCGCCACCCCCGGGACAGGCCGTGCTCGACCAGCCAGGCCGCCCGCTCGACCGCCGCCTCGGCGTCGGGGCCGCCATCGTCCAGCTCGAGCACCACGCGCAGGGCCACCTGCTCGATGCCGTCACGCTCCTTGACCATCAGGGTCCCGCGGTGCGCCGTCGCCGGCCAGTGGACCGAGCGCCGCGGGTCGCCGCGGGTGTAGGGCCGGACGCCGCGGAACAGGTCGTCGCCCTGGGTCACCGTCGAGGACTCGCCCGGGGGGATCGTCCGCAGCCGCGGCCAGCCCGGGTCGTGGGCCCGGCCCGCGGGACCGACGTGCCAGGGCGCCGGCAGCCACACCCGGATGCGACGGGCCGCCTCGGTCAGCCCCAGCGGCCCGGGGGCGACCAGGTCGAACACCATGTGGGTGACGACGCCCCGGTCGGGCGCGTCGATCACCATCGTGCCGGGCCCGGTGCCGCGCAGGGCGATCGACGAACGGACGGCGGCGTCCCACCACACCGGCAGGACCAGCTCGATCGGGGCGACGATGCCCCGGGCCTGCACGACGTGGACCGACGGCTCGCCCGCCACCCCGTCGATCGGGTTGGCCACCGTGACCTCGACCCGCTTCAGCGCGGCGCGGGCGCTCAGGGCGTCGTAGACGGCGAGCCCGCCGAGGGCGACGACGAGCATGCCGAGGGTGCCGTGCCGGGTGGCCACGCCGAGGAGGGCGGCGAGCACGGCGAGGGCGACGACGCCGGCCAGCGGGGGGCGGGCCCGGAGCCGGCGGGCGGTGCGGTCCGGGTCGTCGGGGCGCGCCCTGACGGGCGGGTCCGACGCCGGACCGGTCGTCATCGCCGCCGGGGCGCGGGCGGGGTCGAGACGGCGGTGAGCACCTCGGCGACCCAGTGCTGGGCCGCGACGAGGTCGCCGTTGGTGGCGTCGACCAGACGGTGGGCGAGGCACGGCGTGGCCACGGCCTGGACGTCCTCGGGGGCGGTGTGGCCCCGCCCGGCGAGCAGGGCGTGGGCCCGGGCCACCTGCACCAGCGACAGCGCCGCCCGGGTGCTGACCGGGGTGGTGGTGCCGCCCTGGCGGCGGAGGGCGTCGACGATGTCGAGGGCGTACCCGCCGACCAGGTCGTGGACGAAGATGTCGGAGACGGCGCGGCGCAGCTCGGCCCACGCCGCGATCGGGGCGACGGCGCCGAGCCGGGCGAGCGGCCCCTCACCGCCCTCGCCCCGCAGCAGGCCCATCTCGGCGTCGCGCCCCGGCAGCCCGAACGACAGCGACACGGCGAAGCGGTCGCGCTGACCGGCCACCAGGGCGAAGGTGCCGACGTCGCTGTGCGGGTTCTGGGTGGCGATCACCAGGAACGGGTCGGGCAGCGGGTGGGTGACGCCGTCGACGGTGACCTGGCGCTCGGCCATCGCCTCCAGCAGCGACGACTGGGTCCGGGGCGTCGCCCGGTTGAGCTCGTCGACCAGCACGACGTTGTGGAACAGCGGCCCGGCCTGGAACTCCCAGCCCCGGGTTCGCTCGTCGTAGATGCTCACCCCGGTCAGGTCCGACGGGAGCAGGTCGGCCGTGCCCTGGGCCCGGCCGAAGGTGCCACCGATCCCGGCCGCCAGCGCCTTGGCGAGGAGGGTCTTGCCCACCCCGGGGACGTCCTCGAGGAGGATGTGGCCGCCGGCCAGGAAGGCGCTGACCGCCACCCGCACGGCGTCGGGGTCGCCGACGAAGACGGT
>DASTYI010000129.1:0-12072 GCA_035765045.1 Iamia sp. | reverse complement strand
AGCTCCGGGTGCTGGCGCCCGGGGCGCCCACCGACCCGGTCGTCGCCGCCGAGCCGCCCCCGCCCGAGCCGGCCGACGGCCCGCTCTCGGTGGACGTCCCCGACCCGGTCCGGCCCGGCGAGGACGTCGGGCTCACGCTGGCCACCCCCGGGAACCCGATCCTGGGCGGCTACACGACGTGGGAGCAGTGGGACGGCTCGGCCTGGGTCGCCACGCACCTGATCGAGGACTCCGTCGCCCGGCGGGGCGGGCCGTACCTCTTCGCCTTCGCCGGCCCCGTCGAGGTGACGATCCCGACCGTCGGGATCGCCGCCGACCAGGAGCGGACGCCGCTGAAGGCGCAGGTGCCGGCGCCGGACGAGCTGCTCTCGCCGTGGAGCCGGGTGTGCGTCGACGACGGGGGGCCCGTCGCCGAGCGGCCGTGCGCCGCGGTCACCGTGGCCGGCGCCCCCGAGGGGGTCGACCCGGCCTTCGCCGGGGGGTGAGCCTCAGCCCTCGGGCGGCGTGACCGCGGTGGCCGCCCACCAGGCCGCCCATCGCTCGGCCAGGGCGGCCAGGGCGTCGTCGGCCAGGCCGTAGGTCGAGGCGATGGCCATGGCCGGTGTGGCCTCCTCGGTGCCGCCGGGCATGGCGGCGGCCACCAGCAGGCCGTCGCCCCAGCCGGTGACGGTGAGGCCGACCTGGTGCGCCGAGCGGAACCAGACGGTGCCGGCCAGGACGTCACCGGTGGCCAGGGTGGCGGTGTAGGGCTGCCCGGGGACGAGCTGGTCGAGCGGGGGCAGGCCGAGGGTGGCCCACGGGTCGGTGCCGGGGAGCAGGCCCATGCCGGAGACGGTCCGCCGGGGTTCGTCGGGGTGGTGGGCGGCGGCGAAGGCGAGGGTCTGGAAGAAGGTGATCCAGCCCTCCTCGATGTGGTCGATCTCGGTGTGGAACACCTCCCAGCCGTCGTCGCCGACGTCGATCACCCGGGTCACCCGCACCACGGCGCCGGCGGCGCCGGCGGCGCCGGCGGCGCCGGCGACCACCTCGATCCGGTGGGCGCCCGAGCGGAGGGTCCGCCCCTCCTCGTCGACCTCGATGGCGGTGTCGAGCCCCTCGGGCAGCTCGACGCCCTCGGGCACCCGGCCGTGGAAGATCAGGGCGATCTCGTCCTCCAGGCCGGGGTGCTCCCAGCCGAACCAGCGCCCGATCCGCTCGGGGTCGCGCAGCGAGCGCCAGACCTCCTCGGGGGTGGCGCCGACGGTGACGGAGAGGAAGGGCGGTCGGTCGGTCACGGGGTCTCCTGGCGGGGCTGGGGGTGGCCGCCGACGACGAGCCGGTAGGGGCGGCCGTCGGGGTCGTGGACCTCGGCGACGACGGCGGCCACGGCCTCGGCCAACCGGTCGGTGAAGCGAAGGACGTCGGCGGGGGTGGCGAAGCCGACCTCGGCCTCGACGGTGAAGGTGAGGAGGCGGGTGCCCTCGGCCGTCGCCGCCGCCTGCATCCGGCTCACGTCGCGGACGACGTCGGTGGCCGCCGCCATCAGGTGCTCGGCGGCGTGGCGGTCGTCGGAGGTGGGGCCGGCGCCGAGCACCGCCGGGTCGACCACGAAGGCCTCGGCCCGGGCCCGCAGGATCCGCTCGGTGCAGCCCCGGCGGGGGCGCTCCTCGACCAGCTCGAGCAGCCCGGCGGCCTCCAGGGCCCGCACGTGGTGGCCGACCCGCTGGCGGGGGAGGCCCATCTCGGTGGCGACCTGGCTGGCCGAGGCGGGCTGGCGGAAGCGGTCGAGCAGGGCGCGCCGGAGGGGCGAGAGGGCGAGGCGGACCCGCTCGGGGTCCTCCAGCAGCTCGACGGACGGGGCGGGCACGGCCGCCATCCTTCAATGGACAGGACTTCCTGTCAATAGATCGACCGGGGGGCCGGCGGGGACCGGTGGGTACCGTGGACGGGTGATCCCCGACCGCTTCCAGGCGACCCTCGAGGAGGTGCGGCCGCTGGCCGACGCCTTCGCCGCCGCGGGGCACCGGCTCTACCTGGTCGGCGGGATCGTGCGCGACCACTTCCTCGGCCGCGAGCGGGGAGCCGGGGGCGACGTCGACCTCACCACCGACGCCCGCCCCGAGCAGATCAAGGCCGTCGTGGCCCCGCTGGCCGACGCCGTGTGGGAGCAGGGCGCCCGCTTCGGCACGATCGGGTGTCGCATCGGCGGGCGGCCCTACGAGATCACCACCCACCGGGCCGAGGCGTACACCACCGACAGCCGCAAGCCGCAGGTCGTCTTCTCCGACTCGATCGTCGACGACCTGGCCCGGCGCGACTTCACCGTCAACGCCATGGCCCTGGAGGTGCCCGAGCCCCGCCTCGTCGACCCCCACGGCGGCGCCGCCGACCTCGCCGCCGGCGTCCTGCGCACCCCGCTGGCCCCCGAGGAGTCCTTCTCCGACGACCCCCTGCGGATGATGCGGGCGGCCCGGTTCATCGCCGGCTACGGCCTCACGCCCACCGACGACCTCGTCGCCGCCGTCGAGGCGATGGCGCCGCGGATGGAGATCGTGTCGGCCGAGCGCATCCGCGACGAGCTCGACAAGCTGATCGTGGTCGACGACCCGGCCGCCGGGCTGTGGTTCCTCAACGACACCGGGCTGGCCGAGCAGTTCCTGCCCGAGCTGCCCGCCATGCGGCTGGAGATGGACCCGATCCACCGGCACAAGGACGTCCTGGCCCACTCGATCGCGGTGGTCGGCAACGTGCGCCCGGTCGACGACGAGGGCAACCCGAACCGCATCACCCGCCTGGCCGCCCTCTTCCACGACGTGGGCAAGCCCAAGACCCGCTCCTTCGACAAGGGCAACGGGGTCAGCTTCCACCACCACGAGGTCGTGGGGGCGCGGATGACCCGCGAGCGGATGCAGGCCCTCAAGTACTCCAAGGAGGACGTCGAGGCCGTCACCCAGCTGGTCTTCCTCCACCTCCGGTTCCACACCTACCGGCTGGGGTGGACCGACGCCGCCGTGCGCCGCTTCGTGCGCGACGCCGGCCCGCTGCTGCCCGAGCTGATCGAGCTCACCCGCTGCGACTGCACCACGCGGAACCAGCGCAAGGCCCGCATCCTCGCCAACCGCATGGACGAGCTGGAGGAGCGCATCGCCGTGCTCGAGGCCGAGGAGGAGCTGAAGGCCATCCGGCCCGACCTCGACGGCCAGGCGGTGATGGCCCGGCTCGGCGTCGGCCCCGGCCCGGTGGTCGGCCGCGCCCTCGCCTTCCTGCTCGAGCTCCGGCTGGAGGAGGGCCCCCTCGGCGAGGAGGAGGCCGGCCGCCGGCTCGACGCCTGGTGGGCGGCGCAGCACGAGGGTTGAGCGACCGCGTCACGGTTCGGGGGCGCTCGGGCGTGTGAAGGGGGCGTGATGGCCGATCTCCGCCGCCCGCCCCCGGCCCCGACGACCGACCTCGACACCGTCTTCCGGCGCTGCCAGCGCGACCTGCTGCGGACGATCGTCCCGCTGACCGGGGGCGATCGGGCCGCGGCCGAGGACGTGGTGGCCGAGGCCTTCGCCCGGGCCCAGCGCGCCTGGGGCCGGGTCGGCACCTACGACCGGCCCGACCTGTGGCTCCGCCGGGTCGCCCTCAACCTGGCGATCACCCGGCACCGCACCCGCACCCGGCGCCGGGCCCGGCGGCTCGATCCGGTGCCCGAGGCGGTGCTCGACGACGCCGCCGTCGAGGTGCTCGACGCCGTGCGGGCCCTGCCCGAGCGCCAGGCCCAGGTCGTCGTGCTCGTGTACTTCGCCGGCGAGACGGTCGCCGGGGCCGCCCGCCTGCTCGGGATCGCCGAGCCCACCGCCCGCACCCACCACACCCGTGCCCTGGCCGCCCTGGCCGAGACGCTCGCCGACGAGGAGGACCGCTGATGCCCACCACCGCCGAGGTCGAGGCCCGCCTCCGGCGCACCGCCGAGGCCTGCGCGCCGCTGGTCGAGGAGCTGCTGGGCGACGAGCCGCCGGCCGCCACCCGGGCCCCGCGCCGGGTCGGCTGGCTCGTGGCCGCCGGGCTGGTCGTGGCCGGGGCGGCGGCGGCGCTGGTGCTGGTCGACACCGGTCCCGACCGGCCCGGGGGCGAGGTCCGGGCCACCACACCGACCACGCGGGACGACCACACCCCGACCACGGCCCCGGCGGCCGCCCACCCGACCCTGGCCACCCCCGTCTCCCTCGCCGACGGCACCGAGGTCGTCCTCGCCATCCCCGGGCCCGAGCGCTGGTCGGCGCGGTGGGCCGAGGTGATCGTCGAGATCGACGACGCCGGCCCCGTCGAGATCGACCTGACCGAGGGGGCGACGGCGGTCTCGGACCCGGTGGTCGAGGAGCGGATCTCCGATCGGGCGGTCATCGCCACCTGGGGCGGGCGCCGCGTGCTGGCCGTGGCCGTCGACGGCTGGACGGCGTCGGCCCACCTGGCCAGCGATGGCGGCGACCTGCCCGACGACCTCGTCCCCGACCTTGCCCGGGACCTGACCTTCACCGTGGGGCCGGGCGGGCCGGTCGGCGTGACCGCCCCCGGGCTCGAGGTCACCGAGGTGCGGACCCTCCTGACCCGTGAGCGCGACGTCGACGGGCGAGAGGCGACGCTGACCGTGGCCCGGGTCCCCGGAGGGCCGCACCCGACGTGCGTCGGCGACCCGCCGGTGGCGCCCTCCAGCCGCACCCAGCGGTGCGTGGCCGACGGCCAGGTCCTCCTCTCCGCCCGGGGGGCGACGACCCAGACCGTGCTCCCCGGCATCGAGGGCCGGATCGGGGCGGCCGAACCGGCGGCGGGGACGACGCTCCCGGTCTCGTTCCCCGACGGCACCCAGGCCGTGGTCACCGTCCCGGGCGACGGGCCCTGGCCGATCGCCCACGCCTCCGCCCTGGTGACGCTGGACGACCTGCCCGGCGAGGATCCCTTCCTGCGGGTCCTGTTCCGGCCCGAGACGGCCTTCGAGACGGCGGTCCGGCTGGGGGCGACGATGGAGGGGGCCGGCGACTTCGTCTGGCTGGCCCGCACCCCGGTCGGGGCGCGGACGCTGCTCGTCCAGGAGCACGGGTGGACGGCGGCGGTCGAGCTCGACGGCGACACCGTCGTGCCCGACGGCCTGGTGCCGTGGTTGGCCCGCACGATCGAGATGGAGGACGCCACCGCCGCCGGGCCGGGGCGGCTGGAGGCCGACGGCCTGGTGGTCGTCGAGGCCCAGGTCGAGCTGGGCGAGCCGGGCGACCCCGGCCGGCCCGAGACCCGCGACACGATCACCCTGGTGCCCGGGGCGGGTTGCGACGGTGCCCCCGGTCGGTGCGTCACCGACGATCTGGCGGCCCGGGCGACCGGCCCCACGGCCCGGGCCGTCCTCGACGGGATCACCGCCGAGGTGGTGCGCCCCGGGTGAGGTGAGGGGCCCCTGGTACCGTGCCCCGGCTGCAAGCCGGCTGGTACCAGGGGGTCCCGTGTCGCCGTTCGATCGTCGTCGTTTCCTGTTGGGCGCGGCCGGTACCGCCGGCCTGGTCGCCTTCGCCGCCGCCTGCTCCTCGGGCGGCGGGGGCGACGACGACCCCGAGGAGGGCGCCGACGACACCCCGGCGCGCCCGGGCGAGGCCGCCGCCGCGGTGGCCGCCCCCGGCTCGGCGGGGCTGATCGACGAGGCCCTGTGGCAGGAGCGGGTCGAGGAGTACCTGGCCTTCGCCGGGGCCGAGGAGCACCCCGACAACCCCACCGGCATCGCCGTCCACCTGATCCGGGCCCGGCGCGACGAGGGCTACACGTGGGGCCGTGACGACGTCAGCGTCGACTCGCTGGCGGACGTGTTCCAGATGATCGACGACTGGGACGACACCCGCGACTTCAACCTCATGTACTTCCACTGGCTGTGGGCGCTCGGTCGGGGCGAGACCGCCATGACGTCGCTGCCCGAGCCGGTGCTCGACGCCATCCGCGAGCGCTTCGTCGCCAACCGCTACCGCTACGACGACCCGCTGCCCGACGACCGCATCGACAACCTGTGGTTCTGGTCCGAGAACCACCGGCTGATCGTGCTCACCGACGAGCACCTCGCCGGCCAGTGGTTCCCCGACGACACCTTCACCGTCACCGGTCTCACCGGCGCCGAGCACCGCGACCGGTCGAAGCAGCCGATCCTCGACTGGATCGACGAGCGGTCCCGCTTCGGCTTCTTCGAGTGGCACAGCAACGTCTACATGCTCAAGAACATCACCCCGCTGGTCACGCTGATCGAGCTGGCCGACGACCCCGAGATCGTCGCCGCGGCGGCGATGGCCCTCGACCTGTGCCTGGCCGACGTGGCCGTCCACCTCCAGGCCGGGAGCTACACCGCCCCCCACGGGCGGACCTACAAGAAGGACAAGATGACCTCGCGCCACGAGGCCACCTTCGGCTCGGCCCGGCTCCTCTTCGCCGACACCGAGGAGGACTTCCCGAGCCGGACCGACACCGGCGCCACCTACCTCGCCGCCGCCGAGCGGTACCGCGTGCCCCAGGCCATCGTCGACGTCGCCACCACGACCGAGACCAGCGTCGTGCGCGAGCGCCACGGGATCTACGTCGACGCCGGCGCCCCCGTCACCGACGAGGTCGAGGCGCCCTTCGGCTACGACTTCGAGGACCCGGCCAACCTGCCCTTCTGGTGGTCGCTCGGTGCCGTCGGGATGTGGCAGACGATCCGGGTCAGCGTGGCCGAGGCCGAGGAGCACCGGCTCTGGGACACCGAGCTGTTCACCGAGATCAAGGCGCTCGCCGACCTCAACGGGCGCGACCCCGAGCGGATCCGGGAGTGGGTCCACGCCCGGCGGGCGGTCGTGAACTTCGGCTTCCTCTCCGAGGCCAACACCTACGCCTGGCGCAGCCCGCAGGTGGCGCTGGCCTCGGTGGTCGACCACCGCTTCGGCGAGATGCGCGACCAGGCCCACTCGTGGAAGGCGCAGATCGACGCCGACGCCCTCGTCTTCACCACCCACCCGGTCACCGACCTGGAGCCCAGCCTGGAGTGGCGCGACGACGGCGAGCCCGGGTACTGGACGGGCGAGGCGTCGATGCCCCGCTCGGCCCAGCACGAGCGCACCGCCATCCACATCTACCAGCCGGCCTGGGACGAGAGCACCGACGACCTGCTGTGGGCCTTCTTCGGCTACCAGGGCTTCACCCACGCCTACTTCCCGCAGGACCGCTTCGACGAGGTCGTCCAGCAGGGGCACTGGACGATCGGCGCCAAGGACGGCGGCTACATCGCCCTGTGGTCGTGGCGGGCGCCGACGTGGCGCACCTACGACCCGGCGACCATCTCGACCGACGGCATGACCCAGCCCTTCGACCTGGTGGCCGAGGGCGGGCCCGACAACGTCTGGATCGTCGAGGTCGGCACCGACGACGACGGCAGCCTCGACGACTTCGTCGCCGCCGTGACCGGATCGGAGCCGGTGGTCGAGCGGACCGAGGAGGGCTTCACCGTGGCGTGGGCGTCGCCCGCGGCGGGCGAGGTCACCTTCGGCTCGACGGCGCCGTTCACCGTCGCCGGCGACGAGGTCGCCCTGGGCGAGTTCCCCCGCCACGAGTCGCCGTGGGGCACCACCGACCGGCTCGACCCCACCTTCACCCTCGAACCCGGTGACTCCCGCCTCGCCCTCGACTTCACCGCCCGCACCCGCGCCCTCACCTAGCGCCGCGCCGCCACCGCCAGGGCGCCGGGCGAGAGCCCCCACCGTCGCAGCCGGTCGGCCGGGGGGTCCGGCATGCCATCATGCGGGGCCGCCGCCGAGCCGAGTCCAGGGGGACCGATGGCCGACACCGACGTACTGCTGAAGGAGCTCGCCGGGGTCGTCGGCGCCGACCACCTCGCCAGCGGCGACGCCATCGGCGAGGACGACACCCACGACGAGGCGCTCACCGCGGCGTGGGTCACCCCGCTGGCGGTCGTCCGCCCGGGCACCACCGCCGAGGTCGTCGAGGTGCTGCGCCGCTGCGACGAGGCCGGCATCCCGGTCACCGCCCGGGGCTCGGGCACCGGCCTGTCGGGCGCCGCCATCCCCGTCGAGGGCGGCATCGTCGTCGCCTTCGACCGGATGAGGGCCATCCTCGAGATCGACACCGAGAACCACATGGCCGTCGTCCAGCCCGGCATCACCCTGGCCGAGCTCGACGAGGCGCTCGCCCCCCACGGCCTCGTCTACCCGGTGTTCCCGGGCGAGAGCTCGGCCAGCCTGGGCGGCAACGTCAACACCAACGCCGGCGGGATGCGGGCCGTGAAGTACGGCGTCACCCGCAACCACGTGCTGGGGCTGGAGGCGGTGCTGCCGTCGGGCGAGGTCCTGCGCACCGGGGGCAAGGTCGTGAAGTCGTCGACCGGCTACGACCTCACCCAGCTGATCATCGGCTCCGAGGGCACCCTCGCCCTGGTCACCGAGATCACGCTCAAGCTCCAGCCCCGCATGCCGCACCAGGCCACGGTGCTGGCCCCCTTCGCCACCCTCGACGAGGTCACCCGGGTCGTGCCCGAGGTCGTCCGCAGCGGCGTCGGCCCGATGATCGTCGAGTACATCGACCTGATGACGATGGCGGCGGCCACCCAGTTCGTCGGGCTCGACCTCGGCATCCCCCAGGAGATCAAGGACACCGCCCTCGCCTACCTGGTGATCGTGGTCGAGGGGCGCACCGAGGAGCGGGTCGAGGAGGACACCGCCCTGGTCGCCGAGATGATGGCGGCGGCCGGCTCGCTCGACGTCTACGTGCTGCCGCCGGCGGCCGGCGCCGGGCTGATCGACGCCCGCGAGAAGGCCTTCTGGGTGGCCAAGGCCAACGGCGCCAACGACATCCTCGACGTCGTCGTGCCCCGGGCCTCGATCCCCGAGTACCTGGCCAAGGTGAGCGAGATCGCCAGCGCCAGCGGGTCGTGGATCGCCGGCTGCGGCCACGCCGGCGACGGCAACGTCCACCTGTCGATCTTCCAAGCCGACCCCGAGGTCCGCTCGGACACCCTGCGGCAGGTCTTCCAGGCCGGCATGGACGTCGGCGGCGCCATCTCGGGCGAGCACGGCATCGGCACCGAGAAGCAGCACCTCTTCCTCGAGCTGGAGGACCCGGCCAAGATCGCCCTGATGCGGCGGATCAAGGCCGCCTTCGACCCCAACGGCACCCTCAACCCGGGCACCCTGCTCGACGTCCCGAAGCCCGCGTGACCGGTCCGGAGTGCCTCCTGCCTCGCCCGCTGCGGGCCCTTCCCGCCGAAGCTCGCTTCGCTCTCCGGCTGGGGCTGGCGCCGACATCCCGACCCATCGGGGCTGCCGCCAGGCCCACCGCACCCGTTGTCGTCCATCCGGCGCCCGCCGGGCCCTGACCCAAGGAGATCGCCGATGAACGGCGCGCAGTCCCTCATCCGCACGCTCGTGAACTGCGGGGTCGACGTCTGCTTCACCAACCCGGGCACGTCGGAGATGCACTTCGTCGCCGCCCTCGACGACGTCCCCGAGATGCGGGGCATCCTCGGGCTGTTCGAGGGTGTCGTCACCGGTGCCGCCGACGGCTACGCCCGGGTCGCGGGCAAGCCCGCGGCCACCCTCCTCCACCTCGGCCCGGGCCTGGCCAACGGCTGGGCCAACCTCCACAACGCCCGCCGGGCCCACACGCCGCTGGTCAACATCGTCGGCGACCACGCCCTGCCCCACAAGCAGCTCGACGCCCCGCTGGAGAGCGACATCGAGGCCATCGCCCGGGCCGTCTCGGGCTGGGTGCGCACCTCGACCTCCAGCGACGCCCTGGCCCTCGACGCCGCCGACGCCGTGACCGCCAGCCAGGAGGGGCCCGGGCAGGTCGCCACCCTGATCCTCCCCGCCGACGTGTCGTGGTCCGAGGCCCGGGGGCCCGCCGAGCCCCACGCCCCGACCGCCCCCGCCGCCCCGCGGGCCGACCGGATCGAGGCCGTCGCCGCCGCCCTGCGCGACGGCCAGCCGGCCGGGATCCTCGTCGGTGGCCGGGTCGTGCGCGACGAGGCCGGCCTGGTCGCCGCCGCTCGGGCCGCCGAGGGGGGCGGGGCCAAGCTCCTGTGCGAGACCTTCCCGGCCAAGCTGGCGCGGGGCGCCGGGCTGCCCGCCGTCGAGCGCCTCGGCTACCTGGCCGAGTTCGCCGAGATGCAGCTGGCCGGGCTCCGCCACCTCGTCGTGGTCGACACCAAGGAGCCGGTCTCGTTCTTCGCCTACCCGGGCAAGGCCAGCGTGCTGGTGCCCGAGGGCTGCCAGGTCCACCGCATCGACGAGGGCGGGGTCGACCCGGTCGCCGCCCTCACCGCCCTGGCCGACGCCCTCGGCGCCTCCGCCGACGTCGCCCGCCAGGCCGCGACCCGCCCCGACGCCCCCACCGGCGACCTCACCGCCCAGACCATGGCCGAGGCCCTCGGGCACCTCCTCCCCGAGGGCGCCATCGTCTCCGACGAGGGCAACACCGCCGGCCTCTTCGTCGCCGGTGCCACCGCCGGCTGCGCCCCGCACGACTGGCTGACCCTCACCGGCGGCTCGATCGGCCAGGGCATGCCGGTGGCCACCGGGGCCGCCGTCGCCGCCCCCGACCGCAAGGTGATCAACCTCCAGGCCGACGGCTCGGCGCTGTACACGATCCAGTCGCTGTGGACCCAGGCCCGCGAGGGCCTCGACGTCACCACGATCATCCTCAACAACCAGAGCTACGCCATCTTGAACATGGAGCTCTCCCGGGTCGGTGCCGGCGAGCCCGGTCCCATGGCCCTGTCGATGCTCGACCTGACCAACCCGGTCACCGACTTCTGCGCCGTGGCCCAGGGCTTCGGCATCCCCGCCGAGCGGGCCACCGACGCCGAGGGCTTCACCGCCGCCCTCGAGCGGGCCCTCGCCGTCCCCGGCCCCGCCCTCGTCGAAGCCATCCTCCCCCCCACCCTGTGATCGCCGATCACCGGTGGCGAGCCCATCGGTAGCCTGGGGTCATGGCCTTCACGGTGCGCATCGACGGCGCCGATGCCGAGGCGCTCCAGCGCCAAGCCGCCCGCGACGGCCGGCCCGTCGAGGACGTCGCTCGCGAGGTGATCCGGGATCACGTCTCCCGGTTGGGGCGTGATCTCACCTCGGAGATCGCCGCCGCCCGCTCGGACGCCGACCTCGACCGCCGGTTGTCCCACGTCGTGGAGCGGGACAAGGAGATCCTCGACCGCCTGGCCGAATGAGGTACCTCACGCTCGCCGAGGCCTTGGTCGTCGCCGAGCGTGTCACCGGCATCGAGGCCGAGGTGCTGGTGCGGGCCAGTCGCGTGGAGCTGCTGGACTCGGCGCTCCACGCCCCGCAGGCGGGGTTCGGTGCCGACGACCTCTACCCGACCCTGATCGAGAAGGCGGCGGTGCTGGCGGTGCGGATCGCCCGAAACCACCCCCTGCCCGACGGCAACAAGCGCCTGGCCTGGACCTGCCTGGTCCTCTTCTGCGACCTGAACGGGCGCATCCTCGCCGTCGATGCCGACGACGCCGTGACCACGATGCTGGCGGTCGCCGCCGGCGAGGTCGACGAGGCCGGGTTGGCCGAGTGGTTGCACACCCGGCTCGGCGAGGTGACCTCCTAGCGGTCGAGGGCGCGGTCGGACTCGCGGTGGACGCGGGCAAGGGCGGCGCGGAGGCGGCGGTTCTCGGCCTCGAGGGCGGCGATGCGCTCGTCGCGGTCGTCGAGCGGCTCGGCCGGCCCGGCGGCCGGGTCGGGCTCGGGGTCGGGGACCGGGCGCGGTCGGGGGCGGGCGCGACCCAGGGCGGCACGCGACTCGGCGAGGCCGCGTCGGAAGGTCTCCTCGTCACCGATGGGCTCGGCCACGGCGACCAGTCTGCAGGACCGGAGCCGGAGGCGAGGGGACCCAGCGGGCCCGGTCCCCGGCGCCGGCCGGGGAGAGGTCGCTCGCGAGACGGGTCAGATCCCCTGCTTGCGGGCGCGGACGATCAGGGTGGGCGGGACCCAGGCCATGGCCTCGACCCAGGCCCCGGCGGGGACCTCGTCGCGGCGGGCCGGCGGTTCGAGCAGGTGGTCGACCCGGAAGTTGGTGCGGGCCAGGGCGGTG
>DASTYI010000128.1:0-22244 GCA_035765045.1 Iamia sp. | reverse complement strand
TCGGGCGCGTGCGCGTTCGCGATCAGGCAGTTCGTGTTGGCGGGGTTGCCGACGACGAGGATGCGGACGTCGTCCGCACCGTCGAGTACCGCGCCTACGAGGTCGCCTACTGCGCCTCCTGCCAGACCGGCGGCAAGGTCCTCGCCGACAACACCACCAGCAAGTTCCTCAAGTAGCCCACCGCCTCAAGGTGCCAGGCACCTTGAGGCGGCTCCGGGGCGACGGGCTCAGATCAGGCCGAGGTCCTTGACCGCGTCGCGCTCCTCGGCCAGCTCGGCGTTGCTGGCGTCGATGCGCGGGCGGGAGAAGTCGTCGATCTCCAGGCCCTGGACGATCGACCACTCGCCGTCCTTGGTGGTGCAGGGGAACGACGAGACCAGGCCCTCGGGGGTGCCGTAGCTGCCGTCGGAGACGACGGCCATCGAGACCCAGTCGCCCTCGGGGGTGCCCTTCACCCAGTCGCGCACGTGGTCGATGGCGGCGCTGGCGGCGCTGGCCGCCGACGAGGCGCCCCGGGCCTTGATGATGGCGGCGCCCCGCTTGGCGACGGTGGGGATGTACTCGTCGGCGATCCAGGCCTCGTCGCCCACGGCCTCCCAGGCGTTCTTCCCGTCGACCTCGGCGTGGGTGAGATCGGGGTACTGCGTCGTCGAGTGGTTGCCCCAGATCGTCATCTTCTTGATGGCGTTGACGCTGGTGCCCAGCTTGGCGGCCAGCTGGGCCTTGGCCCGGTTGTGGTCGAGGCGGGTCATGGCCGTGATGCGGGTGGGGTCGAGGCCCTCGGCGTTGCCCAGGGCGATCAGGGCGTTGGTGTTGGCCGGGTTGCCGACGACCAGGGCCTTGACGTCCTTCTTGGCCGCGGCCGCCAGCGCCTTGCCCTGCGGGCCGAAGATGCCGCCGTTGGCGCCGAGCAGGTCGGCCCGCTCCATGCCGTCCTTGCGGGGCATGGCGCCGACGAAGAAGACGATGTCGGCGTCGCCGAAGGCGGTCTCGGCGTCGTCGGTGCGCACGGTGCTGTCGAGCAGGGGGAAGGCGCAGTCGTCGAGCTCCATGGCCACGCCCTCGAGGGCGCCGAGGGCCGGGGTGATCTCCAGCATCTGGAGGCTGACCGGGGTGTCCGGCCCGAGCAGGTCGCCGGCGGCGATGCGGAACAGGAGGCTGTAGCCGATCTGACCGGCAGCCCCGGTGACGGCGACGCGGACGGGGGTGGTGCTCATGGCCGCGACCCTACCCACGCCCTTTGGACCACCCGAACTTTGGACGGACCTGGCCGCATGTGGCGGGGTCCCGTCCAAAGCCGGGGTCACTCGACGGTCACGGACTTGGCCAGGTTGCGGGGCTTGTCGACGTCCCGGCCGAGGTGGACGGCGGCGTGGTAGGCGAGCAGCTGGAGCGGGATGCCGAGCAGCAGGGGGGCCAGCTCGGGGGCGGTCCGGGGCACCCGGATCACGGCCCGGGCCTCGCCCACGTCCTTCGCCGGCGGCGCGTCGGTGACGACCACCAGCGGGCCCCGGCGGGCCCGGATCTCGGCCAGGCTGCCCATGTTCTTCTCCCACAGCTCGTCGTCGGGCACCACCGCCACGGTGGGGATGGCGGGCGAGACCAGGGCCAGCGGGCCGTGCTTGAGCTCCGCCGCCGGGTACGCCTCGGCGTGGACGTAGCTGACCTCCTTGAGCTTCTGGGCCCCCTCCAGGGCGGTGACGAAGCCGCCGACCCGCCCGATGAAGAAGGCGCTCTCGGCCTCGGCCACCGTGCGGGCGGCGGCGGCGATCTCGGCCTCGGCGGCGAACACGGCCCGGATGGCGTCGGGCAGGGCGGTGAGGGCGTCGAGCAGGCGGCGCCCGTCGCCGGGGCCGAGGTCCCGGGTGCGGCCGAGGAGCAGCCCGAGCAGGGCGAAGGCCACGCCGGTCGAGGTGAAGGTCTTGGTCGACGTCACCGACACCTCGTGGCCGGCGTGGAGGAAGATCCCCGACCCGCAGGCCCGGGCGATCGTGCTGCCCGGCGTGTTGACGATGCCGATCACGGTGCCGCCCTTGCGCTGGACCTCCTGGACGGCGGCGAGGGTGTCGATCGTCTCGCCCGACTGGCTGACGGCGACGTACAGCGTGTCGGGCTCGACGATCGGGTTGCGGTAGCGCAGCTCGGAGGCGGTCTCGGCGTCGGCGGGGATGCGGGCCAGCGCCTCGACCAGCCCGGCCCCGAAGAGCCCGGCGTAGTAGGCCGACCCGCACCCGATGACCTTCACCCGGCGGAGGGCCAGGACGTCGCGAGGCGTGAGGGCGAGCCCGCCGAGGTGGGCGGTGGCGAAGCGGGCCTCGACCCGACCCCGCAGTGCCCGCTCGACCGCCTCGGGCTGCTCGTGGATCTCCTTGTGCATGTGGTGGGCGTGGCCGCCCAGGTCGAGGGCGGTGGCCGAGACGGCCGCCGTCTGCGGGGCCTTGGCGGTGGGCTCGCCCGCCAGCGTCAGGGTCCGGTAGCCGTCGGCCCGGACGACGGCCAGCTCCCCGTCGTCGAGGTGGACGACCTGGTCGGTGTGGCGCACCACGGCGGCGGCGTCGGAGGCGACGAGCATCTCCCGGTCGCCGATGGCCAGCAGCACCGGGCTGCCGTTGCGGGCGACGACGATGCGGTCGGGCTGGGCGGCGTCGACCACGGCGATCCCGTAGGCCCCCTCGACGAGGAGGAGGGCCCGCCGGACCCTCTCCTCCAGGTCGTCGGCCTCCTGGGAGGCGATCAGGTGGGCGAGGACCTCGGTGTCGGTCTCGGACCGCAGCTCGGTGCCGGCCGGCAGCCCGGCCCGCAGGGCATCGGCGTTCTCGACGATCCCGTTGTGGGCCAGGGCCACGGTCCCGGCGACGTGGGGGTGGGCGTTGGCGTCGGTCGGCTCGCCGTGGGTGGCCCAGCGGGTGTGGCCGATCCCGACGGTGCCGCCGAACCGCTTGGGCACGGTGGCGGCGAGGTGGGCGACCCTCCCCGCGGCCTTGTGGACCCGCAGCCCCGACCGGCCCAGCACGGCCAGCCCGGCCGAGTCGTAGCCCCGGTACTCCAGCCGGGCCAGCCCCTCCAGCAGCACGGGGGCGGCCGGTTGCCGCCCGATGATCCCGACGATGCCGCACATGTCGACGTCCTCTCAGCCGTAGATGGCGCGCCGGATCTGGCGCTCGGTCAGGGGTGGGGCGGCGACGGGCCGGGCGGCCAGCTCGGCGGCCAGGCGGGGGAAGATCTCGGCGTTGGCCAGCCCCCGGGCCTGGAGCTCGCGGTGCCGGCGGCGCAGCAGCACCTCGACCGGCTCGCGCAGGTGGTCGAGGACCTCCTCGACGACCCGGCGGCTCATCTCCGGTCCCAGAGGGGTGCTCCGGACCAGGTGGGCCACCAGGTCGTCGAGGGGATCATCGCTCGCCACGAGGGCCGAGTGTGGCGATTCGACCCTCGAATGGCAACGATCTTGCCCGCTGGCGGGCAGATCCTGGCTACGTCGTCCGGCTGATCCGGGCGAAGCGCAGCGGGAGACGGCGGGACCTGGGCGCCGAGGTCACCCTCTGTGCGGTCCGAGGCGGAGATCGGCGCGGTGGAGACGGCGGGTGCGCTGCCAGTAGCGCCACGTGTAGCTCGACCAGTTGTTGGTGATGCGTCCCCTGGAGTCCTTGTACCAGGAGTGGCAGGCGCCGGCCCACACGGTCCGGGCCAGCTCGCGGTCGAGCCGGGCGTTCGACGCCGCCTGGGCCTCGGGGGTCACGTCGACCCAGCGTCGACCCTCGGTGGCCAGGGTGCGGACCGCCTGGAGGATCCAGCCGATCTGGCGCTCGAGCATGAAGATGATCGAGTTGTGGCCCAGGTTGGTGTTGGGCCCGTAGAGCAGGAACAGGTTGGGGAAGCCGCTGACGGTGATGCCGAGGTGGGCCTCGGCGCCGTCGGCCCACACGTCGCCCAGCACCCGCCCGCCGGCCCCGGTGACGGTGATCGGCTCGAGGAAGTCGGTCGTCTTGAACCCGGTGCCGAAGATGATCGTGTCGACCGGGTAGCGCCGGCCCCCGGCCACCACGGCGTCGGGCTCGATCCGCTCGACGTCGGCCGTGACGACCTCGACGTCGGGGCGGGCCAGGGTCGGGTACCAGTCGTTGGAGATCAGGATCCGGCGGCAGCCGAGCGGGTAGTCGGGGACGATCGCCTCCTCGGGGAGCTCGGCGCTGGCCAGCGGCCTCAGCCCCTCCTGGAAGCGCTTGCGCCCCAGCTCGCCCAGCTTCGAGCCCTGCTTGAAGATCACGAAGCGGCTCTCGAACCGGGCCCAGATCGAGGCCCGGTAGGCCAGCCGCAGGGGCGGGACGGCGGCGAGGAGACGGCGGGTGCGCTCGGTGATGGGGGCGTCGGGCTTGGGGCCGACGTAGTTCACGCTCCGCTGGAACAGCGTCATCCGGCCGACCCGCTCGGCGATGGCCGGGACGAACTGGATGGCGCTGGCCCCGATGCCGATCACGGCCACGTCCTCCCCGTCGAGGTCGTGGTCGTGGTCCCAGCGGGCCGAGTGGAAGACCGTGCCGGCGAAGTCGTCGAGCCCGGGGATGGCGGGGACGTGGGGCCGGTTGAGCTGCCCGGTGGCGGCGACGAGCACGTCGGCCGCGAACGTGGTGCCGTCGGCCAGCCCCAGGGTCCAGGTGCCGGCGCCCTCGTCGAAGGTGGCCGCCGTGACCTCGGTGGAGAAGCGGATCCGCCGCCGCACGTCGAAGTCGTCGGCGACCCGTTCGAGGTGGGCGAGGATCTCCGCCTGCTCGGGGAACCGCCGGCTCCAGTCGGGGTTGGGCGCGAACGACAGCGAGTAGAGGTGCGAGGGGACGTCGCAGCCCGAGCCCGGGTAGGTGTTGTCGCGCCAGGTCCCGCCCAGGGCGTCGGCCTTCTCGAACAGGGTGACGTCGTCGACCCCCATCTGGACGAGACGGATGGCCATGCCCAGGCCCCCGATCCCGGTGCCGATGATGGCGACCCGGGGGGCGGCGACACCCGGTGGGAGCGGGACGGGGCGGTTGGTGACGAGGGCCTTGGCCCGGGCGAGGACGTCGGCGACAGCCATGCTCCGACCGTACCCCGTTCCTTGACCGGGCGGTCTAGAGCCGGCCCGGCGTGCCACGCTGGCCGGCGATGGCCCTGCCGCTGTTCGTCTACGGGACCCTGATGCCCGGCCACCTGCGCTGGGGCGTCCTCGAACCGCACGCCCTCAGCTGGCGGCCCGCCGCCGTCGAGGGCCACCTCTACGACACCGGCGAGGGCTGGCCGGCCGCCGTGTTCGCCCCGGGCGAGGACCTGGTCCGGGGCTGGGCCGTCGACCTCGACCCCGCCGTGGCCGAGGTCGTCATGGCCCACCTCGACGAGGTCGAGGGGGTGGAGCACGGACTCTTCCGCCGGGTCGAGATCGCCCTCCTCGACGGCGCCCCGGTCGTCGCCTACGAGCTCGGGACCAGCCCCGACGCCCTCACCCGCATCGCCGAGTGGACCGACCAGGCCGAGGCCTGACCCGACATCCCACCGTGGTCGACCTCGGACCCGGACGCCATCGAGCACCCCGTCCGGGGCGTGTCCGTCGTGCCTGCCGAGCGGCACACTGGCGGGGTGATCCTGGTGGACCGACCGATCTGGGCCGCGCACGGCAGACGGTTCGCCCACCTCGTGTCGGACGAGTCGCTGGAGGAGCTCCACGGCTTCGCGGCCCGGCTCGGGCTCCCGCCCCGGGCCTTCCACCGCGACCACTACGACCTGCCCGACGCCTGGTGGCAGCGGGCCGTCGACGCCGGCGCCACGCCGGTCGACCCCCGCGAGCTGGTCCGCCGGCTGCGGGCCGCCGGGCTCCGGGTCAGGCGAGAGCGGCCCGCTCCCGCCTGAGGTTGGCCACGGCGCGGGCCCGGCGCCCGGCGCGGTCGGCGGCGGGGCCGGCGGTGTAGAGCGACCCGTCCGAGGCGGCGGCGAGGAAGCGGTCGAGCACCTGGCCCCGACCGGTGCGCCAGCCGTCGTCGGGCACGTGGGCGTACTCGGCCCGGACGGCGGCGACGTAGCGGTCGTAGCGGGCCGCCGGGGCCGAGAGGATCCACAGGTCGGCGTCGACCAGCACCGCCCCCGAGCGGTCGGCGGGCGCGACGACGTGGCCGGCGGTCAGCCGGACCAGCCGGGCCACCTCGTCGGCCGCCGGGCCCGGGCCGATCTCGGCCACCGCCAACCGGGCGCTGGCCTCCTCCGAGGCCCCGGCGTCGGCCCCGACGTCGTAGACGGCGTCGTGGTACCAGGCGGCCAGCTCGACCGCCTCGGCCCACGCCGCCGGCTCGTGCGGGAGCAGGCGCGCCACCTCGGCGAGCACCTCGTCCAGGTGCTCGCCGCCGTGGTAGCGGCGGTGGGGCTCGGCGTACCGGGCCCGGAGGGCGGCGCGGTCGACGCCCGGCATCAGCGCCTCAGCGCTGCATGGCCTTGGTCTGGAGGAACTCGTCGAGGCCGTACTTGCCGAGCTCACGGCCGATGCCCGACATCTTGTAGCCGCCGAAGGGGGCCAGCGGGTTGAAGCCGCCCCCGTTGACCTCGACCTGGCCGGTGCGCATCCGCCGGGCCACGCCCTCGGCCCGGTCGGCATCGGCGCCCCACACGCCGCCGGACAGCCCGTACGGGGTGTCGTTGGCGATGCGGACGGCGTCGTCGACGTCGGTGTAGGGGATGACCGACAGGACCGGGCCGAAGATCTCCTCCTGGGCGATCGTCATGGCGTTGTCGACGCCGGCGAAGACCGTGGGCTTGACGTAGTAGCCGGTGGGCAGGCCCTCGGGCTGCTCGGGCCCCCCGGTGACGAGGGTGGCGCCCTCCTCGATGCCCTTCTCGATGTAGCTGCGCACCCGGGTGCGCTGGGCGTCGGAGATCAGCGGGCCGAGGCGCCCGCCGTTGGCCGCCGGATCACCGACCGTGTACACGTTCTCGACCTCGTCGCGCACGATGTCGACGATGGCGTCGTGCTTGTCGGCGGGGACGAGCATCCGGGTGAAGGCGGTGCAGGTCTGGCCCGAGTTGAGGTAGGCCGAGCCGACGCCCTTGCGCACGGCGGTCTCCAGCGCCTCGCCCTCGAGGTCGTCGAGGATGATGTTGGCCGACTTGCCGCCCAGCTCGAGGGCGACCCGCTTGACCGTCGGGGCGGCCAGCTCGGCCACCCGGGTGCCGGCCCGGGTCGAGCCGGTGAAGCTGACCATGTCGACGTCGGGGTGCTTGGCGATGGCCTCGCCGACCACCGGGCCGACGCCCGAGACGAGGTTGAAGACGCCGGCCGGAAGGCCCAGGCCGTCGATGATCTCGGCCAGGATGAAGGCGTTGAGCGGGGCGACCTCGCTGGGCTTGAGCACGACGGTGCAGCCGGCGGCGAGGGCGGGGGCGACCTTGGCCACGATCTGGTGGAGCGGGTAGTTCCAGGGCGTGATGGCCCCGACCACGCCGATCGGCTCCTTCACCACCAGGCTGTTGCCGATCTCCTCCTCCCACTCGACCTGGTCGAGCAGGCCGACGTAGGTGCCCGAGACGGCGGTGGGGAGGCCGGCCTGGATCAGCTGGCTCAGCATCAGCGGCATGCCGACCTCGCCGGTGATGACCTCGGCGATCTCCTGGCTGCGGGCGGCCAGGCCGTCGCTCAGGGCCTGGAGCACCTTGGCCCGCTCGGCCGGGTCGGTCCGGCTCCAGCCGTCGAAGGCGGCCTTGGCCGCGGCGACGGCCCGGTCGACGTCCTCGGGCGTCCCCTCGGGGATGGAGCCCATGACCTCCTCGGTCGACGCGTTGATGACGTCGATGGTGCCGGTGCCGGTGGAGGGGACCCACTGGCCGTCGATGTAGAGGGAGTCGAAGGCGCGCATGGCGGCCAGGCTACGAGCGTTGCCAGCACCCCGCTCGACCCGGGGCCGAGATCGTCAGGATCTCGACCGTCAGGCCACGACCCAGCCGACCGGGCCCTCGCGCCCGTCCCGGTGCTGGCCGACCCCGACCCGCTCGGCGGGCGCGTCGTACCCGACCGGTCGGTCGGCATCACGGGCCGTCGGTCACACCGCGTGCGATGCTGCCGGCGTGGCCGAGGACACCGCCGAGATCGACATCAGCGCCCCGCCGGAGGCGGTCTGGGACCTGGTCACCGATGTGACCCGGATGGGCGAGTGGAGCCCCGAGTGCTACCGCTGCGCCTGGCTCGACGGCGGGACCGGGCCGCGGCAGGGCGCCCGGTTCAAGGGCTGGAACCGCCAGGGCCCGCTCCGGTGGGCCACCACCAGCACGGTCGTGGAGTCCCGGCGGGGCGAGGTCTTCTCGTTCACCACCAAGGAGTCGGCGGCCACGTGGACCTACCGGCTGACGCCCACGGGTTCCGGGGGCACCCACCTGGTCGAGACCCGCACCGACGGCGACAAGCCGCTGATCGCCAAGGTCTTCGGCAAGGTCGTCCCCGGCCGCGACGAGCGCCTCCGCGACGGCATGGCCCAGACCCTCCGCCGCCTCAAGGAGACCGCCGAGGCGTAGTGGCGATCAGATCCGCCGGTCTCCCGCCGGATCTGATCGCCAGAACCGGGGGGGTCAGGCCATCTTCTGCTGGAGGCCGTCGTCGAGGGCGGCGAGGAACTCCTCGGTGGTGAGCCACTCGGCGTCCCCGCCGACGAGGAGGGCGAGGTCCTTGGTCATGCGGCCGCCCTCGACGGTGTCGATGCAGACCTGCTCGAGGGTCTCGGCGAACTCGGTGACCGCCGGGGTGCCGTCGAGCTTGCCCCGGTGGGCGAGGCCCCGGGTCCAGGCGAAGATCGAGGCGATCGGGTTGGTCGAGGTCTTCTCGCCCTTCTGGTGCTGGCGGTAGTGCCGGGTCACCGTGCCGTGGGCGGCCTCGGCCTCGACGGTGCGACCGTCCGGGGTGGACAGCACCGACGTCATCAGCCCGAGTGAGCCGAAGCCCTGGGCCACGGTGTCGGACTGGACGTCGCCGTCGTAGTTCTTGCAGGCCCAGACGTAGCCGCCCTCCCACTTCATGGCGGCGGCGACCATGTCGTCGATCAGCCGGTGCTCGTAGGTGAGCCCGGCGGCGTCGAAGTCGGCCTTGAACTCGCGGTCGAAGATGTCCTGGAAGATGTCCTTGAAGGCGCCGTCGTAGGCCTTGAGGATCGTGTTCTTGGTCGACATGTACACGGGGTACTGCCGGGCCAGGCCGTAGGAGAACGAGGCCCGGGCGAAGTCCTCGATCGACTTGTTGTAGTTGTACATCCCCATGGCGACGCCGCCGCCCTCGGGGAAGTCGGTGACGACGTGCTCGATCGGCTCGCCACCGTCGGCCGGCTCGAAGCTGATCGTCAGCTTGCCGGCGCCGGGGACCTTGAAGTTGGTGGCCTTGTACTGGTCGCCGTGGGCGTGACGGCCGATGATGATCGGCTTGGTCCAGCCCGGCACCAGGCGGGGCACGTTGCTCATGATGATCGGCTCGCGGAAGACCACGCCGCCGAGGATGTTGCGGATCGTGCCGTTGGGCGAGACCCACATCTTCTTGAGGCCGAACTCCTCGACCCGGGCCTCGTCGGGGGTGATCGTGGCGCACTTGACGCCCACGCCGTGGCGCTTGATGGCCTCGGCGGCGTCGATCGTGACCTGGTCGTCGGTGGCGTCCCGGTGCTCGATCCCGAGGTCGTAGTACTCGAGGTCGACGTCGAGGTACGGAAGGATCAGCTGCTCCTTGATGAACGCCCAGATGATGCGCGTCATCTCGTCGCCGTCGAGCTCGACGACCGGGTTCTCCACCTTGATCTTGGCCATCCGGCGATCGTAGGGGCTGCCGGGGCCGGTCCCCTCCCTGGAGGGTGGAGGGGTGACGAACGTCAGACGACGGGAGCGGTGCCCCGGCGTCGGCTGGCGACGACCACCACGGCACCCCCGGCCACGAGGACCAGCGCCACCCCGCCGAGCAGGGCGGTGCTGCTGCCGGTGCGGGCCAGCGGGGCCGCCTCCGAGCGCGTCGGCTCGGGCTCGTGGGGCGCGGGGACGGTGGTGCTGCCGTCGCCGGTGGGCGGGTACTGCTCGCCGGCCGAGGCCCCCTGGGCCGCCGCCAGGGGGAGGGCCAGAGCGATGAGGACGAAGACGATCTTGCGGAGCACGAGGACTCTCCCGGCGACGTGACGAGCGTGGTCGGCCGAGAGGCTACCACTGTCCGTGATCACGAGCCAGGGGTCGCTTCGGAGAGTGCTGGTCATCCGGACCGCTCGACATCGACGGCGACGGCCCACGTCCCCTGCTCCTCGCCCCCGGAGGCCCGGACCGTGGCCCCCTCGACGGTGACGCCGCCCGGCGCCGGCCGCTCGACGGGCCGCGCCGCGATCTCCGCCCCGGTGAAGGTCACGGTGGCCTCGACCCGGTCGGGGCGGACGGTGGTCTGGGGCAGGAGGTCCCAGCGGTAGGTCCCGCCCGACAGGTCGACGGCGCCCCCCAGCTCGACCTCGATGGTGGCGACCGCCCCGGGCGGGATGTCGACGAACACCGACCACACGTTGCGCCCCAGCTCGCGCCCGGCGTCGACGTCGACCAGCCGGCCGTCGACGTTCACGCCGACCAGGTCGAGCGGCGAGTAGAGCGACAGCCACGTCCGGTTGGTGCCGGTCGGGGCGTCGACCAGGTTGCCGATCAGGTACGGCGGCTCGCCCCCGGTCGGCGCCCCGTTGCGCAGGTCGATCCGGGCCGTGGCCCGCACCCGCCCGGTGGCGGCGTCGACGGTGGCCTCGTAGCGGATGGTCCGCTCCATGAAGACGTCGATCTTCCCGCCCCCGGCGTTCTGGGTGACGACGCCGAAGCCGTCGCCCCGCACCTCGGGCACGGCCCCATCGGCGCCGAGCCGCTCGACCAGCGCCCGCCCCTCCTCGGAGCGCAGCCAGACCGACAGGTGCCCGCCCTCGACGGCGGGCCCGAGCGCCCCCGCCAGCCGGGCCGGCGCCGGGCCCGCCCCGCTGGTCAGAGCGTCGAAGACCCCCTCGGCGACCTGGCCGAGGAGGTCGGTCCGCTCGTCGGCCACCTCGAACAGCCGGTACTGCTCGACCTCGAGGAACGACACCACGTTGCGGGCGTCGAGGGCGTAGGGCAGGCCCTCGACGGTGATCGGCCCCGTCAGCCGGAGCAGCCGCGACAGCCCGGTGGGGTCGATGCGGATCACGCCGTCGACCCGCTCGCCCCCCGACTGCTCGTAGAGCTCGGCCATCACCCGCCCGGCGGTCGGGCCGTCGGGGGTGAAGGTGACGTTCTCCCACGTCGTGGCGGGCGCGAAGCGGGCGTAGCGGGCGAGGTACTCGGGCGGCCCGGTGATCTCCTTGTCGGGGCCGCCGGCGGCGTTGAGGTCGTCGTTCCGCCCGACCTCGGCCAGGTCGACCACGCCGTCGGTGAGGGTCAGCACGCCGTAGCTGCCGAGGAAGCCGGTGCCCCGCGCCTCCGACGGGCTGACGAAGGCGACGAAGTAGCGGGCCTCGCCGCCGGCGCCGAGCAGGTCGGGTCCGAGGGCGGCGGCGAGGGCGCCGGTGCGGGCGCTCCCCTCGGCGTCGCCCACCGCCTCGGTGACGTCGTCGAGCCCCGAGCGCACCGGCGGGATCTGCCACACCGAGCGGCGGGCGTCGGCGGCCAGGTCCTCGTGGAGGGCGGCGGTGGCGTCGGCGACCCCGGCCAGGACGGGGGCGGCCTCGGCCACCACGGCGGGGTCGAGCCGACCGTCGTCGAGCCGGAGGCGGTCGGCGTCGAGGCGGGCGGCGCCGTCGGCGGCCAGCGCCGCGGTGCGCCCGCCCCCGTCGGCGACGGCGTCGAGGGCGGCCATCTGCGGGCCGACGATCGGCGTGTGGCGGGCGGGCAGGCTCCACCACGAGCGGACCAGCGAGCGGGCGTCGAAGAGGTCGGCGGCGGCGCCCCGGAAGATCCCCTCGGCCTCGGGTTGGTCGCCGGCCCGCACGGCGTCGAGCCCCCGCTCGGAGGCCTCCGACCCGGCCCGCAGCGACGACGCCGCCAGCACCCCGGCGACGACGCCGGTCACGACCCCGACGGCGGCCAGGGCCGCGACCACCCCGGCCCCCACCCGACCGGCCCGGCGGGCGACCGGGCCCAAGCGCCGCCAGCCCGACCAGGCGATCGGCACGAGGGCGACGGCGGCGATCCCGGCCGAGGCCCGGACCGGCTCGGCCAGCGGGAGCCGGAGCACCACCTGGACGGTCAGCAGGGCCGACAGCCCGGCGGCCACGGTGGCGAGCGGCGGGCCCGGGGGCAGGGTGGCGCCGGCGGCGAGGCGGTCCGGCACCAGGCCCGTCGCCCGGGCCACGGGCACGACGAGGACGAGGGCGACCAGGGCGACGGCTCGCAGCGACCCGGTCCCGCCGGCGACCAGGGCCACGGTGGCGGCGGTGCCGAGGGCGATCGGCGTGGCCCGCGCCCCGAGGGCGGTGACGGCGGCGGCCAGCAGGGCGGTGAGGACGACGTCGGTCCGGGCCATCCCGGTCGGGGCGCAGCCGGCCAGCCCGGCGACGAACGCCGCCGCGGCGGCGAGCGTGCCGACGAGGAGGGCGTCGACCTCGCCGGGGACGAGGGCGGCGGGGCGCGCCGGCGCGACGACCTCGGCCACCGCGCGCCCCCGGCGGTCAGCCGGGCGCGTCCCCGTCCTGGAGGAGGCCGAGGTTGGCGCACACCTCGCGGACCGAGCGGGCCTTGTTCATCGTGTAGAGGTGCAGCCCGGGCACGCCCTCGGCGAGCAGGCGGGCGCCGAGCTCGCTGGCCACCTCGACCCCGAGGGCGCGGGTGGCCTCCTTGTCCCCGTCGACCCGCTCCAGCTTCGGCTCCAGGGCGGCGGGGATGGCGCTCCCGTTCATCGCCGCCATGCGGCGCAGGCCGGCGACGCTGATGAAGGGCATCACGCCGGGGATGAGCGGCGTCGTGCACCCCAGGGCGTCGAGCTCCTCGACCATCCTCAGGTAGTCGGTCGGGTCGTAGAAGAACTGAGTGATGGCGGCGTCGGCCTGGCCCAGCTTGGCGGCGAGGAAGCGGCGGTCGGTCTCGCGGTCGGGCGAGCGGGGGTGGACCTCGGGGAAGGCGGCCACGATCACGCCGAAGTCGCCGACCTCGCGGATCAGGGCGATCAGCTCGGTGGCGTAGGTGAAGTCGCCCCCCGCCTCGGAGCCGTCGGCCGGCGGGTCGCCCGCCAGGGCCAGGATGTTCTCGATGCCGGCGTCCCGGTAGTGGACCAGCAGGTCCTCGAGGTCGGCCCGGGTGTGGCCCACGCAGGTCAGGTGGGGGACGGCCGGGAAGTCCCGCTCCTTGTCGACCCGGACGACGACGTCGCGGGTGGTGTCGCGGGTGGTGCCGAGGGCGCCGTAGGTCACCGAGATGAACGACGGGTGGAGCCGGGCCAGGTCCTCCATCGTCTCGTCGAAGGCGACGAGGGCCGGGGCCGTCTTCGGCGGCGGGAACTCGAACGAGACCGTGCGGCCGGCGGCGAGCAGGTCGGCGATCTTGGCCATCGCAGGACGATACGCGAGCGACCCGACGAGATCGTCAGCCGGCGTCGCCGCCGTCGGCGCGGGGCACGGCGGCCAGCTGGGCGCGGACGCGGGCGAGGGCGGCCAGCTCGGCGTCGTAGGTCGCCAGCCCCCACTCGGCCACCAGCGCCGGGTGGGCGAGATCCGGGTCGGAGGGGTCGAGCCCGTCGGCCACGGCCTGGAGGTCGACCCGGTCGGCCTCGATCCGGGCCCGCTGCTCGTCGACCATCTCGGCCAGCCGCTCGGGGGCGACCAGGGCGCCCAGCATCAGCCGCAGCGCCAGGTGGTCCCGGTAGACCGGCGGCGGCACCGGCTCCTCGGCGGCCCAGCGGGCCAGGCGGCGTCGGCCCTTGGCCGTCAGCCGCCAGAGCCGGCCGGGGCGGCTGCCCGGGCGCTGGGCCTCGCGGCTGGCCACCAGCCCGTCGGCGGCCAGCCGGTCGAGCTCGGCGTAGATCTGGCTCATCGCCGGGGCGGCGAAGAAGAACCGCAGGGTGGCGTCGGCCCGGGTCCGCAGCTCGTAGCCCGAGGCCTCGCCGAAGGTCAGCAGGCTGAGGACCGCGGCCCCGGAGGCCGTCAGCTCGGGGACCGGCGCCATCGCGGCACGCTAGCCAGGCGGCGCCGGGTAGGTTGTTCCGGCGCGGAACAACGGGGCCTTGACCTCAACCTCGGTCGAGGTCGTACCGTCCCCCTCCCCCACCGATGAGATGACCGCCCCGGCGCGGTCATCACCTCAGCACCCGGGTGAACCGGCCAGGAGATGGCCACTTCACCACCGCACGATGGACCCGTCGGAAATCGCGACCGGGTCACGACGACCACCTGCCACCATGAACCGCCCCCGGTTCGCCCCCACCCCGTCCCCCGAGCACCGGAGTCCCATCACATGAGCTCGTCCCTGGCCATCGACGCCCATGGGCTGGTCAAGCGCTTCGGCGACAAGACCGCCCTCGGCGGGGTCGACGTCGCCGTCGCCAGCGGCACCGTGACGTCGATCCTCGGCCCCAACGGCGCCGGCAAGACCACGACCGTGCGCATCCTCACCACGCTGTCGCTGGCCGACGAGGGCACCGCCACCGTCGCCGGGTTCGACGTCCGCACCCACCCCACCGAGGTGCGCCGCCGGATCGGCCTCGCCGCCCAGGACGCCACCGTCGACCCGCTCCTCACCGGGCGCGAGAACCTCGTGATGATCGGCGAGCTCCAGCAGCTGTCGCGGCGCGACGCCCGCACCCGGGCCGACCACCTGCTCGAGCAGTTCAACCTGGTCGACGCGGGCGACAAGGTCGTCGGCGACTACTCGGGCGGCATGCGGCGCCGGCTCGACCTCTCCTCCACCCTCATCGCCGACCCGCAGATCCTCTTCCTCGACGAGCCCACCACCGGGCTCGACCCGCGGGCCCGGGCCGAGCTGTGGGACGTGCTCGACACCCTCACCGAGGGCGGCACCACCATCCTCCTCACCACGCAGTACCTCGAGGAGGCCGACCGCCTGGCCGACGACATCCTCGTCATCGACCACGGCAAGGTGATCGCCCAGGGCGACGCCCGCAGCCTCAAGCGCCAGGTCGGCGGGGACAACATCGGCGTCACCGTGTCCGAGGCCGACCGCCTCGACGAGGCCGCCGCCATCCTCGGTCGCATCACCGGCGCCGAGCCCGTGCTCGACCGGCCCATCCGCACCGCGGTGGCCCCCACCCAGGAGGGCGTGGCCAGCCTCGGCCGGGTGGCCGACGCCCTGGCCGAGTGCGGCCTCGGCGTCGAGGACCTCAGCCTCCGCCAGCCCACCCTCGACGAGGTCTTCCTCACCCTCACCGGCAAGCCCATGGACGACGAGAACGAGCTGCAGGAGGCTCACTGATGACCGCCACGACCACCCCCGCCCTGACCGAGGACGGGGCGTCGCAGGGCTCGACGCCCGGCGCCACCGCCGACCTCGCCCGTCCCAGCCGGGGCCTGCTCCACGACACGTGGGTGCTGGCCCGGCGTGGGCTCGTCCACATGAAGCGCCAGCCCGAGCAGCTGAGCGACGCCACGATCCAGCCGATCATGTTCGTCGTCCTGTTCGCCTTCGTCTTCGGCGGCTCGATCCAGATCCCCGGGTTCCCCGACGAGCCCCGGATCTACCGCGAGTTCCTGATGGCCGGGATCATGGCCCAGACGCTGGTCTTCACGTCCTTCGGCGCGGCGATGAGCATCGCCAACGACCAGAAGAACCAGGCGATCGACCGGTTCCGCTCGCTCCCCATCGCCAAGGGCGCCGTGATCGGCGGCTACGCCGTGGCCAACGTGCTCAAGACGATGCTCCCGATCGTCATCATGTCGATCACCGGCTACGCCATCGGCTGGCGCATCCGGGGCAGCATCATCGACACGTTCGCCGCCTACGGGCTGGCCATCGGCTTCGCCTTCGCCATGATCTGGGTCGGCATCTGGCTCGGGGCGATGGTGGGCACGCCCGAGGGCGTCACCGGCATCGGCTTCGCCACCATCTTCCCGCTCACCTTCGTGGCGTCGACCTTCGTCCCCCTCCAGGGGATGCCGGGCGTCGTCCGCACCATCGCCGAGTGGAACCCGGTGACCACGCTGTCGGACTCGCTGCGCGAGCTGTTCGGCAACCCCGCCGTCGACCCCGCCGCCAACGCCCCGTGGTCGATCCAGAACCCGGTGCTCTACACGTGGATCTGGGTCGTCGGCATCGTGCTCGTCTTCGCCCCCCTGGCCGTCCGGGCCTACACCCGCAAGAACGTCCAGTAACGCCCGCCGTCAGGCCGTCGTCGTCGCCCTCTCGGCGGCGGCGACGGTGTTGACGAACAGGAGGGCCCGGGTCAGCGGGCCGACGCCACCGATGCGGGGGCTGAGCCAGCCGGCCACCTCGGCGACCCCGGGGGCCACGTCGGAGACGACCTTCCCGTCCCGGAAGCTGACCCCGGCGGCCACCACGGCGGCGCCCGGCTTGACCATCTCGGGGGTGATCAGGTGGGGCGAGCCGGCGGCGGCGACGAGGATGTCGGCCTGCCGGGTGTAGGGCGCCAGGTCGGGCACCCCGGTGTGGACGACGGTGACGGCGGCGTTGGCCCGGGGCCGCTTGAGGGCCAGCAGGTTGGCCAGCGGGCGGCCGATGGTGAGGCCCCGGCCGACGATCACCACGTGACGGCCCTCGATCGGCACGTCGTGGGCGGCGAGCAGCTCGATGATCCCCGCCGGGGTGCAGGCCGTGGGGGCGTCGACCCCCATGACCAGCCGACCCAGGTTGACCGGGTGGAGGCCGTCGGCGTCCTTGGCGGGGTCGAGGCGGAGCAGCAGGTCCTCGTAGTCGAGGTGGGCGGGGAACGGGTACTGGAGCAGGACGGCGTCGACGGCGGGATCCGCGTTCCAGCCGTCGATGATCGTCTCGATGGCCGCCACCGGGGCGTCGGCCGGGAGCCGCTCGTCGAACGTGGCGATCCCCAGCTCGGCGGCGTCGGCGTGCTTCATCGACACGTACTTGTGGCTGGGCCCGTCATCGCCCACCAGGAGCGTCGCCAGCCCCGGCGGCGTCCCCCGCCCCGCGGTCACCGCCCCCACCCGCGCCCGCAGCTCGTCCTTGATCCGGGCGGCCACCGCCTCCCCGTCCAGCTTGATCGCAGTCATCGTGGATGGACCCTAGGCGGCAACCCCGTTCTGTCCATCCCGGTGAACCGTGGAGGTTCACGGGGATGGACAGAACGGGGGTTCAGTGCAGGAAGTGGCGCTCGCCGGTGAAGAGCATGGCGAGGCCGAGGCGGTCGGCGGTGGCGATGACCTCGTCGTCCTTGACCGAGCCCCCGGGCTGGACGACGACGGCGACGCCGGCCTCGGCGGCGGCCTCCACCCCGTCGGGGAACGGGTAGAAGGCGTCGCTGGCGCAGGCGCCGCCGGCGGCCCGGCCGGCGGCCTTGGCGGCGGCGATCTGGCCGGCCTCCACCCGGTTCTGCTGGCCGGCACCGATGCCCCAGGCCACGCCGTCCTTGACCAGGACGATGGCGTTGCTGGTGACCCACCCGCACAGGCGGAAGGCGAGGGCGGCGTCGGCCAGCTCCTCGGGCGTGGGGATGCGCTCGGTGACGACCCGCCAGTCGGCCGCCGGGGTGACGAAGGCGTGCGGCTCCTGCACGAGGTAGCCGCCGGTGACGGGGCGGACGTGGAGCGGATCGGGCGTCGGGGCCGGCGCCTCGAGCAGCCGGGTCCGCTTGCGCTTGGCCCGGAGGGCGTCGACCACGCCCTCGCCGTAGCCGGGGGCGATGACGACGTCGGCCTGGGCGGCGGCGACCATGGCCTCGACGGTGTCGCCGTCGATCGGCACCGAGAGGGCGACGATGCCGCCGAAGGCCGAGCGGGGGTCGCAGTCGAAGGCCCGCTGGTAGGCCTCGGCCGCGGTGTCGGCGACGGCCGCCCCGCACGGGTTGGCGTGCTTGATGATCGTGCAGGCGATCTTCCCGGTGGCCTGGGCCAGGTCGTGGGCGAGCAGCCAGGCGGCGTCGGCGTCATAGAGGTTGAGGTAGCTGAGCGCCATCCCCGAGTGCTGGGTCACGTGCGCCCACCACGGGTCGGCACCGGCGGTGCGGTACAGCGCCCCCTTCTGGTGGGGGTTCTCGCCGTAGCGGAGGACCAGCGGCTCGCGGGTGGCCTCGATCCGCAGCGCCGACGGCAGCGGGTCGTCCTCGCCCGAGGCTTCGGCGGCGGCATCCGCGCCCGCCCCCTCGCCGGCGAACCAGGCGGCGACGGCGGTGTCGTAGGCGGCGGTGGCGGCGAAGGCCTTCCCCGCCAGGCGCAGGCGGGTGGCGGCCGAGAGGGCCCCGTCGGCCCGGATCTCGTCGAGCACCGGGCCGTAGTCGGCGGGGTCGACGACGACGCCGACGAAGGCGTGGTTCTTGGCCCCGGCCCGGATCATCGCCGGGCCGCCGATGTCGATCAGGTCGGCCTGCCCGGCCCGCCCGCCGTGCTCGAAGTCGGCCGGGTCCGAGCCGAACGGGTAGAGGTTGCTGACCAGCAGGTCGATCCCCTCGATGCCGTGCTCCTCCATGTCGGCCACGTGGGCCGGGTCGTCCCGGTCGGCGAGCAGCCCCCCGTGGACCTTGGGGTGCAGCGTCATCACCCGGTGGCCGAGGATGGCGGGGGCGCCGGTCAGGTCGGCGACGTCGGTGACGGCGATCCCGGCCTCGGCGATGGCCCTGGCGGTGCCGCCGCTCGACACCAGGTCCCAGCCGGCGTCGGCCAGGCCGCGGGCGAGGTCGACCACACCGGTCTTGTCGTAGGTCGAGAGCAGGGCGCGCAACGGTCAGGTCTCCTGGGTGGTGGGCAGCGGGATCGTCCCGTCGAGGACGCCCCGCAGGGTCTGCGAGTAGAGCGGCCGCTCGACGGCCTTGATCCGCTCGTGGAGCGTGGCCTCGTCGTCGCCGGGGAGGACGGGCACCTCGACCTGGGCGAGGACCTCCCCGGTGTCGACCTCGAGGCCGGCGACGTGGATCGTGCACCCGGTGACGGTGTCGCCGGCGGCCAGGGCGTCGCGCACGGCGTGCCAGCCCTTGTGCTTGGGCAGCAGCGCCGGGTGGGTGTTGAGGATGCGGGCCGGGAAGGCGTCGTGCATCGGCCGGCTGAGGATCGTGCCGAACCCGGCCATGACGACGAGGTCGACGCCGTGGCCGGCGAGCACGGCGGCGAGGCGGGCCGAGTAGGCGTCGCGGTCGAAGGAGGGGCCGAAGCGCTCGCGCGCCACCAGCTCGGCCCGGACCCCGGCCCGCTCGGCCTTCCCGAGGGCGACGCAGGGCCGGTCGGCGACGACGACGGCCACCGGGATGGCGTCGGCCAGGAAGGTGTCGAGGATGGTCCCCGATCCCGACACCAGCACCGCGACCTGCACGTCGGGCGAACCTAGCGGGGTCGTCACCCCGCGTCCCACCGAGCAGGGGTGCACGGACCGACCGCAGGGTAGGGAGGGCCGGCCGCTCCCCGGTCGGCTAGACCGATCACATCCCCCCACAGGAGGCACGCACCACGTGGCCTGGCCCCAATCCCCCCAACCGGCACCCCCCGCCGCCACGGCCCTGCCGATCGGCCCGATCGTCACCGCCGGCGGCGCGTTCCTGACCCTCCTCTTCTCGTTCGTCCAGATCGTGAAGTCCGACAGCGACTTCGTCGACATCGGGTGGTCGGTCTGGACCACCCAGCCCGGCTTCTTCGGCGTCGGCACCTGGATCCCGCTCTTCGCCCTGGTCGCCGGGGCCGCCGCCCTGGCCCGGGCCTTCGCCAAGGGCCTGGGCGACAAGCAGGTGGCCGGGTTCGGGCTCCTCCAGGTGCAGCTGGCCGCCACCGCCTTCGCCGTCCTGCTCTGGTTCGGCTACGTGGTCAACATCCTCTTCTCCGAGGGCACCTCGCTGGGCCTGGGCGCCCTGCTGCTGTTCCTCGGCCTGGCCGCCGTCACCGCCGGCACGGTGCTCGGCGTGCTCGACGCCAAGAAGGGCACCACCACCACGATCGGCAGCGGCCCGCCGTCGGGCCAGTGGGGCACCCCGACCGGTCCGGCCCCCCAGCCGCAGCCGCAGCCCGGCGGGCAGTGGCCGCAGCCCACCCCGCCGCCGGCCCCGCAGCAGCCGGGCCAGTGGCCCGCCCCCGGTGCCCCCGGCGCCCCGGTGCCGCCGCCCCCGCCGCAGCCGCCGCAGCAGCAGGGCTGGGACCCGCACGCCTCGGCCGCCCCCGGCCAGTGGCAGCCCGATCCGGGGGCGCCGCCGTCGTGGACGCCGCCGCCCGCCCCGGGCCAGTGGCAGCAGCCCGGCCCCGACCCGGCCCCGGCGCCGCCCGGGCCCTCGCCCGAGCCCGGCCCCCTCGACCCGCAGCCGGCGCCGCCGGTCGACCCGGGGGGCCCTCCCGGCGGTGCGCTGATCGACCCCGGGACGCAGGTCATCCCCGGCCCGCCGCCGGCCCCGCCGTCGGACCACGTCGGCGGCGGCCCCGACGCCATCCCCCCGATCCCCCCGTCCAACACCCCGTAGGACACCCCACCCCCCTACTGGCGATCAGATCCGACGGCTTCCCGTCGGATCTGATCGCCAGCTCGGTGTCTCGGGGGCGGGGGCCAGCTCCAGGCCGATCGGGCAGTGGTCGCTGCCGCGGACGTGCTGGAGGGCCCAGGCCCGCACCAGGCGGGGGCGGAGGCGCCGGCTGACCAGCCAGTGGTCGATCCGCCAGCCGACGTCACGGTCGCGGGCGCCGGGCAGGTTGGACCACCAGGTCCAGTGCCGCCCCTCGGGGTCGAGGTGCCGGTAGGCGTCGAGGTAGCCGGCGGCCAGGTGGGCCCGGAAGGCGTCGCGCTCCTCGGTGGTGAACCCGCTCTTGCCCTTGTTGGGGGTGGGGCGGGCCAGGTCGATCCGGTCGGGGGCGACGTTGAGGTCCCCGCCGAGGACGACGGGCCGGGCCCGGCCCCGGGTGCGGAGGTGCCGGGTGAGGGCGGCGTCGAAGGCCATCCGCTCGGGCAGCCGGCTGAGGTCGCGCCGGGCGTTGGTGCCGTAGGCGCTGATGACGGTGAGGCCGGGGAGGTCGACGGTCAGCACCCGGGCCTCGGGGTCGCGCAGCGTCCGGCCCAGGCCCTCCCGGGACGCCACGATCGGCAGCCGGCTGAACACCGCCGTCCCCGAGTAGCCGGGTCGGTCGGCGGCGTTGAAGACCCGCTCGTAGCCGTCGAGGAACCCGAGCCCGGGCGGCTCGACCTGGACGCGGGTCTCCTGGAGCAGCAGGACGTCGGGCTGCTCGGCCACCACCAGGTCCTCCAGGACCCCCTTGGCGATGACCGAGCGCAGCCCGTTGCAGTTCCAGCTGAGGAGCTTCAGCGGGGCGACCTCAGGCGAGGCCGAGCTCCTTGACGATGTCGACCATGTGGGCGCCGGCCTCGGTGGGGTTCTGGCCCACCCGGACGCCGGCGGCCTCGAGGGCCTCGATCTTGGCCGCGGCGGTGCCCTTGCCGCCCGAGACGATGGCGCCGGCGTGGCCCATCTTCTTGCCGGGGGGCGCGGTGACGCCGGCGACGTAGGCGCTCACCGGCTTCGACATCGAGCTCTTGATGAACTCGGCGGCCTCCTCCTCGGCCGAGCCGCCGATCTCGCCGATCATCATCACGGCCTTGGTCTCGGGGTCGGCCTCGAAGGCCTCCAGGCAGTCGATGAACGAGGTGCCGGGGACCGGGTCACCCCCGATGCCGACGCAGGTGGTGACGCCGATGTCGGCCAGCTTGAGCTCGTAGAGCGCCTGGTAGGTCAGCGTGCCCGAGCGGGACACGATGCCGACCGGGCCACCGGGCTTGGCGATCTCGCCGGCGGTGATGCCGATGTTGGCCTTGCCGGGGCTGATGAGGCCGGGGCAGTTGGGGCCGAGGATGCGGGTGCCGGGGAAGTCCCGCTTCACCTTGTTGAAGAACCAGGCCTCGTCCTGGGCGGGGACGCCCTCGGTGATGACGACGACCAGCTCCATGCCGGCCTCGGCCGCCTCCATGACGGCGGCCTTCACGCCCGCCGCCGGGATGAAGACGCACGAGACGGTGGCCCCGGTGGCCTCCTTGGCGTCGGCGACGCTGGCGAAGATCGGGATGCCCTCGACGTCGGTGCCGGCCTTCTTGGGGTTGGTGCCGGCCACGACCTGGGTGCCGTAGTCACGGTTCCGGAGGCCGTAGAAGCGGCCCTGCGAGCCGGTGAGGCCCTGGTAGACGACCTTGGT